>JBOHCT010000111.1:0-14156 GCA_050699055.1 Streptosporangiaceae bacterium | reverse complement strand
GGTCGGGGCGAGGCGCTCGGGACCGGGGCGAACGCGTGCGGGACGCGGCGGATGTTCGCGTCGTACGTGCGCTGCAGTCCGTACAGCAGCCCGCCGACGGCCACGACGGCGAGCAGCACGAGAGCGCCGAGGGAGCCGAGGGCCAGGGGCCAGCGGCGCCGCCGCGGAGGCTGCTCCTCGTCGCCGTCGAGCAGATCGTCGAGGTTGGTGTCGTCTCCCACGCTTGCCCTTCCCGCTGCGCGCCCGAGCCGATCCGGGCCGTCACAGGGGTATCGGACGAAAGCGCCTCAGCATTTCACCCGGCGGCGGTCAGATCCTCGACGCTCGGGAAGCTGGTGAGCGCGGTAGCTGCGTACGATTGCGAAGTGAGCCAGCCCAGGGGGGCCGGGTGTACGCCGCAGCGAAGGGTTGGGCGGGGTGAGACGGCGTGAGTTTCTCGTTGGCGCGGGCCTCGCCGCGGCCGCGGCCACCGGGGCTGCGGCGCTTCGGCTGGCCCCACACGAGGCGCCGCAGCCTGTCGTGCTCCGCAGGGGCGAGAGGCCGCGGGTGCCGGGCGAGGGGCGCGTCTACCTGGGCGCGTACACCAACTTCGCGGGGGTGCACGGCGACGAGGCGGCGATGGAGCGGCGAGAGCGGGCCCTCGGCCGTGGCTATGACCTTCAGCTCACGTACTACAACTGGAGTGACCCTTTCCCCGACTACGGCGAGAGAGACATCGTCGCTCACCGTCGCATGCCGCAGATGTGCTGGTACGGGCCACGCATCGGAGTGGAGGGCCGCTCCATCGAACATGTCCTCAACGGTTCCTATGACGACTGGATCGCACGCCAAGCGGCACGGATGCGGCACTTCGGGTACCCGATTCTGTTGCGGCTGATGATCGAGATGAATGGGAATTGGTACCACGGCTACTCCGGCGATCCGACGTCGTTCGTGGCCGCGTGGCGACGTGTCTGGCGCATCTTTCATAGCCATCGCGTAGAAAACGTCGCGTTCGTCTGGTGCCCGAACATTGACTCCCATCCGAACACGCCTGAGAACGCTCCTGAGGCGTATTACCCGGGGGACCGGTTTGTGGACTGGATCGGGGTGGACGGCTACAACACCACGAGCCACGGTGGCCATTGGCGCAGCTTCGCCGACATCTTCGGGGACTTCCTCCGATTTCACGCCGGGGACAAGCCCCTCATGATCGGCGAGACCGCCGCCGACGAGACCGGCGACAAGGCGACCTACATTCGCGACATGCACGCGTGGATACGCGCCAACGCCGACGCGCTGGACCTGCGTGCGCTGTGTTGGTTCGACACGAACACCCACGGGCGCGGCCACCGCGACTGGAGGGTGAACTCGAGCCCCGGCGCATGGGCGGCATGGCGCGACCTCGCGGCTGACCCGCTCTTTGGCGGCAGCGGCCGGTTAGCGCCGTCGAATCTGGTCCGCCTCGTCGCTTTGCGTGCTGGCGGTCGCCCTAAGCGGGAAACGTTTTCTGGTGCGCCAGCCGGCGGCCTTCTGCTCGATCAGCCATAGCTCGGTCGCGACGCAGGCAATCGGAAGGCGTTGCTGGAGCAGTGCGGGATCGGCGGGTGGTGTCTCGCCGAATGCGACGGTGACGTGCGGGGTGATCTGGTCGAACATTCCGCCGTACGGCTGACACTGTGGCCAGTGCTCCTGCACGAGTTCGGTTAGGGTCACGAAGGGATCGGCGGGGCTGGGGGCGAGGTAATACACACCGGGAAACTGGTCCACGTGGGCCAAGGAGAACGAGAACCCGGGCGTGCCCGCGGCGATATCTCTTACCTGGTCCTCGACCTGCCCATCCAGCTGTGGCGCCGGCAGGAAGGGGTACATCACGGTGACGTGGAGGGGCGCGCCATCGAAGTCGATGCGTCGCCTTCCGGTCCAGCCGGCGACCGCCGGCCCCGCCTCCAATGTGGGGATGATCAACGCGCTGGCGGGGTGCAGCCAGCGCGCTACGGCCGCACGCGACCGGACGACCGGAGCGGCGAGGTGCTGGCCGGCGCGGCGGAGCCGCGAGCCGGTCACGCCGACCTCACCGGGGTGGAAAGGGCGGCGCGTTCCCGCAGCAGTCGGAGGTCGGCGGGCTCGGTTTCCCGCGGGGTGTACCCGTGATGCAGGGTCAGCTGCATGGTGGCGGACAGGCAGGGCACCTCGCGGCCGGCGATGATGCCACGGGTGAACCTGTCGCTCGGAGCCGGGCCGGCCGGCTCGGTGCCGGGCCGGCCGGCGTCCGTGGTGTCGGAGGGCGCGGCGGCCGTCGGAGAGAAGGGTGGCCCTGCGAGGTCGACCGGCAGCAGGTCGACGATGTGACCGCGGTCGTCGTCCATGATCCAGCGTTGCGGCATCGCCAGCCCAGGGTTGAACTCGTCCTTGTCCGCGCGAAACCCGCAGGCGGCCAGCGCCGCCTTGGCCCGCTCCTCGACGCCGTCGCCGGACTCGATCACGACGTCGAGGTCGTAGTGGGTCCGTGTCTGCCGTCCCAGCAGCGCGTCGACGCCCCACCCCCCGGCCACCCACGCCCGGCAGCCCGCGGCGTCCAGCGCGTCCAGCACGCCGCCGACCGCTTCGGCCGGCATCCGTGTCAGCTTGCTCTTGCACCAACGGACGGCACGGGTGCGCAGCACCGCCGCGAACGGTGAGTCTTCGACGGCGCTGTACAGGGCGCGTGTCCCGCGAACGGCGAGCCGTGTGAGGGCGAGCCGGAATCCGTCGCCCGCTCGCTGGTCTACGTGTGTCACGACGTGTCCCCCATGAAGAGCGCCGAGGCGCGTGTCGAGCGGCGGCATCGGCGACAGCCGCCGGGGCACCCGCCGAGGGTGCTCCACATCATCACCCTCCGGGCGACCCGTTCGCCAATTCGGCCACGGGGCTGGGTGCGTGCCGTGGTGGCCAGGGGGTCGGCAGTGACTGCTGTCCGTAACCGAAGAATCGCGCACAGAAAAGTTTTCGGGAATCGTGTAACGCTCACTCGCGAGGGGCCGATAAAGGGTCGATGGGGCCCAAGGGGGGTCTTTCGGGGCGAAGTGATGATCCGACGGCTGTGTGTGGTCGCCTGGCCGGCGGGGAGCGAGTGGCGAATCCGGCGCCCGTCGAGCCATTGGGGGGGCCTATGGGGGGCTCGCTGTCTTGGCCGGACACGCACTGGCGGGTCACGGTCGTCATTCCTGCCCTGAACGAAGCTCGCAATCTCCCGCATGTCTTCGCGCGCCTGCCGGCCGACGTGTTCGAGGTGATCCTGGTCGACGGCGGGTCCGTCGACGCCACGGTCGATGTCGCGAGGGCGCTGCGCCCGGACGTCACGATCGTCCAGCAGAGCCGGACGGGCAAGGGTAACGCTCTGGCGTGCGGCTTCGCGTCCAGCCACGGCGACATCGTCGTCGCCCTCGACGCGGACGGTTCCACCGACCCAGCGGAGATCCCGCGCTACGTCGCGGCCCTTCAGCGGGGGGCGGACTATGTGAAGGGCTCGAGGTTCGTCGAGGGCGGCGGGAGCGCGGACATCACCCGCCTCCGCCGGCTCGGCAACGGCGGACTCACCGCGATGGTGAACACGCTCTTCCGTACGCACTACACCGACCTGTGTTACGGCTACAACGCTTTCTGGCGACGTCATCTCCCCGCGCTGCGGCTCGATGTCGACGGTCCGCCACCGGCCGACGGGCGGCCTGTGCGGGGGACGGCTTCGAGATCGAGACCCTGATGACGCTCCGTTTCGCCAGTGCCGGTCTCGTCGTCGCCGAGGTGGCGAGCTACGAGCGTGAGCGCCTCACCGGCGTGAGCAACCTGCGCACGCTGGCGGACGGGGCGCGGGTGGTGACGACGATTGTCCGTGAGCGCGGGCGGCGACGCCGCCTGTCGCCCGCGCCGGCGCTCGCCGGTCGCCAGGTGGACCACCACTTCGTCCGTCTGGCTGCGCCGTCGGCGGCGGTGGGCGCAAGCGCCGAACTCGCCGAGGAGGTGGAGGGGCGGTGAGCGCGGTGAAGCGGGACGTATCAGTCATCATTTGCACGCATGACAGCGCGCGTTGGCATGATCTCCTCGACGCCGTCCGCTCGGTCGACGCCCAGGGCCTCCGAGGGGTCGAGACCATCGTCGTGGTCGATCACAACCCCGACATGCTGCGCCGCGTCCGCAGCGAGTTCCCGCACGTGCACAGCCTGGCCAACGACGGTGTGCGCGGCGCTTCGGCCGCCCGTAACGAGGGCGCGCGGGCGGCCACGGGTGAGCTGCTGGCGTTCCTCGACGACGACGCGGTGGCCAGACCCGGCTGGCTGGAGCACCTCACGGATCCGTATGAGAATCTGGCCGTCATCGGCGTCGGCGGAGGGCTCGAGCCACTGTGGCTGCGCGGCCGCCCGTACTGGTTCCCGGAAGAGTTCGGGTGGGTCGTGGGCGTGTCCTACCGCGGACTGCCACGGACCGGTGGACCGGTGCGCAACGTGTGGACGACGAACATGTCCGTGCGCCGGGTGGTCTTCGACGCGGCCGGCGGCTTTCGCGAGGGCTTCGGCAAGACGGGCAGCCGGTCGGCGCCGGAGGACACCGACTTCTGCCTGCGCGCGCGGCGCGCCTGGCCTGGCAGCATCTGGCTGCATGAACCGACCGCCGTCGCCGCCCACAAGGTCCCGCCGAGCCGGTCCAACCTGCGCTTCTTCCTCACCCGCTGCTACGTGGAGGGGCGGGGAAAGGCGGAGCTGGCCAGGCTCGTCGGCCACCAGGAGGGCATGTCCACCGAGCGCACCCACGCGCGGACCCTGCCCGCCGCGGCGGCCAGGGAGTTGGGGGACGCACTCCTGGGGAGGAGCGGCGCGTACGCCAGGGCCGCGACGATCGTGGCCGGGTTGGCGGCCGCCAGCGCGGGTTTCGCGGCGGAGAGCGTGCGGACCCGCGGCGCGGGCATCCCGCGGCCCGCCCCGGCGAGCGGTGCTCGGACCGACATCCCGGCGGGGAGGTGAGAGGTGCCGACACTCTTCGGTCACGCGTCTCCAGGCCATGCGAAGGCGCCTTCGGCGGCAGGCTCGCTGTCCCCGGCTCCCGCGGAATCGGGCGGGGCCTTGCGACCGGCGAGGATGTGCGACGTGGAGCTCAGCCATGGGCTGCCGCACATCGCCGCCGTGGACGAGGCGACCGGACGGCGGTACGGCTCCGCCTGGGTCCTCGTCCGCCTACACACCGAGCCGCTCGGGGCCGTCGAGCTTCCGCTGGGGGACGGCGGGATCACCGCGGCGGAGCTGGCCCGCGCGCTCTGGCCGGCCGTGCGGGCGGCGGTGGCCGAGAGGTGCACAGACGCGCGGGAGGCGCCGCCGAGCCGCCTCCCGCCGGACGGGCTGCGGCTCGCCGCCCTCTCGCCGTACCTCCGGGGCCGGGCCGCGGTCCTGGCCGCCGCGCCGCCGATCAGCGTGATCGTCTGCACCCGCGACCGCGCGAGCCGGCTCCCGGGGTGCCTGACCGCCCTCGAGGGTCAGGAGTACCCGAGCTACGAGGTGATCGTGGTCGACAACGCGCCAACCACCGACGCACTGGCACGCCTGGTCCGGGAGCGGAGGTTTCCGGTGCCGCTGCGGCGGGTCGTGGAGCCCCGGCCGGGCCTGTCGTGGGCGCGCAACGCGGGCCTGCGGGCCGCTGAGGGCAGCCTCGTCTGCTACCTGGACGACGACGAGATCCCCGACCGGTACTGGCTCGCCGAGATGGCCCGCGGCTTCCGGGCCGCCCCCCACGTGGCAGGGGCCGGCGGCATGATCTTGCCCGTGGCGCTGGACTCCCAGGCGCAGCGCTGGTTCGAGGAGTTCGGCGGGCACAGCAAAGGCCGCGGCTTCAGGCAGGCCGTCTTCGACGTCGACTCGCACCGCCGACAGCACCCGCTCTACCCACTGCCTCCGTTCGGCGCCGGCGGCAACATGGCCTTCGACCGCGACGTACTCACCGCGCTCGGTGGGTTCGACGTGGGGATGGGGGCGGGGACACCGACGCGCGGCGCCGAGGACACGGCGGCCATCTGCGATCTCATGCTCGCCGGGCACACCTTCGTCTACCGACCGAGCGCCCTGGTCCGGCACCGGCACTACGAGGGCATGGGCGACCTCGCCCGACAGCTGCACGGCTACGGGGAGGGCGTGGGTGCCTTCTACACCCGCGCGCTGCTGCGCGACCCGCGTCGTCTCGCCGTACTCATGCGGCTTGCCCCGACCGCCCTGCGCGACCTGTTCGGGGCGACGTCGGTGCGCACCGCCTCGATGAGCAGCGCCTATCCACCGGAGCTGACCCGCGCCCAGCGGCGCGGCATGCTCGCTGGCCCCGCGGCCTACCTGCGGAGCCGACGGGTGCAGCGACGACTCCGGGACGTCTCATGACAACACCAGTCCCGATCTTGATGTATCACAGCGTCTGCCGGGAACCCGGGTCGGTGAGCCCCGGGTTCCGGCCCTGGACGCTGCACCCGGCCCGGTTCGCGGCCCACCTGACATACCTCTCGCAGCGGGGGTACCGGTCGCTGACCGTCAGCGAGCTCACCGCGACGCGGCGGGGCGGACGCGCGGCACCGGACGGCAAGGCAGTGGTGCTCACCTTCGATGACGCGTACGGCGACTTCCACACCGAGGCGCTCCCCCTGCTGCGCCGGTACGGCTTCACCGCGACGCTCTACGTGCCCACCGCCTACGTGGGGGCGACGAGCGGGTGGATGCGGGCGGAGGGGGAGGGTGACCGAGCACTGCTGACCTGGTCACAACTCGAGGAGGTCGCCGCGGCCGGGGTCGAATGCGGGGCCCACAGCCACACCCACCCCGAGCTCGACCGGCTACCCATCCCCGCCATCCGGGAGGAGGTGACCACCTCCAGACGTGCGCTGCGCGACAGGCTGGGGGTGCCGGTGTGCTCGTTCGCGTACCCGTACGGCGAGTACGACGGTCGGGTCCGCGGCGCGGTCGCCGCCGCGGGTTACGAGTCCGCGTGCACCATGAAGCGGTTCGCGAGCACAGAGCGGGACGACCCGTTGCTGCTTCCACGGGTGTCGATGACCGCCGACACCGACGTCCCGGCGCTTGCCGCACTGCTGGAAACGAGCGGGCGCCCCGCCCGCCGGCACGCCCTGAACGCCAAGCAGCGGGCATGGGTCGCATGGCGGCGCCTGTCGAGGCCGGCCCACCGAGACGACGCGACGGCGGCCGCGCCGAGGGACCGATGATGACCTCGATCCACGTTCGGATCGCCCGACCCTCCACAGCGGCGCTGCGCGGACACCGGGCGCTGCTCAGCAACGCCGGCTCGCTGTTGGGGACGACGGGGGTCACCGCCCTGCTCGGGTTCGTCTTCTGGTGGCTCGCCGCTCAGCTGTTCCCCGTCGCCGCCGTCGGCTACGGGGCGGCGGCGGTGTCCGCCATGACCCTGTTCGGCACCTTCGGGATGCTGGGACTGAACACCGTCCTGATCGGCGAGCTCGCCCGCCGGCCGCGGGGTGCCCGCGGGTTGTTGGCCGCCGGGCTCCTCGCCTCCGCCGGCGCATGCGTCGTGTTGGGCGTGGCGTTCATCGTCGCGGCCGCGCTGATCGGCGGTGGGTTCGCGCCGTACCTGAGCGGGGCGGGTCGGGCGCTGATCTTTCTCCTCGGGGTCGTCCTCACCGGGACCACCCTTGTCCTCGACGAGGCGCTGATCGGGATGTTGCGCGGCGGCTGGCAGCTGTGGCGCAACATCGTGTTCGCGGTGATGAAGCTGGTGGCGCTCGCGCTGCTGGTGCTCGTCCTGCACGACCGGCTCGGCGTGGGGATCCTGACGGCCTGGGTCGCGGGCACCGCCGTATCCGTGCTGCCGCTCGTCGTGCTCGCGCACCGTAGGGGCATCCGCGTCCTCCCCCGACCCGACTGGCACGTGCTCCGGGGGCTCACGCGGGTCACCAGCGAACACACCTGGCTCAACAACGCGCTGCAGGCGCCACGGCTCGTCCTGCCGCTGATGGTGACCGGGATCCTGTCGGCGGCCGCGGGCGGGGCGTTCTACGTGGGATGGATGATCGCCAACCTCGCCTACCTCCTCCCGCACCACCTCACCACTGTGTTGTACGCGATCGGCGCCGCCGACACCGGTGCCCTGCGCCGCAAACTTCGCTTCACCCTGCGGCTGTCGCTGCTCGGCGGCCTCGTGGGCGTGCCGGTGCTGATCCTGGTGGCCCACCCGGGGCTCCAGCTGTACGGGTCGGTCTACGCGGACATGGCAACGCGGCCGTTGCAGATCCTCGCCTTGGGCTACTTCCCGTCCGTGGTCAAGAACCACTACATCGCGGTATGCCGCGTCCACGGTCGCCTCTCCGAGGCGGCGTGGATCGCGACCGGCGGCTGCGTCGTACGCCTCGCGGCCGCCGCGGTAGGCGCCCTCGCGGGCGGGCTCACCGGACTCAGCCTCGGCCTGCTCGCCGCCATGTGCGCGGAGGGGGCGGTGACCGCGCCGACCGTCGTACGGGCAGCCCGAGGCGCTTTCCCGTCGATGCCCACAACGGAGGTCTCCCCATGAGGGTCTGTTATCACCTGCAGACGCACCGGTTGCCGGACCAGGTCCTGCGACTGGTCCGACTGATCAAACGAGGCAGTCCCGACAGCCTCGTGCTCATCAGCCATGACACCGCGGGGGGACCGCTCGACCCCGCCCCCCTGGTATCGATGCCGGGGGTCCACGTCTTCCACGACCGCGGGGGGTACGGCGACTTCTCCCACGTGCGGCGCTACCTCGACGCCGTCGACTGGCTCGACGCGCGGGGCGTCGCCTACGACTGGATGGTCAACCTCACCGGCCAGTGCTACCCCATCCGGCCCATCGAGGAGATGGAGGGCGCGCTGGCGACAACCTGGGCCGACGGGTTCCTCATGTGGCGTCCCGTCCTCCCGGGACATGCGGCCGACGGGCCCGCGCTGTGCGAGCCACGCGACGCCCGCGACCGGTACCTGTACCGCCACCTGCGCGTAGGGCGGCCGAGCGCGCGCAAGCAGCGCTGGCTGCGGCCGCTCATGGCCGTCAACTTCGTGCAGCCGTCGCTGCGGGTGAGCCTGGCCTTCTCCACCGTCGGTGTCCGTCGACGGCGGACACCGTTCACCGACGACTTCGCCTGCTACGGCGGGTGGTTCTTCTGCACCCTGTCGGCGGACTGCGTCCGCTACGTCCGGCGGTTCGTCCGCGACAACCCCGAGTTCGTGCGCTTCCTGCGGGGCACCCTCGGCCCGGAGGAGATCTTCTTTCAGACGATCCTGGTGAACAGCGGGCGGTTTCGGCTCGTCAATGACTCGCAGTGGTACATCGACCTGACCGAGAGCCGCAACAACCACTCGAAGACGCTGCGCACCGGGGACCTCGGGGACATCGTCGCGAGCGGGGCGAACTGGGCTCGGAAGTTCGACCAGACCGTCGACAGCCGGGTGCTCGACCTGCTCGACGACCACTCTCTCGAGCGGACCGGGCCATGACGGCGCCGCCCGACCCCGCGGGGCGACCGCGACAGACGCCGATCCTGATGTATCACAGCGTCTCCACCCGGGCAGGCGAGAGCTTCCGCCGGTTCGTCGTCGACCCCCGCCTGTTCGCGGACCACATGTGTCACCTGGTCGAGGCGGGCTACCAGACCCGGACCGTGACCGCGGTCACCGGCGGCCCCCGGGCCGAGAGGCCGGTGGTGCTGACCTTCGACGACGGCTTCGCCGACTTCCACTCTGACGTGCTGCCCGTGCTGGACGCCCATGGGCTGACCGCCACGCTCTACGTCACGACCGGCTACATCGGTGGGACGAGCGCCTGGATGGCAGGCGAGGGGGAGGGCGATCGGCGCATGCTGAGCTGGACGCAGCTGGCCGAGATCGCCGCCAGCGGCGTCGAGATCGGGGCGCACAGCATCACTCACCCCGAGCTCGACCTCCTGCCGCCGCGCCGTGCCCGCGATGAGGTGACAGCGCCGCGGAAGACGCTCGAAGACCGTCTGCAGGTCCCGGTGCGGTCGTTCGCCTATCCGTTCGGCTACTACGACGCCCGCGTCCGCGCCGCCGTCGCCCAGGCCGGATACCTTTCCGCTTGCGCGGTCGACGAGCTGACCGTCGCGGGTACGGATGACGTGTTGCTGCTGCCGAGGCTGACCGTCGCGGGCGGCACGACCCTGGCCGGTCTGGAGCGCCTGCTCGAGCGCAGGTCCGGCGTATCCGACTGGGGGGTGGCGCGGGCCAAGCGGCGGGTGTGGCAGACGTGGCGGCGCGCGACGCGGAGTGGCCGGCAGCCGGCCGGAGCCGTCCGGGGACACCACGCCGGGGCGGGAACGCGACCGCGGGAGGCGGCGGGCGAGGGGGTGGATGCTTGTTGACCTCGACACGGGAGAGCTTGTATGTCCCCGTGGCAACGAGACCCACCACCGCCACCCCGCCGACCCCCCGCACTGTCGGTCGGCTGCCCGAGGTGTCCTTCGTCGTCGCCGCCGGGGTCGTGCTGGTCTCCCTCGCCTACGCCGGGAGCCGCCAGGGTGGCGCGTGGTGGGCGGGCATCGCCTTCTGGGTCGGTCAGTTGACGGTCTTTCTCCCGGTCGCCGGGCGTCTCCTGGCCCGCGGTCTGCGCGGTGACCGGGAGGCCTTCGGCCTTGTCATGGTGTTGACGGCAGGGTCGTACCTGATCAAGTGCCTGTACGGCCCGTTCAGCTTCGAGTTCCCCGACGAGCTGCAGCACTGGCGGACCGCCGAGAACATCCTCGCTTCCGGACACCTCTTCGGCACCAACTACGCCCTGCCGGTCAGCCCCCTTTACCCCGGTCTGGAGACCGTCACCTCCGCGGTCGTGACGGTGACGGGGCTGCCCCTCGTGCCCGCGGCCCTCACCGTCGCCGGCGTCGCCCATCTGGTGTTCGTCGCCGGGCTGTACCTGTTCTTCCGGCAGGTCTCCGGCTCGTGGCGGGTGGCGGGCTTCGCCATCGCGGTGTACGCGACTAACGCGCACTTCCAGTTCTTCGACGCCATATACGCCTACCAGACCATGGCGCTGGTGTTCTTGGCCCTGGCGCTGCACGCCGCCGCCAAGCTGACATCGCCCCTCGTCCAGCCCGGCCACCGTGCCTGGTGGGCGCTCGCGGGGCTCGCGGTCGCCGCCACCGTGGTAAGCCACCACCTGACCAGCTACGTCCTCGCCGCGTTGCTGCTGCTCGCCGCGCTCATCACCGCCCTCACCCACGGCGCACGCAACAAGATCGGGACCGCGGCGCTCGCCCTGGCCAGCCTCCTGTTCGCCGGTGGATGGCTCGTCGGCGTGGCCCCGGCCACCTACACCTACCTGAGACCCGCGGCCGCCAAGCTGGTGGGTGGGGTTGTCCGGGCGATCGCCGGAAGCGCACAGTCGGCCGGCCTGGGCCCGGCCACACCGCTGTCGGATCGGCTCCTCGGGTACGGGCTCGTCCTCGTGGTCGCTCTTGCCCTCCCCATCGGCTGGTACCGCGTGTGGAAAACGCGACGGTCCCACCCGTGGGCGGTCCTCATGCTCGTCGGCTCGGTGGCCTTCTACGCAGCCGTCGGCGTCCGCGTACTCATCCCGGACGGCGCGGAGCTCGCCGGCCGGTTCTTCACCTTCATCTACATCCCGGTCGCCTACGTGCTGGCCGTCGCCGCCGCCCCGCTGCTCGTGGGGATGATCCGCTGGCGTGCGAGGTGGGTGGTCGGCGTGACCCTCGCGGCGGTGCTGTTTCTCGGCGGGCTCGCGACCGGCTGGCCGCCCTACTGGGAACGCCTGCCCGGACGCTTCCTCGTCGACGGGTTCGAGAGCGGCGTCTCCCCCCAGGGCGTCGCGGCCGCCCAGTGGACCCGGCACGCGCTCGGCCCGGGCAACCGGATCGGCGGGGACTTCACCAGCTACCTGCTCATGGGCACCTACGGCAACCAGGACGTGGTCCGCGAAGCCGCCCCGCTGTACTACGGTCCCCGCTTCAGCCCGGCCGACCGCACGCTCGTCGCCCGAGCATCGCTGCGCTACCTCATGGTCGACCACCGGATGACCGAGCAGCTTCCTGTCACCGGCGCCTACTTCCCCGCCGACCCACGCTCCGGCCACTACCGCCACCCGCTCGCCCCGGAGGCTCTGAACAAGTTCAACCGGGTCCCCGGGGTCGACCGGATCTACGACGACGGCCCCATCCTCGTGTACAACCTCGGGGGGTCCCGCTATGCGCCGTAGGCACCTTCGCGACCGGGCCGACCTGCCCCTCGTCGCGGGCCTGGCCCTGCTCGCCCTCGTCGTCTGCGCCTTGGCCGGCGACGACCTGGCTGGGGTCGTGGCGCGAACCGTCGTCGGCCTGCCGCTGGTGCTCGTCCTTCCCGGGTACGCGCTCATGGCCGCGCTGCTCCCCGCCGCGGATTGGCGCGGATCCCGGTCACAACGTGACCACGCGATCCTCGAGCGGGCGGTGTGGTCGGTAGGCCTGAGCCTCGCGGTCAGCGCTCTCGGCGGGTTGCTCCTCAACCTGACCCCCGCCGGCCTGGTGCGGCTGCAGTGGGCGGCGCTGCTGTGCGGGATCACCGTGGCGGCCGCCGCCGTCGCCTGGCTGCGCCGCCCCGTCGGAGACCCGCGCCCGCACCGCCCTCGCACCGGCCTGGGGCGACGAGGTGCCGCCTGGCTGGCCGCCGCCGCCGCGCTCGCGGTCGTCGCGCTGGTCCTGCAACCAGCCGCGGGGCCCCACGCCCGCTTCACCCAGCTCTGGCTCGTCACCGACCGGGCCTCGGCGCCCCCGCACGACGCGAAGCTCGGCGTACGCAACAACGAGCACACCGAGCAGCGGTACCGCCTCGTCATCCGCCGCGACCACCGGCGGGCCGCCGTACGCACCATCGGGCTGGCGCCCGGAGAAACCTGGCGCGAACACATACCCGCGCCGCCTCGCCACCTCACCCAGGTGCTCCTCTACCGGCCGGGCGACCAGGCTTCCTATCCCTACCGCACCGTCGCGATACGGCCGCTGCACCCGGCGCCCGCCGCCAACCAGCCCGTGGCCACCGCTGGTGGTCGATGAGACCGCGGCGACGCGCCGCGCGCCTGGCAGAAACCGGCCCGCCAGCGGAGAGCAGCCCGCGGCCGGATGCTTTCGACTCCGAGGCCGACGGGGCCGCCCGCGAGACTTGTAACGGTACCCGGAGGGCACAAGCTGCTGGTCGCGAGCGGTGGCAGGCCAGCGGCTGCCAGTCCTCGCCAGCGAAGGGCCGAGAGCCTTCCGGGAGGCCTGAGCCTGCCCATGGCCGACCGCTCGCGTTAGTGCCCTCCCTGCCTGAGTCGTCATGGCCCGGCTTGGTCGAGTCGGAACGGCGGGTAGGAGTCGGTCATGAGGGTGGCGTACGCGACGACCCGTAGCGCCCACCGGTTCATGGCGATGACGAAGTCGTGCAGCCCTCGGGGTACCTGCCCGCGAACAACAGCGCCACCGCCGCGAAGAACACGGACACACCGATCAGCCCGACGTACTGCGCCCCGCCGGCGAACGCTCCGATGATCACGTACTGGGGGATCGCCAGCAGCCACCACTTGACGAGCACCAGCCTACGGGAGAGCCGCTCCGGGTAGGCGATGTCCAGTCTCGCCGGGTAGTCTGGCTCCTCGCCGAGGCTGAACGGCGGGTAGCGGTCGGTGCCCAGGCCGTTGTAGGCGTAGTAGGCGACCCGCCAGGACCACCGGAGTACTCCGAGATTGAAGTCGAATAGCGGACGCGGATAGCGCGTGGTGAACAGGATCGCGAAGAACGCGATCAGGGCGGCGACGACGAATGCGACCCACAGGAAGAGCAGCACGATGTAGTGCGGGATCGCGAGCAGCCACTTGACCAGCCACAGCCAACGGCTCAGCGGCTCGTCGAGGCGGGCGCGTACCTCCACGGGATAGCTCTGGTCCATGATTCTTTTCCTTACTGTCTTGGTCGAGTCACTCGCTGCCTCGCGGCTACGTGTGTCGAGCCTTTCTGGAGTGCGGTCTGGTTTCTCCGGTGGAGAACCCCTTGACGAGCAGCAGCAGCGGCAGGATCAGTTCGAACAGCCCGCCGGGTACGTAGAACGCCATGCCCCAGCCGGGAGCCGTTCGGAAACTCGCTTCTCAGTAGCGCATGACTAAAGGATCCACCACATCGCTCGCTGATGTCCGCGCGTGGTTATCTC
>JBOHCT010000110.1:0-14163 GCA_050699055.1 Streptosporangiaceae bacterium | reverse complement strand
AGCCTGAGGAAAACCCGGCCCGCGAGGCGGCGCGCGGCCTCGCGCAGTTCCCGGTCGGTGGCCGCGGCGAGGTCGCACAGCAGCGCCGCGGCGTCGTCCTGCCGGGCGGCGAGCAGGGCCTCGAAGGCATCCTCGTCCAGCTCGCCGACGCGGGGTGAGACCTCGGCGAACGCGGCGTGGCGCGCCGCGAGGTCGCGCCTGCCCTCGGCACGCCGCCGCCGTGTCCCGTCCGCACGCGTCCTGTCGCGCCGACGGGACATACCTCCGCCCGGGACGTGTCGTACCCCGTGGCCGGTCGGGTCGCGCTCAGCTTTTCCCGACCCGGCCCCCTCCCCTGGCTCGCGGCGACGCTCCGCCCAGAGACGTTCGAGCAGCTCATCGATCACCGACTCGGAGGAACGATCGGCGCCTTCGTACGCCCGTACGCGCCCCGACAGCGCGGCCCGGGCCGCGTCGCGCGCGGTCTCGAAGGTCGCGGCCCTCTCCTCCCGGTGTTCTCCCAAGCCGGTGAGCAGCAGCGCCATGTCGATCGCGCCACGCACGGACGCCCCCATGCGCAGGTCGGGGTGGTCGCGCGTGGCCCGTGCGAGCGCGACGGATAGCTCCACGGATCCGTCGTCCACCCCGCTCACCGCCGCGGTGATCCGCCGCTCGGCCGGCTCCTCCTGGTAGCCGAGGACGATCCGGCACACGCGGTCCGAGATCGCCTGGCTGACCCGCGCCGTACCGATGGCGTCGAACGGGTTCATCGCCGCGATCAAGCGGAACGCCGGATCGGCGGGTACGGCACCGAGTCTCGGCACCGTGATGTCACCCTCTGCGAGCACGGTGATCAGGACGTTGAGGGTTTCCTCCGGGACGCGGTTGAGCTCCTCGAGGTACAGCAGGGCGCCCGTGCGCAGCGCGGTGAGCAGGGGCCCGTCGAGGAACGAGGCGGCGGTGTACCCCTCGGTCAGCACCTGCGCCGGGTCGTGTTGCCCGACGAGGCGGGCGGGCGTCAGCTCCGCGTTGCCCTCGACGAACACCACAGGACGGCGCAGATCGCGGGCGGTGGCGCGCAGCAGCGTCGACTTGCCGGTGCCCGGCGGTCCCTCGATGACGACGTGCCGTCCTTGCGCGAGCGCGACCGTCAGGACCTCCCGCTCGCGATCGAGCCCGATCACTGGTACATCAGCGGGCACCGATCACCACCGCTCAATGCTCATGGACGAGGACGCCGCGGATGTTCTTCCCGTCGAGCAGATCCTGGTAGCCCTGGTTGACCTGGTCCAGCGTGTACCGCTGGGTGATGATCTCGTCGAGCCTGAGGTCGCCGGATTGGTACAGGTCCACCATCCGGGGGATGTCGTGGAACGGGTCGCCCGAGCCGAACAGCGCTCCCTGGATCCGCTTCTCGAACAGGGTCAGCTCAGAGCTCGAGACCTGGATCGTCTTCTTTGTCGGGTCCGCGAGGCCGGTGACGACGACCGAACCGCCCTTGCGGATCGCCGCGAGCGCCGCGTCGATCACCTCCTCGGTGACAACCCCGACGGTCACGAGCGCCTTGTCGGCGCCGACACCACGCGTAAGATCCGTGATCAGCTGCTGCGCCTGCTCCGCGCTCTCGGCGCTGTGCGTCGCGCCGAGCTGCTCGGCCTTCTCCCGCTTGTTCGAGAGTGGGTCGATCGCGATGACGTTGCGCGCGCCGGCGAACGCCGCGCCCTGCACGGCGTTGATGCCGATCCCGCCGACCCCGTAGACGGCGATCGTGTCGCCCGGCTCGATGGCGCCGCCAGCGCGGGTGGCGGTCCCCCAGCCGGTCGGCACCCCGCACCCGATAAGGACGACCGTCTCCAGCGGCAACTCCTCGTCGACCTTGATGCAGGAGTGCTCGGACACCGTTGCCCACTGGGCGAACGTGCCGAGCATGCACATCCCGCCGAAGTCCTCGCCGTTCGCGTGGAACCGGAACGTGCCATCCGCCTGACAGCCCTCCATCAGGTACATGCCGAGGTCGCAGAGGTTGGACTGGCCGGTGGAGCAGAACCGGCAGTGCCCGCACACGGGGAGGAACGAGCAGATGACGTGGTCGCCGGGCGCCAGTCGGGTGACGCCCTCGCCGGCCTCCTCGACGATTCCAGCACCCTCGTGCCCCCCGACGATGGGGAAGCGGGGCACGATGTCTCCGTGCCGCAGGTGCTCGTCAGAGTGGCACAGGCCCGCGGCGACGAACCGCACCAGCACCTCGCCTGCCTTCGGCGGGTCGACGTCGAGCTCGGTGACCTCCCAGTCCTGCTCCTTGTCGTGGAGAACCGCGGCCTTCGTCTTCATATCGCCTCCCGACCGAGGACTCGCCCGTGACGCCGTCGTGGCGCGCGAGCCGTTTCACTTTTCGATGATGCCCGTGTCTCGGTGATAGCACCAGGCGGGAACCGAGGCGAAGGGACCCATCCGCGGCGGGCCTCGGTCCCGAAGGACCGAGTGGCCGGGTGTCAAGCAGGATAGTCCTCGTGAGCCGACGAGCAGGCTGCCGAGGGTTGACGGCTGTCCCCCGTCCGGCACACGGTTGTGGGTGATCGCGCACGAGACGGAGGTCACGGTGACCAGTGATTCCACCCAGTTGACCGATACGTCCGCTCCGAAGGCAGGTGTCGGAGAGGCAGGGGTCGAGGACGAGCTGTTGGTTGAGGAGGTCTCGATCGACGGCATGTGCGGGGTGTACTGACAGATGGAGCGGCGAGCCGACGAGCGCGCGACGAGGCGGGCGCGACAGACTGAGCTGCCGTTCGACACGAGCCGGCCGTACCGGCTCGATCCCCAGGTGTCCCTGCGTGAAGAGCCGTTCGGCGCGCTTGCCTACCACTTCGGCAACCGGCGGCTCACGTTTCTGAAGTCCCTGACGATGGTCGAGGTCGTACGTTCGCTGGAACGGCACGCGAGCGCGCGGGCGACGCTGCGTGGGGCCAATGTCGATGACCACGATCGGCCGCGGTATGAGCGGGCGCTCGCCGCGCTCGAACACGGTGGACTCATCACGGCCCGCGACGGGGATGGCACGGCGACCGACTCCGACGAGCGCGGCGCACCCACGCCGGCGGGTACGAACAGGCCCGAGGTAAAGAGGCAACGCACCGAGCAGCTGGAAAGCGGCTTGTCGGCGCCGATCTGCTTGACGTGGGAGCTTACGTACGCCTGCAACCTGTCATGCGTCCACTGCCTGTCGTCGTCCGGCCGCCGCGACCCGCGGGAGCTGACGACGGCGGAGGCCAAGCGGGTCATCGACGAGCTGGCGGCGATGGGTGTCTTCTACGTCAACGTCGGCGGCGGCGAGCCCACGGTACGCCCGGACTTCTTCGAGCTGCTCGACTACGCGGTGGCGCGCCGCGTCGGGGTGAAGTTCTCCACCAACGGCGTACGCATCGATGAGCGGGTCGCCCGGCGGCTCACCGCCACGGACTACGTCGACGTGCAGATCAGCGTCGACGGCGCGGACGAGGCGACCAACGACGCGGTACGCGGGCCGGGCTCGTTCGCGACAGCGCGCCGCGCCATGACGAACCTCGCCGACGCGGGTTTCGGGCCGTTCAAGATCAGCGTGGTGATGACGCGGCACAACGTCGCCCAGCTCGACGCGTTCAAGTCGATGGCCGACGCCTACGGCGCCCAGCTGCGCATCACGCGGCTGCGCCCGTCGGGGCGCGGGGCCGACTCCTGGCACGACCTGCATCCCACCCAGGGACAGCAGCGGGAGATCTACGACTGGCTGTGCGATCACCCCGACGTGCTGACCGGCGACTCGTTCTTCCACCTGTCCGCGCTCGGTGCTCCGCTGCCCGGACTGAACCTCTGCGGGGCGGGTCGCGTCGTATGCCTGATCGATCCCGTCGGGGACGTGTACGCGTGCCCGTTCGTCATGCATGACCGGTTCCGGGCGGGCAACGTCCGCGATAAGGGCGGCTTCGCCGACGTGTGGCGGGAGTCGGCGCTGTTCCGAGAGCTGCGCGAGCCCGACACCGCGGGAGCGTGCGCGTCCTGCGGCATGTACGACTCGTGCCGCGGCGGCTGCATGGCGGCGAAGTTCTTCACCGGCCTGCCGCTCGACGGCCCCGACCCCGAATGCGTCAAGGGCCACGGCGAGGAGGCGCTGGCCGGTGTGATGGCGGGTGACGCACCCTCCCGTGGCCACGATCACTCGCACCGCCGCTGGGTGCCGGTCTCGATCAACGGGCGGTCGTGAGCTATTACCCCTGCGGTCTCCGCCGTTCCGCGCCTCGCTCACTGACGCTCGCTGCGATGCTCGCTTTGGAGTCCGCCTCATGACCATGGCCGACCCCATCCGACTGCGGGGGGTCGAGGCGCGCAACCGGGTTCTGTTCGGCCCGCACGAGACCAACCTGGGTACCGGCCGCGCGCCGTCGGACCGGCACGTCGCCTACTACCGGCGCCGTGCGGCCGGTGGTGCGGGCGTCATCGTCACCGAGACGGCGTCGGTGCACGCCCTCGACTGGCCGTACGAGCGGGCGCCGCTCGCCGCCGGGTGCGCCGACGGGTGGGCGCGGATCGCTCGCGCGTGCCACGAGCAGGGTGCGCTGGTCTTCGCCTCGCTCGGCCACGCGGGCGGGCAGGGTTCGTCGGCGTACAGCCAGCGTGAGCTGTGGGCGCCGTCACCGGTGCCCGAGGTGACGACGCACGAGGTCCCGAAGGCCATGCAGGAGGACGACATCGCGGAGGTCGTCGAGGGCTTCGCGGCCGCGGCGCGGGTCGCGGTCGGGGCCGGGCTCGACGGGGTCGAGGTGAACGCGGGCCAGTGGAGCCTCGTCCGGCAGTTCCTGTCCGGACTCACCAACCAGCGCGGTGACGGCTACGGCGCCGACCGGCCGCGGTTCGCCCGCGAGGTGCTCGCGGCGGTGCGCGAGGCAGCGGGCGGGGCAGCTAGTGACATTGTTGTCGGACTGCGGCTGTGCTGCGACGAGATGGCGCCGTGGGCGGGGATCGTCCCCGACGACGCGCCCGCGATCGCCGGCCGGCTGGCGGCCGACGTCGATTACGTGGTCGCCGTGCGTGGCTCGATCTACACCACCTGGGCCACCCGCCCGGACGGGCACACCCCTCCCGGCTTCGCCCGCCCGCTCGCGGCCGGGCTCCGTGCTGCCCTGCCTCAGGACGTGCGGGTCGTGGCGCAGGGGTCGATCGTCGACGTCGCGATGGCCGAGGAGATCCTCGCGGCGGGCGAGGCCGACCTCGTGGAGATGACCCGGGCCCAGATCGCCGACCCCAGCCTCGCGGAGAAGGCGGCGCACGGCCAGGCCGAACGGGTCCTGCCCTGCACGCTGTGCAACCAGGCCTGCATGGTGCGCGACGTCCGGAACCCGATCGTATCGTGCATCGGCGACCCGTCGGCCGGCCACGAGACGGAGGACCCGCCCGTGCCGACCGGGCATATCCCGGCCCCGGTACTCGTCGTCGGCGGCGGACCCGCGGGCCTCGAGGCGGCCAGGGTCGCCGCGCTGGCCGGACACGACGTACGCCTCGTCGAGGCCGCACCCTACCTCGGCGGCATGCTCCGGGTCGCCGCTGCCGGGCCTGGCAGGGAGCGGCTCGCCCTGCTGACCGACTGGCTCGAGGCGGAGTGCCGACGGCTTGGGGTCACGATCGAGACGGGAACGACAGCGGACGTCGACGCGCTACGGGCGCACGGTGGACCCACGATCCTGTGCACCGGCAGCCGGCCCGGCCGTCGAACGTACGAGGTCGCTGGCGGCAGCGAGGTCCGGACGTCGGCGGAGGTACTCGCGGGACCCGCGGCCTTGCCTGACGGCCCAGTGGCGGTCTGGGACCCCATCGGCGGGCCGATCGGCATCAGCCTCGCCGAGCAGCTCACCGCGTCGGGCCGGGACGTCGTGATCGTCACCCCGGACCTGGTCGTCGGGTCGCAGCTCGGCCGCTCCGGCGACCTGGCCCCGGCGAGCACCAGGCTGCAGCAGGCGGGCGTCGAGCTCGCGAAACGGTCCGTGCTCCGGCGGGTCACCCCGCGGGGACCGCTGGTCACCGACGCCTTCACCGGCGAGGAGCGGGAGATCAAGGCCGCTCTCGTCGTCGACGCCGGGCACCGGCTGTCGGAGGACACGCTGTGGCGCGCGGCCCACACGCCCCCCGACGTGCGGCACGCCGGGGACTGCGTCGCGCCGCGGACGGCGTACGAAGCCGTCCTCGAGGGCCGCCGGGCAGTGGCCGCGCAAATATCTCGCGCGGCCTCTTAAGTCGGCCTGACCGCGCGGTAGCCGGGTCAGCGCCTCCACCCGCTTCCGCAGCAGCCGTGACCGGTCGCGCAGCGCTCTCGCCCGCTCGTCGATCTCGCGTTGCCGTGCGTCCAGCTCGCGGTCGCGCCACTCGGCCTCCTGCCGCTCGTACTCTGACAGTCTGGTCGTCGAGGCACCGACGCGTTCTCGCTCCGCCGCGCGGTGCCGCTCGATGTCGTCCGCCAGCTCGCGCAGCCGGGCGATCTGCGTCTCGATGTGCCGGACGTGCCGCTGGAGATGGTGGCGGCTGCTGCCCCGCGAGCCGAGCACCCCATAGTGCCGCTCGTACAGGTCCAGCTCGCGGTGTACTGTCCGCAGGTCGTGCTCCAGCTGCTCCTCGGTCCGGTAGGCGAGCCCTTCCTCGTGCCTGCGCTCCAACAGGTCGAGCTGGCCGGTGACGAGCGGCGAACTCGCCAGCAGGTAGATGCCGCCGACCATGATGGCGAGCCCGATGAGCAGGCCCGCGAGGCTCGCCGGCGCGAGCCGCAGCACCCCGCCGAGGATCCCGGCGCCCACCCCGATGCCGGCCAGCGGCTCGGCGGCCACCATGGAAGGGAACGACGCCGGCAGCGGTGCGGCCTGATACGCGCTCTGGATGAGCACCATGCCGAGGACGGCGACGGTGAGGACCGCGTACGGCTGCCAGGTGGTGACCAGCCCGACGATGCCGCGGGCGGAGAGTACCCCGATGGCGCTGTGCGTCATGGCGCCCTGCAGACCGAACAAGACTCCGGCGGCCCCGCCGAGCAGCGCGGCCTCGCGGACAGCGTCGAGCCGCTTGCCGACGGCGGCGAGGGCCAGCGCCAGGGCGACGACCGTCCCACCGGCGATGGCCCAGTCCACCGTCGAGGCCGGTGTGAGCGAACCCTGGTGCGGCTGCCCGACGAGGACGAAGATGGCCAGACCCGCGGCTGTCGCCAAGGCGCCACCCCAGTCACGGGCCGGTACTGACCGGCGGACCCAGGCCGCGGCGAGCGGGAGCGCGAACAACAGCTTGACCACGAACAGCGGCTGGACCAGCGCGATGCTCCCGGAACCGAGGGCAAGCGCGGCAAGCACATTCCCGATGAAGGCGACCCCGATCCCGCCGAGCCAGAGCGGACGGTGAGCCAGCCACAGCAGCAGCTTGAACGAGAGAGCGTCCTCCGGAGGCGCCTCCGAGGCGGCCCGCTGCTGGATGACCGAGCCGGTGCCCAGGAAGAAGGCAGCCCCGATCGCCAGCAGGTAGACCATCACCAGTGGTACGTACCCGGCCACCGGGGCCGGTTCAGACGACGTCCCGGTTTCGTCGAATCAGGGGATACAGGAGACTGGGCGGGTGGGCAGCTACCGCTTCCTGTTCTCCCCGCTGCGCGTCGGGCCGGTCGTCGCGCGCAACCGGATCGTCTTCTCCGCTCACCTGACCAACTACGCCGAGGACGGTCTTCCCTCCGCCCAGCACGCGGCGTACTACGAGGCCCGCGCCGCCGGAGGCGCCGGGCTGATCATCACCGAGGAGCATTCCACCCACCCCACCGACTGGCCGTACGAGAAGCTCATCCACGGCTTCCACCCCGAGGTCATGCCCGGGTACCGGCGCATCACCGAGGCGGTCCATCGGCACGACGCGCGGATCTTCGCCCAGCTCAACCACAACGGGGGACAGGGCTCGGGGATGTACTCCCGGCTGCCCGCGTGGGCCCCGTCCCCGGTCGCCGACCCCCTGTTTCGTGAGGTGCCCAAGGAGGTCGACTCCGCCGAGATCGCGGAGATCGTCGCCGGGTACGCGACGGTGGCCGGGCACTGCCGCGACGGCGGCTTCGACGGCGTCGAGTTGCAATGCTCGCACTCCTCGATCGTCCGGCAGTTCCTCTCCGGGGCGACCAACATGCGTACGGACGCGCACGGCGGGCCGCTGGCGAACCGTGCCAGGCTCCTCCTGGAGATCATTCGCGCGGTGCGCGACGGGATCGGCCACGACCTGGCGCTCGGCGTGCGGATCTGCGGCGACGAGCTGATCGAGGACGGGCTGACGCTCGACGAGGCGGTCGAGGTCGCCCGGATGGTGGAGGACACCGGTGCCGTCGACTACGTCAACACCTCGATCGGCGTGGCCACCGCCACGCTGCACATGATCGAGGCGTCGATGCACGTACCCCCCGGCTACGCGCTGTTCATCGCGTCTGCCTTCCGCAGGGCCGTCGACCTGCCCGTGGTGGGTGTGGGGCGGTTCAAGGACCCGGCGCAGGCCGAACGCGCGCTGGCCGAGGGCCACTGCGACCTGGTCGGCGTCGTACGCGGGCAGATCGCGGACGCCGAGTTCGCCGCCAAGGCCAGGTCCGGGCACACCGACGCGATCCGGCTGTGCCTGTCGTGCAACCAGGAGTGCGTGGGGCGGATGGGGCTGAACCGCTGGCTCGGCTGTATCGAGAACCCCCGTACCGGCCGGGAGGCCGAGGCCGGGCCGGCGCCGGCCGTCCGCCGCAGGCGTGTCCTCGTGGTCGGCGCCGGCCCCGCGGGATTGCAGGCGGCGATCACGGCCCGCGCGCGAGGCCACGAAGTCGAGGTGTGGGAGCGCGCGGACGCCCCGGGCGGCCAGGTACGGCTCGCCGCGAGCGTGCCGAACCGCGCGGAGTTCGGCGACCTCGTACGCAACCAGGTCGCGGAATGCGTCCGGCTGGGCATCCCTGTTCGTTGCGGCAGGGAGGGTGACGTACCGGCCGTTCGTGCGGCCGCCCCCGACGCGGTGGTGACGGCGACGGGCGCTCACCTGGCCCGGCCGCCCTGGCTCCCCGACCCCGTGCCCGACGACGCCCCGCGCGTCGCGGGCGTCCGGGACGTGTTGGAGGGAGCGGCGGTACCGTCGGGACGAGTGATCGTCATCGACGACGTCGGTTTCCACCAGGCGACGAGCGTGGCGGAGCTGCTCGCCGACCGTGGTTGCGCGGTCGAGGTGGTGACGGCGGCGATGGTGGTCGGCCAGGACCTGGGCGTCACCCTCGACATGGAGCACTGGTGCGTGCGCGCGGCCGCCAAGGGCATCCGGCAGTCCACCGACCTCGTCGCCATGGGTCTCGACAGCGACGGGCTCACGCTGCTCCATCACCCGACCGGCCGCACCGAACGCCGCGAGGTCGACTGGGTAGTTCTCGCGCTGCCCCAGCTTCCCGAGGACGAGTTGTATCGCGCGCTCAGGGACGACGGCATGGAGGTGCGCAGGGTCGGTGACTGCCTGGCACCCCGGCGGGCGCACGCGGCCGTGCTGGATGGACAACGCGTAGGAGCGTGGCTGTGAGGGCGGTGGTGCCTGTCCGCGGCGGGTCCCTGCCGCTCGGTGGGGAGGAGGCGGTCGCCGAGGCCGACGGTCGGGCGCTCCTCGCCGGCGACGGCACCGACGCCGCCGCCGCCGCGCTCGCCTGCGCGTTCACCGAGGCGCTGTGCTGGGAGGCGCCGCCGTACGCCCCGGGTGCGTGGGCTCGCGCGATCGCTCCCGCGGTCCGCGACGAGGACATCCTGCTGCTCCCGGCCTCACCCGACGGCAGGGATCTGGCGCCCCGGCTGGCCGCCGAGCTGGAGCGCCCCCTCCTGGCCGGTGCCCTCTCCGTCGACACGCGTCGGGTGGTGCTCGTACGCCGCGGCGGGCGGATCACGGAGGAGGTCTCGGTCACCGGACCCGCTGTGGCGACGCTGCAGCCAGGGGTGCGGGGGGTGGAGCCGCGGGCGTCCGACGCCCCGGCCGGTACGCGCAAGGCGGTCGTCCTGGACGCGGGCGGCGGCCACGACGCGGAGGTGCTCGAGGTGCTGCCGCCTGACCCGGAGACGATGGACCTCGCGGAGGCCGGACGGATCGTCGCTGGCGGTGCGGGCCTGCGGTCCCAGGAGAGCTTCGGCCTGCTCGCCCGGGTCGCGCCCGCGCTCGGTGCATCGATGGGCGCGACCCGGGTGGTCGCCGACGCGGGGTGGGTACCGTTCGAGCGGCAGATCGGGACGACCGGCGTGACGGTCGACCCGGAGCTGTACATCGCGCTCGGGGTGTCCGGTGCCGTCCAGCACGTGTCGGGCATCGGTACGCCGGCGCACGTGATCGCCGTCAACACCGACCCGAGCGCTCCGATGATGGCGCTCGCGGACCTGGCCCTGGTCACCGACGCGCCAGAGCTGCTCCGGGAGCTCGCCCGCCGGTTGGGGGTGGCGGATGCAAGCTAGCCCAACCCCCGCTCCTCCTTTCTCGCCGATCTTGAAGTTGTCGGGCAGTAACTGGCGAGTAACCCCCCGATATCTTCAAGATCGGCGCAAGGGGTGGGGACGGGGTGCACTCGGCGGAGGGAAGAGTGAGGCATGAGCGGCGCGCGGTTTGACGTGGTTGTGGTCGGCGGCGGGCCAGCGGGGTCCGCCGCCGCGCTCACCGCCGCCCGGGCGGGGCGCTCGGTGTGCCTGCTCGAACGCGGGCCGTTCCCCGGCTCGAAGAACATGTACGGCGGGGTCGTCTACGGTCGTATCCTCGACGACCTGATCCCGCGCTGGTGGGAGGAGGCGCCGATCCAACGCTGGGTCACCCGGCGGGCGACGATGGTCACCACGCCGAGGCAGAGCCTCACCGTGGACTTCCGTACGGCCACGTGGGGGGAACCGCCGTACAACGGCGCGACGGCGTACCGCGCCGACTTCGACGCCTGGCTCGCGGGCAAGGCGGAGAAGGCGGGCGCGACGCTGCTGTGCTCGACGACCGCGACCGGGCTGCGCAGGGACGGGACGGGCCGGGTCGTGGGGGTGCGCACCGACCGCCCCGACGGCGACATCGACGCGGGCGTGGTCGTCGCCTGCGACGGCGTGAACTCGTTCCTCGCCAAGGATGCTGGGCTGTACCCGCATGCCGAGGCGAGGCACTTCACCCTGGGCGCGAAGGAGGTGCTCGCCCTCCCCCGCGGGGAGATCGAGCGGCGCTGCGGCCTGTCCGGACGCGAGGGGCTCGACATCGAGATCCTCGGCTGCACCGGCGGGATACCTGGCGGTGGCTTCTTCTACACGAACCTCGACACGGTCTCTGTCGGCGTCGTCGTCTCCGTCACCGGCCTGGCGGAGGCGGGCCGGCGTCCTGAGGACCTCATCGCGGACCTCAAGGCCCACCCGAGCGTCGCCCCCCTGGTGGAGGGCGGGCGGCTGGAGGAGTACACCGCCCACCTGATCCCCGAGGGCGGCTACGACGCGATGCCCCGGCTGGCCGGCGACGGGATGCTGGTCGCGGGCGACGCGGCTGGGCTGTGCTTGGCGGCGGGCATCTGGCTGGAGGGCGTGAACTTCGCGATGGGTTCCGGCGCGGTCGCGGGTGAGACCGCGGCGGAGGCGCTGGACCACGGCGACACCTCGGCGGCGGGGATGGCGGGCTACCGCCGACGTCTCGAGGACAGCTTCGTGCTCGCGGACCACCGCAAGCTCCGCCGCGCCCCCGAGCTGCTGCTCTCCGACCGGATGCAGCGCCGGTACCCCGAGCTGCTGTGCGACATCGTGGAGGGGATGTTCACGGTGGAAAACCCTCGCCCCAAGCGCGGGCTGCTGCGGGTCGCCCGCGACGAGCACCGCCGCGCCGCCCTGCGGATGCGCGATCTTGCGAAGGATACGATCAACGCGCTGAGGAGCTACGGATGAGGTTCTCACGGCCTTACCCGACCCTGTCCGAGGACCCGCGCCCCCCACGACGCACCCCCTCAGACACCGCTGGGGGGTGGACATGAGCGGGTGGCCGGAGGTCAGCTTCGAGGATCGGATGGCGACCGTCGAGTTTCGCGTCGCCGAGGAGCCGCACATCGTGGTCGACACCGACGTGTGCCGGAGCTGCACCACGAAGGCCTGCGTCCACGCCTGCCCCGCCGGGCTGTTCGTCCCCACAGCCGACGGCGGGATCCTCTTCAACTACGAGCAGTGCTTCGAGTGCGGCACCTGCTACCTCGTCTGCGACGAGGAGGGCGCCATCAGCTGGAACTACCCCGAGGGCGGGCACGGCGTCGTCATGCGGAAGTCTTGATGAGCTGGGTCGCAGCCGCGCTGAAGTTCGTCGACCCGCGGCCCGACGTCGACCCGCTGACCGGCGAGGTCCACGAGGATCCGCGACGAGAGGGCGCGTCGGAAGCGGACAGGGCGGCCCTGGAGTGGGCCCTGCGACTCGGGGGGCGGTGGGGGTACGACGTGCTGGCCGTGACCGCGGCCCCCGCCGAGGCCGAGGGAATGCTGCGGGAGGCGCTCGCGGTGGGCGCGGACCGAGCGCTGCGCGTCGACCTTCCCCGTAACGCCGCGAGCGAGGCGGTCGCCGCCGCGCTGGCCGACGTCACCGGCGACTGCGCGGTCGTGTGCTGCGGTGACCACAGCCTGGACCGCGGCAGCGGCTCGGTGCCCGCGTTCCTCGCCCAGCGTCTCGGCGCGGCACAGGCGCTGGGCCTCGTCGGCCTCGCCGCCCAGGAACCCGGCACGCTCGCGGCGGAACGCCGGCTCGACGGCGGGCGCCGGGAACGCCTCCGCGTCCCTAGCCCCTGCGTCGTCTCCGTCGAGTCGGGTACGGCGCGGCCGCGGCGCGCCTCACTACACGCCGCGCTGGCGGCCCGCGGGGCCCCGGTCGAGGTGCGCGGCGCGCCGCGGGACACTCAGCGAGCACCCGCCGGGCGTACGGCCGCCTACCGCCCCCGGCCGCGCGTACTCCCCGCGCCCCACCCCCACCTCCATCCCCGCGAACGTGCCCAGGCCCTCGCGGGGGCACTCGCGGAGCGCACACCGCCACGCGTCGTCGCGGTCCCGCCGGACGAGGCGGCCGACGAGCTGCTCGCGTTTCTCCGCGACCAAGGCTACCTCGCGTGAGGCTCGCCGACCTTACGTCGCGGGAAGCCGAGACCCTCGGGGACGCCCTGCTGGCGATCCCTGTCGGATCGACCGAGCAGCACGGGCCACATCTGCCGCTCGACACCGACACCCGGGTCGCGGCCGCGCTCGCGGAAGCCCTTGCCGCGGAGCGGGACGACGTGGTGGTCGGACCGTCCCTAGCGTACGGGGCGAGCGGTGAGCACGAGACGTTCGCCGGCACGGCGTCGATCGGACGCGAGGCGTTGGAGACGCTCGTCGTCGAGCTGGTCCGCTCCGCGTCACGGACGTTCCGCCGTGTCCTGCTGGTCAACTGGCACGGCGGCAACGCCGATCCCGTCGGCCGAGCGGTACGCAGGCTCCGGGCGGAGAGACGAGAGGTCCTGTCGTGGTGGCCGCGTCATGGGGGCGGCGACGCCCACGCCGGGCGTACGGAGACCGCGCTCATGCTCGCGCTCGCCTCTGATGACGTCCGCCTCGATCGGGCCGAGGCCGGGAATGCCGCGCCCCTGGCCGAGCTCATCGAGGTCATCCGGGCCGCGTCGGTACGCGCCGTCTCGCCGAACGGCGTGCTGGGCGACCCCGCCGGCGCGACCGCGGCCGAGGGGCGGGTTCTGTTCGACCGGCTGGCGGACGACCTCGTGGCGGCGGTCGCCGCCTGGGCGCGAGGGCTCGAGTCGCCGCACCCGTGAAAGGCGTCGGGTAACGGCCTGCACGGGGCCATCCACACCCCCGGGCGAGTCCCGCTGCACACCGCTGCGGTGACCCGCGTCACGTTGTGCAGATCACACGATCGGCGGGAAGTCAAGAGGCCCCCGATGCGTTACGTCGACTGTATGCACAACGAACCGTCTCTGTCTATCGGACAGGAAGGACAGCACCTCGATGATCATGACCCGACTCTTCGGTGGCCTCCGGATGCACCGCGTTGTCACTCCGCCCGCCGAACGGGACAGGGTGCAGGAGGAACGCAAGGCCGACGAGGCCAGGGCGCAGGAGCCCCGGGCCGAGCCCGCGGATGACCGCAAGGCCGCCTGACCTCGCAGCAGGATAAGAAGGG
>JBOHCT010000109.1:0-14294 GCA_050699055.1 Streptosporangiaceae bacterium | reverse complement strand
CACCCAGTTGCCGACCGTCGTATCACACACCCCGTACTCCCGGGCCACATCCGCGATCGGCCGGGACGTCTCGACGACCAGCCGGGCCACTTCCTCACGGAACTCAGGCTTGTACTTCCCGTACCTGTCTCCCACGAACACCCATCCTTTCCAGACAAGGACCTTAATGGTCCGCAGTCCGGAAGATCAGGGGCACCCCACCTCGCGGGCCTGGGTGGATTCGGCGAAAGGTGGGCAGGCCCCGAGCCGGTCCCGCATCGGTCGCCCAACCTGTGGTGGCCGGCCGACCGGGCCTGGTGCGTCGCGACCGAAATCGACTTCAACACCACCTATCTCGGTGCATCCCGTGCGTGTGTGGACGCGTTGATCGCCGATCCGGCCCTCGAGGCCTGGCCTTCGCCGTCGACCGACCGACGGCGTCGACGCCTATAGCGACACGGTGAACCCGACGCATGTATAACTGATGGCGGACAGCTCGTACCACCCGCGTACACGGCGCCGGAGAGCGCGTGCCTTGCTGGATGCTGGGATGCTCTGGTCATGGTGCACGGTGCACGCCGGTACATCGAACTCTTCTATAACAGACGCAGAATCTACTCGGCACTCGTCTACCGAACTCCGCGCGAGGTCCGCACTGAGTACCTGAATGAGCAGTTGGCGGCATAGAAAACCGCAGAATCCGCGGTCTGGAGAACGCGTGGCGGCCCAGTCTGTCGCCACTGCCACGGGTGATCACTGGAGAGCGGGGTGCTGGGAAAGCTCGCCGCCCCGTTCTCGAAGAGACCGAGGGGAAAGAAACCCGACCCACGGGCACCTCGCCGACGGTCGACTTCACTCGATGGGGGCGGCTGGAAACGGAACCACGATGGTCACCGCGTCAGCCGCCTACCCGACCACACCCGCATGAAGCTCCGGCACGACGCTCGATTTGCAGGTCTTTCTTCGGGGCCGCACGGTGGGTGTGGCCTGGTACGCGGCGGTCAGGCGGTTTCTCGAAGCCCGAAGGCGTCGGGGGTGATGTCGATGTGGAACTCCATGCCGAGCTCGCGGGCCAGTCGGGCCAGGGTCGTCAGGGAAGGTTCGTGGTCGCTGGCCTCCAGCCGGGCGACTGCGGGCTGGGTCATGCCCAGCCGGCGCGCCAAGGCCGTTTGGGTCAGGTCATGGTCGAGGCGGTAGCGAATCAGCCGCAGCGCCACCGCATGCGCCAGCGCGGTACGTTCTACTCCGCGCGCACCTCGGGGTCCCGCAGCAGCTCGTCGCGGACCTGCGAGGCGGTCTTGAGTTCAGACAGCTTCGGCACCTCTAGCCCCCTTCATCCGTCGTCTGCGCCAGCCGGGCTGCGGCGCGCCGTGCGGCACGCCTAAACCCGCGTGGGTCTCGCTGGGCTTCCGGAGCGATCGCGGCCAGCACCAGCACCTCCCCGACGCGTCGATACAGCCCACGCCAAGGGCTCCGTCCCGCCCGTAGCCGCAGCTCCCGCAGCTCACCTGACGCTCCCTGCACGGCACTGGTGTGCGGCCGCGGTCCGGCCACCTCAAGTTTCTCCATCGCATGCACCAAGGCCGTCCGTTCACCCGCCGGAAGCTTGTTGATCTCCTCGGCCGCCTGGTCGAGCACGATGACGGTCCACACGGCGACCAAGCCTACTATTACATACATGTAATAGTAGGTGAAATGGCGTCACGTCGAAAGCGGTCGCTGGCGGCATGCCGGGTACGGCAGCTCCGAGACGGGCACCAACCGGCCGCCGAGCGTGGTTGCAGTTGTGGTTGCAATCCGCCTCTGTTCGCCAGTGCCAGCCGACGTCCGTCGAGCCGAGCTGACCTGCACCGACGTACCCTCACGCACACCGGTGGACACCCCCTGTCCGGGCTCAACGGCGTTTCTATCCCCCCTTCTCCTTCCGCACCATGACCCCTCGAGTGTCCCCGGCCCCGACCCCGCTCGCCGCCCTCCGAACCGCGCCGACGGCGGCCTCCGGATGCGCAGCTTCGCGCGAGTCTCCCAGTCGCCGCCCCAGGGACGTAACCGTGGCTCGCCGCCAGAGGTGGGCGGGCGGGTAAGCGCGAGGTCGCCGTTGCGGAGCGCGGGCTGCTGCCGCCGTGCTGGCACTCTCCGGGGCATCCCGTGTGCCGCCTGACCGGTCATAACGTGCGCAGTGGCGGCCCCAGCGGCGGCCGCGCCGGCCCGCCGCCCGCCTCAGAGGCGACGTTCAGCCAGGCCCAGAGGCCGAGGACCGCGAAAGCCAGCACCGCCGCCCCCCCGCCGGTGATGAGGTTGGCGTTCCCGGTCCAGAAGCCAGCGGACAGCAGCCCCAGAGCCACAAGCACGAAGACCATGAGGGCCCCGTACACGGCCGGCAGCTTGAACATGATCCAGGTGAGGAACACGAACACGATGCCCCAGGTGATAGTCCACAGCGCCTCCACGTGAGCCACATCGGCTGCTGGGACGGCGAACCAGTTGTGGTCCAGCCCCAACAGGAGCGCGCTCAGACTGAACGCCACCCCGGAGAAGAGGCCGAAGATCTCCGCGACGAGCGACTGCCCGAGCAGGAATGCCCAAACGGCCGAGATGAACTGGAAAAGCCCCGTGCTGAGCAGGAGGATGGGGACGACTCCGCCGAGAGCGGCCGTCGGGATTACCCCTACTAGCGCCAGCCCCACGGCCGTCCAACCGGCGACGAAGACCGGAAGTCCGAGCATCTGGGGATCGCTGCCCGCCCCGATGAGAACACCGGTGGGCGCGGGGCCGGGCGTTTCCGGGGCATGCGCCGCCTGCTGCAGCTCCCCGACCGCCTGCTGCAGCTCGCCGACCGCCCGCTGCAGGTCCGGCTGCTGGTTCAGGCCCGTGGCACTCCCCATACCAGCGTCTTGCTGTGACATGGCGCTCTCCCTAACGATGTCAGTTCGCTGAATGAGCCACACGAAACGCATGAGCACTGCCGTCGTCTCTTCCAGGGTTTGCTCGCCCTGACGAAGCCCCGCACAGGCACGGGCGCGGGCGCTGCTGCGTATCGCGCCCACGCGGAAGGTCGACAACCTCGACCAACAGGCTCAGGGGACACATCACCAGCCCCTCCCCCGGGCACGCATCTTCAGAGAGGGGTCCTCCGTACTGCTACCGTACGGTCGCTGATAGCGATTAAACAAGGCCAGGGGAGCGAAAAGACACCCATAGTCCAGGACCCGTCGACGCACAGCTTGCGCCTGTCCGACACCCTGGCCAGCGTCCTCGATCTCCCCCTCGGCCAGGGGCCGTCGGTCGTCGGGGTTCGGCTGACGCCAAGGTACGCACGCCGGTGGGCTGCTCGCCCGGTTCGCGCTGCCGACGGTACCGGCGAACGGCACGGTCGGCGTCGACAAGGGGACCTGACCGGATGGTGTCGCTTTTGGCCACGATGACAGAGACGTTCTCAGGCACCCGCCCGCAGTGAAGGAGCAAGCAATGCTACGGATGAGCGTTGCGCCCGAGGGGGGAGGGAATACCAAGATGAGGGTGGGCGCAGCCTTCCGCCATTGTCCGCGGCGTCCTGGGACGTCGCGATCATCGACACAATACTGGGGAGGATGAGATGCCGGCAGACGTCGGCACGGCCGCACCGACCGTGTCCTCGGGCCAGAAGGCAGCGGGACGGGCGGGCCAGGCGGAAGCGCAACCTTCGGGTGCGCTGCTGTTCACCCGGTATGCCTACCCTCCGAACCAGTTGGGCTATTGCGGGCCGGCCGATAACCGAAGACTGCTGGAGTACGGTGCGGCTGGCGTCGTGGACCCTGACCTGTCGCAGCTGGCCCGGCAGTTCGGTGGGGCGTGGCCGTACCTTGAGCTGATCGCTGGCGCGATCAAGGCGCCTGACGCACTGGATTACCGGGTGGTGGAGGCGTACTGGGTCGGTAACCGGCTGCTCGGCCAGGTAGGCACCTCCGCCTTGGGCAACTCGATGGAGGACAGGTTTCGTCGACGCACGGGCCGGGGTTTCGCGTCGCTGGCCGACGGCGTTGTCGCCGGTGGGGTGCCCCACCACAGCTTCCACGTGTTCGGGGTTTACCCGTGGGTGGGTCTGCTCGGCGACGACCGCAAGGCCCCGACTGCCCTGCGGGTGCTGGATCGGTGCCGGATCCGGTGGGGTTGTGTCGTCAGCCTGCACGGCGACCAGGCGGTCGTCCGGTCTCGCCCGTTGACGTGGGACGGGAGGACGCTGGCGTTCGGCCAGCCGGTGCCAGAGACCGTGACGCGCAGTGTCGACAGGGCCGGTCTTGTCCATGATCTTGCCCCCGGCGACTGGGTGTCGTTGCACTGGGACTGGGTCTGCGATCGGTTGACTCCAGCCCAGCTGGCGAACCTGCGCCACTACACGCAGCGCCAGCTGGAGATCACCAACCGCGAGGTGGGCTACCCCAGCCACGTCGCGCTGGACTGATCCGTCCCCGCGGGTGCGCACTTGTCGGCGGTCGACAGGAGGAGCACGTCGAAGCTGCCGTGGACCTCACCCAACCGGAGTCGACCAGTCTCGGCTCACCTGATGCGTTGCCATTTCCGTTATCATCAGCCGGGTGGTGCGGATCTCTTCGGCAGTGCCCAGATGATCGGGCCTGCGCGGGTCGCCGCCGTGGAGGCGCGTACCGTGCGGGTGCCGCTCGACCGCCCCACGATGTTCGCCACTCGCCGTGTCGACGCGCGCTACTACGTCCTCGTACGGGTGCGCACCGACGACGGCGTGGAGGGCATCGGGTTCTGCTACGCGGGCAACGGCGGCGGGGGTATCCCCGCTCTCGCGGTGCGTTCTCTGCTCGCCCCGGTCGTCGTGGGACAGGATCCGCACCGTACCGCCGGGCTGTGGGCGGAGATGTACCGGGAGGCGTTGCTGCACGGGCGGGCCGGCTCGGTGATGCGGGCGCTGAGCGCCATCGATATCGCTTTGTGGGACCGCAACGCACGCGCGGCGGGGCTGCCGCTGTGGCGCTACCTCGGCTCGGTCGCCGCGGAGACGGTTCCCGCGTACGCCAGCGGCGGCTACTACCTGGACGGCAAGACACCGGAGATGCTGGCCGAGGAGACACGCGGCTACGTCGAGGCCGGCTTCACCGCGGTCAAGATCAAGATCGGCCGCCTCGACCCAGCCGCGGACGCCGAACGTCTCGCCGCCGTCCGCGAGGCCGTCGGACCCGGTGTGCTCGTCATGCTCGACGCCAACAACGCATGGTCTGACCTGCCCGACGCGCTGCGGGCGATGCGTGCCTTCGAGCCGCACGACCCGTACTGGATCGAGGAGCCCTTCTCCCCTGACGACATCGACAACCACGCCCGGCTCGCGGAACGCACGCCCGTGCTGGTGGCCACCGGCGAGATCGAGGCCGGCCGGTGGCGGCACCTCGAGCTGCTGCGCCGGCACGCCGCCGCCATCCTGCAGACCGACGCGGCCGTCGCCGGCGGGGTCACGGAGTTTCGCCGCATCGCCGACACCGCCGCCAGCTTCGGCGTACCCATGTGCCCGCACTGGTTCCACGACCTGCACGTCCACCTCGCCGCCGCCGCCGAGAACGCACGGTTCGTCGAATACTTCCCAGGCGACCAGGTGCTCAACTTCCGGAACCTCATCGACCGCCAACTCGACATCCGCGACGGCCGGCTGGTCCTCCCGACCGGCCCCGGCCTCGGATTCGGCCTCGACGGCGACAAGGTGGAGACGTACGCCACCGAGCCCTGGAGTTGAGCCCGGCATGCCCGAGATCTATCGCACCGGGATCTCTCACCCAACCCGCCCTGACGCCTGTCCGCCGCGCTTCTAAGCCGAACTCCTATGGAGTCCCGCGGACAGGACCGAAGCACCGGCCTCACCTGACAGGGGCCAGGATATCCAGGATGAAACATTACCCATCACCCCGCGGTAATCACCGGAAGTAAAGATACCCCTTGAAGACGGCCGACTCGTTCGTCGGGACCGTCCGCTTCGGGACACCCGGTCAGCGCCGTTAGGCGACGGGGCAACAGCAGGAGCTTCCACTCGCCGCTGCGCCTGGAAGGGGCGCCGGGGTCGACCGTCACCCAGGTCGGAGCCGGTCACGATGAGTTTCGCCCGGCTCACAGGTCTGTACCTGGGAGAGTGCGAAGGGAGACGCGCGGTTGGCCGCTTGCGAGGAGTCGCCCGCGACGCCGGTGAGTGCGCTGGCGCCGGGTCCAGGGTCGAGCACGATCGTCTTGCCCATAGGCGATCCGATCACGCGGGCTGACGTACCGAGGCTTTGCGAGCGCTTGCGCGTGTTGCTGGAGGACAGCGACGCCGACGTGGCCATCTGCGACGCGGCCGCACTCACGACCTTCGACGTCGCCACGGTCGACGCGCTGGCACGTATGCAGCTCACCGCCCTGCGGCTCGGCCGCTCGATCCGCCTCCGCCATGCCTCGAGCGAGCTGCGAGAGCTGCTCGCCATCGCGGGACTGAGCAGCGTCATATCGCAGTGTTCGAGACTAGGGTGTGGGAGGCAGACCGAAGAGCGGGAACAGGCGCGCGGTGTCGAGGAACGAGTTCAGCCCGACGATCCGACCGGCTGAGATCTCGATGACCTGCAGCGCCCACGGCTCGTAGCCGCCGTCCTGACCGCTGGGGCGATACTGTCCGAACGCCGGCGAGCCGTTCGCCACGACCGGGACCAGACGCGACCCGCGACAGCCGATGCCGTGCCCGAGGAACCACCGGCGGATGTCGAGGTGACCCCTGAGCCACAGCGCGTAGGGCGGCATCGACAGCGTGGCCTCCTCATGGAGCAGGGAAACCAGCGAGTCGAGGTCGTATCGCTCGAACGCGTCGACGTATCGGGCGAGGAGCGCCCGCTGCGCGTCGTCCTGCGGCTGATACGGGTCGCTGGCGGCAGGGCTGCTGGCCGCGAGCGTCGAGCGGGCGCGCTGCAGGGCGCTGTTGACAGACGCGACCGACGTGTCGAGGAGCTCCGCGACCTCGTCGGCCTTCCAGCGCAGGACCTCGCGAAGGATCAGTACGCCCCGCTGTCGGGGCGGAAGGTGCTGCAGGGCGGCCACGAGGGCCAGCCGGACGGTCTCCCGCGAGACGGCGACATCGGCGGGGTCGCCATCTGCCGGCACCACGCGGCTGTCCGGGATCGGCTCGATCCACGTGGCCTCCGGCGACGCGGCGCCGAGCGGGCCGTCGGCCGTCTTCGAAAGCGAGAGGTCCATGGGACGGGCGCGACGCTGTCTCCCGTTCAACATGTCGACGCACACGTTGGTGGCGATGCGGTAAAGCCACGAACGCAGCGCCGCCCGGCCCTCGAAACGATCGAAGGCCCGCCACGCCCGCACCAGAGTCTCCTGCACGGCGTCCTCCGCCTCGAACGCCGATCCCAGCATCCGGTAGCAGTAACCGGTCAGCTCCACCCGGTGCTGCTCCAACCGAAGCCCCAGCTCCCCAGGCCCGCGTGTTGCCGTGCTCTGGGCCGTGGCATCTGTCGCGGCGAGTTCACTCATCAGGGCCACCCCTGTCGATCTTCGGCACAAACACAACGAAAGCCTGCATGAAGGACCATCGTACGGGGCCGCACCGACACTCGCCTGAGGCGACCGTCGGCCACATCTCGAACACCGAACAGTACGGGGTGAGAGTGTTCATCCCGGAGGGTAGGCACCACCACGGGCCTCACCGCGGCGCTCAGGCCTCCGGGCCGTTCCGGGTACGCCGGCGAGGCGCCTACGGTGAGCACCATCGATAACGACAGCGGTACGCAGGAGGCGTGATGCGTCTGACGGTTCTCGCCGTCGGATTGCGGGGGGATGTTGAACCCGTGGTCGCCTTGGGGAGCGGCCTGCGCCGGGCCGGCCACCGAGTCCGGGTGGTCACCTCCCCCGACTTCGCGAGCATGGCGGACTCCGCTGGGCTCGAATGCGTGCCGGTCGGGCCGCACGCCACTGAGGTCGTACAGGAGACCCAGGGGCGCCGCATGATGAGCGAGAGGGGTGGGATCCAGGGCCAGGCGTGCCGGCTGCGGCAAATCCTGACGCCGGTTGCCCGCGGTCTCGCCCGTGCGGCGGAGGGTGCGCTGACCGACACAGACGCGATCCTGTTCACCCCGCTCGCGGGCGTCGGCGATGTCCCCCAGCGCCTGGGGGTGCCGGGAATCATGCTCTCGCTGTGGCCGAAGAGCCGGACCAGTACCTTCCCCGCTGTGGGGTTTCCCGAGGCGCCGATCCTGCGGGGCCCCTACAACCTCGCCACCCACCTGATGCTGGAGCAGCTGTCCTGGCGACCTTTTCAGCACGCGGGTAATCAGGCGCGCGCGGAACTCGGCCTGCCCCCGATCCGCTGGGCGACGCCACTGGGGCGTTGGCATGCCGAGCGTCGTCCGGTCGTCTACGGGTTCAGCGAGGCGGTGGTCCCCCGGCCCGTTGACTGGGGTCCGCACCTGCACATCACGGGATACTGGTTCCCGCCCGCGACCGCGGACTGGCGGCCGCCACCCGAACTCGAGCGTTTCCTGGACCAGGGGGAGCCACCGGTGGTGGTCACGTTCGGTTCCATGGCCGCATCGGACCCGGCCAGGCTCGGTCGAGCCGCGGCCGGGGCGCTGCGGCGGGCGGGGCGCCGCGGCGTCGTGGTCGGCGCGACCTTCCCGGCCCCCGACGAGGACACCGTTTGCCATGTGCGGTACGCCCCTTACGAGTGGCTGTTCCCACGCGCGGCGGCGGTTGTCCACCACGGAGGCGCAGGGACGACGGCAGCGGCATTGCGCGCCGGGGTGCCGAGCACGCCCGTTCCGTTCTTCGCCGACCAGCCATTTTGGGCGGCACGGCTGCGGGCCCTCGAGGCGGGGACGGAGCCCCTACCCCGCCGCCTGTTGTCGACGCAGCGGCTCGCCCCCGCGATCACCCGGGCGTGCGAGGATCCGCGGCTTCGCGAGGGTGCCGCACGTCTCGGAAGTGAGCTGAGGGCCGAGGACGGGGTCGAGCGAGCGGTGGCCGCCATCGAGGAACACCTGGCGAGGTCGTGCCACGGTGCTGCGCCCGTCGGCACCGCTCGACACCCCCGGTCCAGTCAAACGCAGCCGGCCCCGAGCTAGCCTCGCTGCCGCCGCCTCGACGCTGGACGAGCTGCCGTGGTCACCCGAACCGGACCTCGCGACGGCTTTCAATCTTGTCCCCGTCCAGATCCATCCCGAGGCCGGGCTCTGGTGACGGGGTGACCCGTCCGTCCACCGGGCTCACCGGATTCTTGAGGAACCACTGGTGGATGACGTTCCACTTCAGGAGGTACTCGAGCATCGGCGTAAGCGTGGCCGGCAGGGCGAAGCTGAGGTGCGCGTTGGCGGGCACGGAGTGGCCGTGCGGAATCAGCTGAACGTCGTAGGCGCTGGCCAGCGCCGCGATCTTGCACATCTCGCTGATGCCGCCCGCCCAGTAGGTGTCTGGCTGGTACACGTCCATCGCGCGTGCCCGCATCAGCTGATGGAAGCCCCAGCGGGTGTACTCGTGCTCACCGCCCGCGACCATGATGCCGCCGCCTATCCGCCGGACGATCTCCGCGTAGGACTCCCGCCTGTCGGCCAGCACCGGCTCCTCGATCCAGCGCACCCGGTACTCTGCCAGCCGCTCGGCCATCCGCAGCGTGTACGGCACGTCCCACGAGCTCCACGCGTCCACCATGATGTCCATGTCGGGGCCGAGCGCCTCGCGTAGCGTACGGACCAGGTCCACGTTGTGCTCCACGCCTGCCCTACCGTCAGCCGGCCCGTAACGGGGGAACCACTTGGTCCCGCCGAATCCCTCGCGGGAGAGCTCGAGGGCCCGCTCGCGGACACGGCCGGGGTCAGCGAGTAGCCGAGGGCCGAGGCGTAGGCAGGGATCGAGTCCCGCGTCGGCCCGCCGAGCAGCACATGGACGGGGACGCCGAAGCGGCGCCCCTTGAGATCCCACAGCGCGCAGTCGAGCGCGCTGATCGTCATCATCTCCACACCCTTGCGACCGTGCACGCAGTAGCGGTACATGATGTCCCACAGCCGCTCGGTGGCCAGCGGATCCTCGCCGACCAACAGCGCAGCCATCGTCGTCTCGATCAGATGCGCCTGCTCCCGCGTGATGGGTCCCCCGGTGCCCGACTCACCCTCGTCGGTCTCGATGTGCACGAACGTCGAGGCCAGCCGATAGGCGTCCAGGCCCACCCGTGGGAGGGGCTCTGGTCCCTCCTCCCGGAACCGCGGGTAGACGTCGACCGGACGGATCAGCCGTTCCTCCCAGAAGGCGTCCCGATGGTCCATCGTTCCCCTGTACTCGACGCAGCGGACGGCTGCGATCCTCACCACCGGCCTCCCTCCGACCTTCTGGCGCCGACCGACGCGACCGGGTACGTGCGACGTCGGGGCCCGCGCCCGCTACTCGACGAGTTCCGATCTCTACCTCTGCGCGCCCGGGACGGCCGCGGCGGATGTCTCGGCCGCTGCGGCCCGGGCCAGCAGGACGCCCCGCAGGCGCGCGACATGCCGCCGCGCCTCCCGTTCGGCCACGGTGGGGTCGGCCGAACGGATCACGGCGAAGATCGCACGGTGGTCCTCCAGCGCGCGGCGCGGACCCCCAGTCACCGCCGTGGTCCGCATCGCCAGTCGTACGCGGGTCTGGATGTCGTCGAGCAACCGTACGACCTCCGGGTTGGCCCCGGCGTGGCGGATGAGCCGGTGGAAACGGGTGTCGGCCTCGACGTGCCGAGCGTGGTCCCGCGCGTCAACCGCGTCCTCATGTTCGGCCATCACCTCCGCCAAGCGGTCGACGAGACGTCGGCCGGTGTTCTCGACCGCCAGCCTCGTCGCCAGCCCCTCGAGGACCTCGCGCACCTCATAGAGGGTCGCGAGCTGGGTTTCTCCTCGTGGACGAATGTGTTGCCGTATTGGGCCCTCGGGACCATGGGCTGCTGCGCGGCTTGCCGCCGCAGGGCTCAGCGTCACCGGCTACGACCCGATCGCCGCCGCGAGGAGGTCCGCCAGTGAAGCCGGGGTCCTCACCTGCGACACCGCCGAGGCGGCCGTCCAGGACGTCGGGGTGGTCGTCCTGTCCCTTCCAGGTCCGCCAGAGGTCGCAGGGGTCGTAGACGATGCCCTGAGGACGACGCGCACAGGGGCCCGCGGTCGTCGACATGAGCACCATCGACCCCGGCACCGCCCGGGCCGCCCACGAGACGTTGAGCGAGCACGGCGTAACCTACCTCGACGCGCCGGTCCTCGGTCGTCCGGAGCGGTGCGGCGGATGGACCCTTCCCGTGGGCGGCCCGCCGGATGCGTCGACCAGCTCAACACGATCGCGAACGGGCGCTGGCCGAGTGAGGACACCGCGGCGCTGTACAAGCTGTACCGCTCGCTGTCCGCGGAGCAGGATCGATGAGCGAGTGGGTGCTGGTCACGGGAGGGACCGGGTTCATCTGCGCCTACGTGGCGCGCCGCCTGGTCCAGGCCGGCCATGAGGTCGTCACGCTTGACCCTCGGCCGTCCAACGTCATCAACGAGGTGCTGACCGGCGAGGAACTCTCCCGCGTGCGGGTCCGGCTCGGCGACGTCTCGTCGCTGCGCGACGTCGCCTACGCGGTCCGCGACGGCGGCGCGAGCCGGGTCATCCATCTCGCGTCGCTGCTGCACCCGGATGCCGACGAGGACCCGCCGCTGGCGGTGCGCGTGAACGTGCAGGGCAAAGGCACCTGGCCCGGAGCGGGCCCCTCAACCCTCGAGCGCCTCGAGGCCGGCCCGAGCGACCTGCATGTCCTGGGTGTAGTGGCCACCGCTCACCCCGATCGCGCCCACGATGGCGTCGCCGACCGTGATCGGATATCCACCGCCGAAGGTCACGATGCGATCGACCTCGGCGGGCGCGCCGGAGGCGAGGGGCGGGTCATCCTTGATGAAGTCGTGCCACCCGTCCGTGGACATGCCGAAGCCCGCAGCGGTGTAGGCCTTGTCCTGGGAGATCTGTACGGACAGCAGCGGCGCGCCGTCCATACGGCTGAACGCCTTGAGCACACCGCTCTCGTCGACGACCGCGATGTCCATCGGCACCCGGATGTCCGCGGCCTTTGCCTCCGCGGCGCTGATCATCAGGTGCCCCGCCTCGGTACTGATGCTGGGCTTGGAGAACGTCGACGCCATGGCAGTCCCTTCAGAGAGTTGCCGACCGTGCTGATGGTTCCCTACGCCTTGAACCGCTCCTCGATCCGCCGGACCTCGGGCAATCCGATGAGGTCGAGGAACTCGTCGAAGCGCGGCAGGCGGTCGAGGTGGCCCGCGGGCGTGCCGTCGGCGTGCAGGCGCTCCAGCAGCTCGCGCACGCCGGCCGTAGCCGCCAGCAGCGCTCCGATGGGGAAGAGTACGAGCCGGAAGCCGAGCTCGGCGAGCCGTTCGAGCGCGATGGGAGGGGTGCGCCCGCCTTCGGCCCAGTTGAAGGCGAGCGGGACGTCGGGGAACGCCTTCGCGATCGTCTCGATCTCATTCTCCGACCGCGGGGCCTCGACGAACAGCATGTCGGCGCCGGCCCCCCGGTAACGCCGTGCCCGCTCGATGGCGGCGTCGAGTCCCTCCACCGCCCGCGCGTCGGTGCGTGCGATGATCACGAGGTCGGGGTCCGTACGGGCGGCCACGGCGGCGCGGAGCTTGCCGGCCATCTCGTCGGCGGGGACGACCGCCTTGCCGCTCATGTGCCCGCACTTCTTCGGCATGACTTGGTCTTCGACATGGATGGCGGCGACCCCCGCCCCCTCGAAGTCCCTGACCGCGCGGATCACGTTGAGCTGGTTGCCGTAACCCGTGTCCGCGTCGGACACGACCGGCACGTCGACCGCCTGGACGATGCGGCGGGCGTTGCCGACCATCTCGGTCTCCGTCAGCAGCCCGATGTCTGGCCGTCCGATCAGCGACGCGGTCGTGCCGAAGCCCGTCATGTAGACCGTGGGGAACCCGCCCGCCTCGATGAGCCGCGCGGACAACGCGTCGTACGCACCGGGGGCGACGATCGGCGCGTCGCCTTCGAGCATGTCCCGGAACCGCCGTCGTGCGGCTGGGCGCTCAGCGAGGAAGTCCGCCACAAGCGTCACCCTCGACCCGAGTAGGAGCGGTGTCAACTCACGCTGGGCGACGGCATCGGCTTTGCCTCCACCCGGACACGGTTGAACGTGACGCGGCCCGGTTCCGGAGGTACTCACTTGGGAGGCGCTGGCGCGACCAGGAGCCGCGCGAGCGCCTCGGCTTCGCCTACCGTCAGCGCGAGGCTCACGACCTCTTCGGACGGCTCCCCACCGACGCCACGCTGATACCAACGGACAGATCGCGCAGCTTCGCGGCCGCGCCACTGGGCCAAAGCGAGGCGCAGTTCCCGTACGGCGTCGTCCGCCCGTGCCCACGGCGCCAGCGAGCGCGGCGGCCTCTCGTCTTGGGGCATCAGTGTCTCTCCTCACAGGTTCAGGCGATGATGACGGCGCTGCGCACCGTCGCTGCGAGACACTAGGAAGCCCAGAAGGACTGGTCGAAGGGCACACTGTCCCCGTTTTCACGGGAGCCGCCTACCCCTGGGACATGCCGTCCTCATTGACGGCGAGGCGCGCCGCGAGACCGCGAAGCCCGTCGGGGATCCGCCGACGACGCTCTGCAAGCGTGCGCACGAGCTCACGGGCAGGCACCTGGTGTCGCATCCACTCAGGAGACAGCCGTTCGGCCATGAGCAGCGTCTCCAAGGCGTGAGCGTCACGACGCACGTCGACCTCTGCCTGAGCGACGTCGAGAAGATGTCGCCCGTGTGCGGCCGTCGGCAGTACCTCCCTGCGTACGCGGGCTGCCCCGGCCAAGGCCTCGCCAGGTCGACCCAGGACGACGGAGGCGTGCACCGCCTGCATCGCTACTTGTGCGGGGCCAAAGGCGGTCTGATAGTCATCGCGGTCCGCACCCAACCTGGCGGACGCCGCGCCCGCCATCGACAGCAACTCGCGGGCGTCATCCACCCGGCCGCCGGCCGCGGCCGCCGCCAAGCCTGTCAGCAGCAGACTCCCCCACACCGACAGTTGCTCCGGCCGGACAGTGCTGAAGCGGGGCTCGATGCGCTCTGCCGCACGGGTGGACGCCCACACCGCGTCCGCGAACCGGCCTTGGTTGAGCCACACCCACGACAGGGAGCCAACAACGGTCGCATGCTGGAGTTCGTCACGGCCTCGACGGGCGGCGGCGATGGCCCGTGTAGGCCGCCTCGCTGGTTGACATTGAGAACGCCGAGTTTGGTGTCGCTGGGACGGCGGGCGGCGGTCACTATGGGTTACGGCTGTTGTGGGG
>JBOHCT010000108.1:0-14298 GCA_050699055.1 Streptosporangiaceae bacterium | reverse complement strand
CTTCTCACGTCACCAACGGCGACAACCCCCGGACCGCCACGACATCGGCGTCGATCACGCAGCGTCGATGACGCTCAAACCGTCGTGATCACCCTGCCACAGCGACAGACACCGTGGCGGCTAACAGGGGACCGAGGGACGCAATCAAGCCCTGCGCGAGGCAGTGCGCATACTCCGGCCCGGTGGGCAGCTACGCATCATCGACCAGCGCGTGGCCCACTACCCGGACACATTGCGCGCTGCCGGCTGTCTCAACATCACCGTGCGACGCCTTGACTGGCGGATGTGGTTCGGTACTCCCGGCGATCCCCTCACCCTGGTCGCGGCCAGCAAGCCGTACTGACAAGGCCGACTCCTGCCAGGTGGCGTTGTAGAGGAAGGACGCCGAGACCTTCTTGCCGGCGGTGTCTTGCGGATAGGCCTCCGCGACGCCACCGCCGGCCTCGGCGACCAGTTCCAGGGCGCCGTCGAGGGCGGCCGCGGCCACGCCCTTGCGGCGGTACCGCCGGTCGACGAAGAAGCAGGTCAGCCGGTAGTCGGGCAACGGCGCACCGGCGGATTCGACCTCCTTGCGGTGGTAGATACCCGGCAGCTCTTCCGGAGCGCCATACTCACACCAGCCCACCGCGATCTCGCCCGGCATGCGCCCTGCCGGCCTCCGCCAGCCCCTGCTTGTAGTCACGGGCCTGCTTGTAGTCGCCGCCCGTGGCTGCGCGTCGCTCTGCCGGGGTCGAATTGTGGAACCAGGTACACCAACAGCCGCCCATCCCGGCACCATTGTGCCTGTCACACAGATCGGCGAAGGCGTCCCAGGTCTGGCTGGTCAGCGCCCTGACCTTGTACTCACCCATCGGGCCACTCTCCATCGTCGTGGCGCGCCCACCCGGACAGCATCGCATTCCCCACCGACGGCGGAGCCTCCACCGCAGAAGGATCCTCGTCCGGCCGTGACGGCGCGCTCGCACACGCTTGGTTAGCGCGTCAGCGAGTAGGGTCCTTGGACGGAGCCTGCGGCTGCGGATGGGCCGGGGCGGTAGCGAAGGAGTCTCGGATGCCTTCTGTCCAGATGGTCCTGGCGTTCGCGGTGGCCGCAGTGCTGTTCACCATTTCGCCCGGGCCCTCGAACGTCTACATCGTGACGCGCAGCCTAACCCAGGGCCGCGGCGCGGGGCTGGTCTCCATGGCCGGTTTCGCCGCAGGGGTCGCGGTCCAAGTGGTCGCCGCTGCGGTCGGCCTTTCGGCGTTGCTGGCTTCCTCGGCGACCTGGTTCGCCGTGGTGAAATACCTTGGCGCCGCCTACCTGATCGTGCTAGGCATCCGTACCCTGCTGACCTCCCGGGAGCATGGGGCAACTCGACCGCCCCGACCGCAGCCGCTGACACGCATCTGCTGGCAAGGGTTCGTGGTCACCGTACTGAACCCGAAACTGGGCCTGTTCATGCTGGCGCTGCTGCCCCAGTTCGTCGATCCAGCCCGCGGGTCCCCAGCACTGCAGATCGCCGTTCTCGGCGCAGTGCTGATCCTGGTTGGCGCCGCCAGCGACCTGTGTTACACGCTGCTGGCGAGCACTGTAGGCAATCGGCTACGCCGCAGCACGCGGGCCATGCGAAGAAGCAGACTCGCCAGCGGCATCGTCTATATCGCGCTCGGAATCTTCGCCGCCGTGGCCGGACACCGACCGCAAACCGCATGACCCCCGTCCGCTGATCCATCGGCTTAGGGACGTTCTGGTCTGGTGGTAGCGAATCCGTGGAGCAGTAGCTCGGCGACGTGGGCGCCGATGTTCGCGGGATCCCGCAAGGCCTCTCCTCATCCGTCTCGGACACCCGATCGGCATGTGGTCACGGCTCCGAGCGGGTGTTGCTTGGCCCACCGAAGCGCCAACTCGGTCAGTGTCCAGCGCAGCGGGGACGAGCCCGGGCGCAACGCTCATGCGTGGCAAAGGGTGGGCGGCCCGCACGGTCGGTTGAACACTTTGGTTGCCGCGTCGTTTCAGCCGGTCGTCCAGGGCCGGAGCTTCTCGGGGTTGCGTACCGCCCAGATGCGTGTGATCCGGTCGCCTGCCACGGCGAACGCGACCACCGTCACGGTGACGCCATCAAGCTGGGCGACCAGGCCGGGTTGACCGTTGACGGTGCGTTCCAGGACCGTCAGGTTGGGTGCCTGGCCGGCGAGAGCGAGAGCGTAGCGCGCGACCTGCTCGCCGCCCTCGATCGGGTGGAGCGCGGCGCTGACCAGGCCGCCGCCGTCGCCGGTCGCGGTGGCGTCGGGGTTGAGCAGACCGACGAGGGCGTCGATGTCCTTGGCCTCCCACGCCTGTTTGAACGCCCGGACGATGCTGGCCTGCCGGGCGGTGGCAGCGGCGGGGGCCTGCGACGCGCGCACCCGGCGTCGGGCCGAGGAGGCCAGCTGGCGGCACGCCGCCGGTGTGCGGCCGACGGTCTCGGCCACGTCGGCGAAGGGGTAGCCGAAGACGTCGTGCAGGATGAACGCGACCCGCTCGGCCGGGGTCATCGATTCCAGCACGACCAAAAAGGCCATGCTGATCGACTCGTCGAGGGTGACCCGATCAGCCGGATCACCCTGGTCGGCCGCGCCACCGGCCGACCGGGTCCACTCCGCGGGTTTGGGCAGCGGCTCCGGGAGCCAAGCACCCACGTAGCGCTCCCGCCGGGCCCGTGCCGAGCCCAGCAGGTCCAGGCAGACGCGACTGGCCACCGTGGTCAGCCAGGCGCCAGGAGACTCGATCGCTTCCCGTCGCCCCGGGGACATGGCGTACCAGCGGGCGTAGGTCTCCTGCACGACATCCTCGGCCTCGGCCAGCGACCCCAGCAGCCGGTACGCGAGATTGATCAGCTGGCGCCGCTCGCTGATCACCGCGCCCAGGCGCGGATCCGGCCGGCCGTGTCCTGGCCCGGATCGGACGGTCATGATCTCGACGACCCCCTCGCTCGCATCTGCCCTCACCACACCGACGAGACACCGCCCCGAACTGTCAGGCCCGCGCGTCGCCTCACATTCCAACCGGCTGTGTCGTCGGACTGCTGAGACATCACCCAGTACCGCTGAGCTTCAGAAGGGAAGAACTCGCCATGTCCACGCCCACGGTGACCGAGCAGGACAGCCTCCAGTCGCGTCTGCCCGACCCCACCCAGCTCTTCCCCGAGCTCGCAGCAGTCTCCGGAGCCATGTCCAAGGCCACCCGAAACGGTTCGATTCCGAAGACCACCATCAGCCTGATGCAGCTCCGCGCCGGGCAGATCGTCGGCAGCACCTACCACACCATCCGGCAAACCGGCCTCCTCCGCAAGGCCGGGGAAGCAGAGGAGCGCATCACCGCCGTGGCGTCATGGCGGGACGCCCCCTACTTCACCGACGCCGAACGGGTCGTACTGGAGCTCGTGGAGGCCGTCCTCACCCCGAACCCGCTCGCAGAGCGCGTCCCCGACGAGCTGTACGCCAGGGCATCCGCCCACTACGACGACAAGGCGCTCTGGACGCTCACCCTGGCGATCGGCCAGATCTGCTTCTTCATCCCCGTCGCCCTTATTGGCAGGCCGCTCCCGGATAGGCCCCCTGGCAAGAACTACACCAAGTAGGGTGCCCGATGACGCGGTACGTACTCGATCTTGCCGTCGTGGGGCGCGACGATGCCGCTGTCGCCGGCGGGAAAGCGGCCGGCCTGGGCCGTCTCCTCCATGCCGGGCTCCCGGTCCCACCGGGCTTCGTGATCACGACGGCTGCCTACACAGCAGCCGAGAGACACGACGGCACCAGCGAGGGGGATGGGAGGACCGCGGATCGGCTACGCCAACCAACGCTCCCGGACCAGCTCGTCACCGCCATCTCGAGCGCCTACGAAGGTCTTGGCTCACCACCCGTCGCAGTGCGCTCCTCCGGCACCGCTGAAGACCTTACCGACGCGTCGTTCGCGGGCCAGCACGACACTTACCTGAACGTCGTCGGCACCGACGACGTGATCGACGCGGTGCGGAAGTGCTGGGCATCGTTGTGCACGCCGCGGGCCGTCGCCTACCGCCATCGTCATGGTTGGGACGAGCGCGGCCTCGCTATGGCCGTAGTGGTGCAGAGGATGGTCGACGCCGAGTGGTCGGGCGTGGTGTTCACCGCCGAGCCGGTCAGTGGGCGACGCGATCGGATGGTCATCGAGGCCGTGCGAGGACTCGGCGACGTACTGGTCTCCGGCGAGGCGCGCGGAGAGCACCTCGTCATGGACAGTGTTACCGGCCGGCCCACCAGTGACGGGTCGCCGATCCCGATCGACGTGTCGCGGGAGCTGGTGCGGCTGGCGGGAGCCGCCCAGCTCGAGTTCGGCGTCCCGATGGATCTGGAATGGGGGTACGCGGCCGGTCGCTGCTTCCTCTTGCAGGCGCGTCCGTTGACCGCCTTGCCGGACAAGCCCCTGACCGACCACAACCCGCGGCCGCGGAAACGCCGCCACAGGCTGGACCTCCGGCTCACCGCGGAGAACAACCCGTACCCGCCCTACCCGATGGACTGGTCACTGCTGCTGCGGCCGGCCGTGAGCGCGGTCCTCGACGCGCTGCACCGGGCCGGATTCGCGACGCCCAGACTAGAAGAGTTCCTGGCCCCGATCGACGATGGTGTGGTCCAATTCGTGCCACAGCGGGTGCGGCCGACCGTGTGGGCAGCGCTGGGCATCCCGCGTGCGCTGCCCACCCTGGCCCGGGCCCTGAGTACCAGCCCTTCCCGGTGGCGCCGGAGCTACGACAGTACCGTCGCCGCTCTGGCTGCCCGCTTCGACGCCGAGGACCTCGCCGAGCTGTCCGAGCGCGCCCTGCAGGACCGGGTACTGGCGCTGCGTCGTGCGCAGGCCGGGCTGGTGCTGTCCAGGTTCGGCTGTGTGACGCCCGGCATGCTGGCCGGCCGGACGCTCGAGGGCGTGCTCAGGCGCGTGCTCGGGCGGGAGCGCGGCCTTGCGACGTATAACGATCTCATGTCGGGCACCGCCACCATCACCGGCCGCGCCAACGATGACCTCGTGCGGATCGCCGGCGTGATCCGCACGACGCCGCGACTCGCCCAGGTGTACCGCGAGTCCGAGCCCACCGACATCCCCGAACGGCTGTGGGAATTCGCTGAGGGACGCGCGCTGCTGGACAACGTCGCCGCGCACCTGCATCGATACGGACAACGTCAACTGACAATGGCGTACCCCGGCTTTCGCCCACTGCGCGAAGCGCCGGCAACACTGCACGGATTGCTCCAGGGGCTGCTTCGGGTGGACCCAACCACGACGGACGGAGCAGGACACGCGGCCCGCGCCCGTCGCCTACCCCGCGACCTGGGCCCGCTCGCACCGCTCGTGCGGCGACTCGCAGATGCCGCGCGAGCCGGGGTCCGTATCCGGGAAGACAGCCTATTCTTCCTGTTCATGGTGCCCGCCGCGGCGCAACGCCACCTGCTGCGGGAGTTGGGCCGCAGGCTGGTGGCCGATAATCTGCTGACCGTCGCCGATGACGTGTTCTTCCTGACCTGGGACGAGGCAACCGGCCGCCGGGCAGGACTGAAGGAGGTGGTTGCCCGGCGAAGGGCCGCCAGGAAGTCCAGCGAAGACCGGTACACCATCGTCCCGGTCGAATACCTGCGATCGGATGATGGCTCTGGCGACCTGCACGGGGTTTCGGCGAGCTCCGGCACCGCGGCTGGTCGGGTCCGCGTTATCCGTGACGCGTCACAGTTCCCCCGACTGCGGCCGGGTGAGATCCTGGTTTGCCCGTACACGAATCCCACCTGGACACCGCTGTTCTCGGTGGCCGCCGCCGTAGTCGCCGACACCGGCGGGGTCGCCTCTCACGCAGCGATCGTCGCCCGCGAGCACCACATGCCCGCGGTGATGGGCACCTTCGACGGCACCCGGCGGCTCATCGACGGCCAACGCGTCCTGGTAGACGGTGATCGCGGCTCCATCACAGTGATCGATCCGCGGCCGGCACGCTGACCATTTGCCACGGAGGCTACGAACAGGTCCTCCGCCGTCGCCTCGGCTAGACCAGCAGGGGGCGGTCGTTCGACAATCGAGCATGGTCGCCGAGACGCCACGTCCCCGCGACCCGCCGCACCTGTTCCGCGAGGGGGCACGACGTGAGCACTGGTACGGAGCGGCGAGCCGAAGGCGAGCCCGACCGATGAACGCGGTGCACCCGTACAAGCTGGCGTCGGTGCTGCTGCAGTACCCGACCGTGGCGATGTTCGACGGGCTCGCCGACCTCGACGCCGCCGCGGCCGGCGCCTCGCCCAAGGCGAGCAGGGAGGCGTTCGCGCGGTTCCTCGGCTGGCTGCGCGCCACCCCGCCGACCGAGGTGGCGCAGCACTACGTCGCGACGTTCGACCTGCGCCGGCGCTGCGCCCTCTATCTCACCTACTACCGGTTCGGCGACACCCGCCGGCGCGGCATGGCGATGCTCGAGCTCAAGGCGGCCTACCGTGCCGCGGGGTTCGTGCCGTCGGCCGCGGAGCTGCCCGACTACCTGCCGCTCGTCCTCGACTTCGCCGCCCTCGCCCCGCGCGGCGAGACCCTGCTCCGCCGCCACCGCGCCGACCTGGAGCTGCTCCGCAGGGCCCTGGCCGAGAACCACACGCCCTACGTCGACCTCGTGGCGGCGGTGTGCGCACGGCTGCCCAGGCCGGGCCGGCGCGACCTCGCCGTGATCCGCAGGGCGTGGGACAGCGGGCCGCCGGCCGAAGAGGTCGGGCTCGAGCCGTTCGCCCCGCCGGAGTATATGAGCGGGCGGAGCGAGCCGTGAGTACAGCGTGGGCGTACTTCTGGAGGGTCATCCTGCCCTACATCTCGATGGCGATCTTCGTCCTCGGACACATCTGGCGGTGGCGCTACGACCAGTACGGCTGGACGAGCTACTCGACAGAGCTGCAGGAACACGACTGGTTGAAGTGGGGCGCGCCGCTGTTCCACTACGGCGCGTTCGGGGCGATCGCCGGGCACGTCATCGGAATCCTGATCCCGAAGTGGTGGATCGACGCCATCGGCGTACCCGAGCACGCCTACCACGTGTTCTCCGCCGCCGCGGGCCTGCTGGCCGCGGCTCTGGTGATCGCGGGCATGGTGATCCTGGCGTGCCGCCGCCTGTTCGTCCCGCGGGTGCGTGCCACCACCAGCCCCGTCGACTGGGTCGCCCTGATCCTGCTCGGCATCCTGGTGCTCCTCGGGATCATCACGACCGCGATCAACGCGCCGCTCGCCTACGAGTACCGGGAGACCATCTCGATATGGTTCCGCGGGCTGTTCGCCGGCCACGCCAACGTCGCGATCGCGCAGCAGGCCCCGATCATCTTCCAGGTACACGCCATCGCCGCCTGGGTGCTGTTCCTGATCTGGCCGTTCACCCGCCTCGTGCACGTCTGGAGCTACCCGCTGTGGTACCTCTGGCGGCCGTACGTCGTCTACCGCAGCCGGCGCGCCGCCCCGCCCCCCGAACCAGGCACCGGCGGTCGCCGGTGGCGGAGGATCGGGGTGCGGTACTGACGTGTGCCCGCGCACGGTGGGCGGACGGCGCGCCGCGGCGCGCGAGGCCGTCCGCACGCTGAACCCCGGCTCGTTCGCCCTGGTGATGGCGACAGGCATCGTCTCGGTCGGCATGCGGGGTCACGGTCTGGCCGCCCTGTCCGCGGCGCTGCTATGGCTGGCCGCCGCCAGCTACGCCGCGCTGGTCGCCGCGCTGACGTGGCGGATCATCGCCTTCCCCGCCGACGTGCGGCGAGACCTCGCCGATCCCCGCCGGGCGTTCGGGTTCTTCACCTTCGTCGCCGGCACCGAGGTCCTCGGCACCCGGCTGGCTCTGGACGGCCACCACCTCGTCCCGCTCGCGCTGCTCGGGGCGGGCCTCGTCGCCTGGATCATCCTCGGCTACGTCGTCCCGTGGTCCGCCGTACTGGGGCACGCGGAGCGGCCGATCGTGGCAGGGGCGAACGGCACGTGGTTCATCTGGGTCGTCGGAAGCCAGTCCGTAGCGGGCCTCGCGGCCGCGCTCGAGCCTGTCGCCGCCACCGGGCGCCGCGAGCTGGCCCTCCTCGCCGTCTTCTCCTGGTCGGTCGGTGTCTTCCTCTACGCCGCGACCGGCATCCTCGTCGCCGCCCGGCTGCTGCTCTACCCGCTGCGCCCCGCCGACCTCACCCCGCCGTACTGGGTGGCCATGGGCGCCACCGCGATCATCGTCTTGGCTGGGGCGCGGATCGTGCAGATGGCGGAGACCCCGATGGTCGACACCACCCGCGGCCTCATCGCGGGCGCCTCGGTGCTGTTCTGGGCGTTCGGTACGTGGCTCATCCCGCCGCTCGTCGCCGCCGGATGGTGGCGGCACGTCACGCATCGGATGCCGCTGCGCTTCGAGGCGACCTGGTGGAGCATCGTGTTTCCGCTCGGCATGTACGGCGTCGCCGGACACTACCTGGGCCAGGCCGACCACCTGCCGATCGTGGCGTTCATCGGGGACAACGAGGCCTGGGTGGCCCTCGCCGCGTGGGTGTCGGTGTTCGCCGGCATGCTCACCCACCTCTGGCGCACGCTGCTGACCCGACGCACCCGCACGACCCGGGGCTACGAGCCGTGAAGACATCCACTCACGAGCCCCACCGCGACAGTCCACCGCGCGCCCCGATGGCTCGTCGAGGCAAACCAGCGGGCGTAGCATCAGGTCATGGCTGCGACCCCGGACACGGTGCACTGGCGGAGCGCGCGGAGCGGGATCACCAAAGACATCGACAACCCGGCCGGCTGACGGTTGCCAGACACGATTCCGCGGCTGCTCGCCCACGCGGCGAGTCGAGACGCCGATGACGCGTGGCTGCGGACCGACGACGGCGGTTTGACCTTCGGCGGCGCCGCGGGCCGGGTGGCGCGGACCGCGGCGGCCCTCCGTGCGGTCGGGGTGCGCCACGGCGACCTCGTCGTCCTCACGGCGCGTACGACCTCGCCGTACCTCCTGTGCTGGCTGGCCCTCGCGACGCTGGGTGCGGTCTCGGTACCCACGAACCCGCGGAGCACCCCCGCCGAGCTCGCCGGACTGGTCCGGCAGACCGGGCCGCGGGCACTCGTCACCGACGCCGGTCTCGAGCCGCTGGTCGACGGGGTCAGCGACGTACCCGCGCTGGGCACCCTGGACGTCGACACGCTCGTCGGAGACTGGGCGAACGCGGATGCGGGTGACGCTCGGTTGCCGACCGGGGCAGCCAGTCCCGGTGACCTCGCCGTCCTGATCCCGACGTCGGGGACGACCGGCCGGTCCAAGCTGGTGATGCAGACCCACCGCGCGTACGCGATGGCGGGCGAGGGGTTTCCGTATTGGATGGAGCTGACGCGGGACGACCGCCTGATGACCTCGCTCCCGCTGTTCCATATCAACGCCCCCGCCTACTCGGTCATGGGCTCGCTGGCGCGCGGGGCCGGCCTGGTGCTGCTGCCACGCTTCTCCGCGAGCGGGTTCCTCGACGCGGCGCGCCGGCACGGCGCCACGGAGTTCAACGCGATCGGGGCGATGCTGGAGATCCTCATGCGGCAGCCCGAGCGACCCGACGACGCCGACACGCCGCTGCGGCTGTGCTACACGGGCCCCTCACCGACCCGTGAACGGCAGGAGGAGATCGAGCGCCGCTTCGGCCTGCGGATCGTCTGCGGCTACGCGATGTCGGAGTCGCCGTACGGTCTGATCTGGCCGCACGGAACCCGGCCGTTCGGCACGCTCGGCGCCCCGCGGCAGCACCCGCGGCTCGGCACCGTCAACGAGGCCCGCGTCGTCGGCGACGACGGCCGTGAGCTGGGGCCCGGGGACACCGGCGAGTTGCTGCTGCGCAACCCGGTGGTGACGCCGGGGTACTGGGAGATGCCCGAGGAGACGGCGCGGGTCATCGTCGACGGCTGGCTGCACACCGGCGACCTCGTCACGGTGGGCGAGGACGACATCTACACCTTCGTCACACGGAAGAAGGAGGTGCTGCGCCGCCGCGGCGAGAACCTCTCGCCGCTCGAGGTCGAGGAGGCGCTGCTCGACCACCCCGACGTGCTCGAGTGCGCGGTCGTCGGCGTGCCGTCGGAGTTGTCGGAGGAGGAGGTAAAGGCCTTCGTGGTACCCGCGCCCGGCGGGGACCCCGACTTCGCCGCCCTGCGGACGTGGACGGCGGGCCGCCTCGCCGCGTACAAGGTCCCCCGCTTCTGGCAGGCCCTCGACGAGCTGCCGCGCACCCCGACGGCACGGGTGGCCAAGCACCAACTGCCGTCCGGGCACCCGCCCGGTGAGTACGACGCGGAGGCGAGTACATGACCGAGTACCCCGGCGCCCTCCTCCGCTCCGCGCCTCGCTCCGCCGCGATGCTCACTTCGGAGGCCGCCTCATGACCGAGTACCCCGGCGCCCTCCTCCGCTCCGCGCCTCGCTCCGCCGCGATGCTCACTTCGGAGCCCGCCTCATGACCGAGTACCCGACGTCGATCGGAACCTCGGACGAGACATCCATCCGGCTACTCGGTCAGGACCTCGCCGACGACCTGCTCGGCCGGGTCGGTTTCGGCGAGCTCGCCTTCTGGCTGGTCGCACAGCGCCGGCCGGCGAAGGGCGAGCTGCGGCTGTTCGAGGCGACCCTCGTCGCGCTCGCGGACCACGGGTTCACGCCCACGGCGATCGCCGCCCGGCTCACCCTGGCCAGCGCGCCGGACGCGCTGCAGGGAGCGCTCGCCGCTGGACTGCTCGGTGGCGGCTCGCGCTTCCTCGGGGTCACCGAGGACTGCGGTCGGTTCCTGGCCGACGCCCTCGCCGCGAACGAGGGCGACCCGCCGGAGGGCGACGAGGGCTGGGACGCCATCGCTCGCGACGCCGTACGCGCGAAGCGCGCCGCGGGCGGGCTCGTGCCGGGCCTCGGGCATCCGCTGCACAAGAACGGCGATCCACGTACGCCCGTGCTCCTGCGGATCGCGGAGGAAGAGGGGCTGCGGGGTCCACACCTGCGGCTGTTCGAGGCGGTGGGTCGGGTCCATCCCGCGATCCTCGGCCGGACCCTGCCGCTGAACGGCGCGGGCGTCTGTGGCGCGGCCCTGGCCGATCTCGGGTTCCCCGTCGAGACGCTGCGCGGCTTCGCACTGCTCGCCCGCACCGCAGGGCTGCTGGGACACCTCGCCGAGGAGATGCGCCGCCCGGTCGGGCTGGACGTCTACCAGCAAGTAGACCGCGCGACCCGATACCTCCCCCCAGACCCCTAGCGGCGGCCGCCTCGATGCCGGCTGGCGCCGGTCACGCGGGCAGACCGACGAACCGACCCAGGCAGGTCATGGAGTGGTCGAGCCACGCGGCGCGATCCTCGACCGCGTTGTTGACCTGGCCGAACAACTCGAAGCCGACCGCGCCGAACAGACCGGTCCACGCGGCCAGCGCCCTCGCCACGACATCGTCGGGGACCCCCGGCATCACCGCGTCGCGCACCCGGCCGGCGTCCCCGGCGTCGCCTTCGGGGTCAGGGCCGTGGACAGGCACCTGCTGGAGCCGGTCGACGGGGACCGCACCAGGGTGACCATGGCGGAGTCCATGGCCGCGCCGCTGCTCCCCCTGCTCTACAGCCCGGCCAAGCTCGCGGCCGGCCACGAGAAGTGGCTGACCGCGCTGAAGAGCTTCGCCGAGAACCGGTGTGTCGAGCCTGACGCGGCCGCGACGACGTAGCCACCGAGCCCGCGTCGGAACACCCCGCTCAGATGCGGAAGGACAGGTTCAGTCGATGCCTTGGGCGGCTCGGACGAGCGGCGCGGTCCTGCCTCAGTGATCGAACGTGTAGTGGGTGACGCCGTCGCGGACGGACGCCCGCAGACGGGCCTGCGCGGCCAACAGATCGAGGTGTGCGGCCGTCTCGTTCACCGCCAGCATCTGGTTGAACGGGTCGAGGTCGTCGAAGCGACGTTCCCGACGAGTCCACCTCAGCATGCGCGCCGCCGCGTACGCGGTGTCGGCCCCCCGCGCGATCGTGTCGGCGGTGGCGGTAAGCCGGGTGTCATGGTGGGCGAGAAGCTCGTCGACGCGGGTATGCACGCTGTCCGCGACGGGTCCGTGCGCCGGCAGCAGCCGTACGTCGGGGAGCTGCCGTACCAGCCGCAGCGACCGGAGATAGTCCCCGAGCGGCAACTCGGTCGGCGCGGGCTCGAAACCGATGGAGGGAGTGATGTGCGGCAGCACGTGGTCCCCCGCGAAGAGCACCCCGGCGTCGGCGTCGAGGAAGACAAGGTGGCCGCGGGTGTGACCGGGAGTCGGCAGCGCGCGCAGCGTCCGCTTCTCGAGGTCGATCTCCGCACCGTCCCCGATCCAGTCGTCCGGTTGCTCCCAGATGGAGGTGTCCCTGGGGTGGGCAGCGCCCGCTTCGAGGAGGCGCTCCGTGACCGGGCCGGCGCCGCAGGCCCGCAGCCGGTCGAGCTGGGGGGCGAGCGCCCGGCTCGTGGGGTCGGCGGCTACCCGAAGCGAAGGCCGCTCGCCCTCGCCCAGACCGACCCGACCGCCGAACTCCCGGCGCAGGGCGACCGCCTGCGTGTAATGGTCTCTGTGGATGTGCGTGACGAGGAACCGACGCACGTCGCCGATACCGCAGCCGAGTACCGCGAGTGCGGCCCGCAGCCGCTCGCGGGACTCCGCCAAGGCCCATCCGGCGTCGACCACGACGAGCGCATCGCCGTCCTCGATCGCGTAGACGTTCACCGCGCGCAGGCCGTCCCCCGGCAGCGGAAGCGGGATGCGGTACACCCCGGGGAGAACGAGGAACGTGCCCGGCTCGGTCCAATCGGCCGCCGCGTCGTCTGTCGCTGGTACCGCCAACAGGAACCCCCTCGCGGACCCTAGTGTCGCGCATCCTCAACCGGTGACTACGGTAACGGCCAGGCGCAGCCGGTTCGACAAGCCGACCCCCCGCAGGTCACCCGCGGCCGGTCTGACCGTAGGGATGGCCAGATGTTGTCATGGCCGGACGTGGCCAATCCGCGCGTACCGTGAACTGGCCCGAAGCACGCGCACCCGCGTCTCGGAAGCCACCCATGTCCGCCCCTCACGGAACCGTGGGTTCCGCTGGCGCGTTGTTTTCGAGAAGCTGTCATCCACCGTGTCAGCCGACACAGGGCATCCGATCGGACGATCGTACGAAACGCCGCGGACGTCAGAGGAGGCACGGACCTCATGGCATGGGTAACGGTGGCGGTCTTCGGCCTACTCGTGCTCATCGTGCTGGTCGTTGTGCGACCGCGCCGTCGCTCCCACCTCCCCGTGGAGACGCGTGGCTGGGACCGGCGGCAGCGGGTGCTTGCCGAGCCGAGCCGTACCGGAGACCGCGGCGACCCCGCCTTCGCCAACGTGCGCCTCATCAGCGCGCCCGACGCCGTCCCCGCTGATCCGCCCATGCGCGACCCCGACACCGCCCTCCCGGCGATGAACCGCACCGCGGGGTCGCCCCGGCCGCACCACGGACACGTCGACCGGGTGCGAGGCTGGCAACGTCCCGCGACGGCCGACGCCCGATGGAGCGGGAACTCTGTCACCCCCGCCCAGACGTACGAGCAGCGCGCGGTCGCCCTCAAGAAGGCCGCCGAGACGCGCCGGGCGCGGGCGGAGCTGCTGGCCGCGATCAGGGAAGGTCGCGAGAGCCTGCCAGACGTGTTGGACCGTTCCGCGACCGACGACATCGTCGGGCGTACCCGCGTCGTCCAGCTGCTCCGCGCCCTCCCCGGCGTCGGCAGGACGCGCGCCGACCGGCTGATGGAGCACGTCGGCATCGCGCCCAACCGGAGGGCCCGCGGCCTGGGATCCCGTCAACGGCAGGCCCTGCGAGAGGCCCTACAAGCGACCCCGCGAGAGGCGTCCTCCGCCCGCTCGCGGTAGTCTCCAGCCACGCGTGGCGCGGAGCGCCGGGTCGCCACGCGCCACTGGGCCCCGTCACCGTCACTACGGCCGACAGTCGGGGCGCGCGATCTGATACCTGGCGCGCCCTTCCCGAAAGCACCCACAAAGGTGGCACAATCATCCGAATCTGATCGGACGGCCTCGCAAGGGGGGAAGTATGCGGAAGAGCGCCCGCATTACCCTGCTGGCAGTCGGCATTGTCGTCCTCGGGGGGTTGGCCACGCTGGGGGTGATGGGGCTGCGGCCAAGGGAGCACGGCCCGATCGACGTCTTCCCACGGCCCGGTACGCCGACAGCCTCGGCCGAAACCACCATCAGCTTCCGCGGGATCGCGCCGAACGAGATAGGCGACATCGAGGTCAAGGGATCGCGGTCCGGGAAGCACGA
>JBOHCT010000107.1:0-14319 GCA_050699055.1 Streptosporangiaceae bacterium | reverse complement strand
GACGACACGCCCGCGGCTCTCGCGAAGAGCCGGCAGGGCGGCCTTGACAACGAACGCGGGGCCAAGCACGTTAGTCAAGACCATCTCCCGCAACCGCTCAGGGTCACCGTCCGCCAGCGTGGCGTGGGTCGCGAAGCCCGCACTCGCCACGACGTGGTCGAGGCGGTCGAACTCCTCGACCGTGGCGTCCACGGCGGCGCGGACCGCGTCGTAATCGGCCGCGTCCGCGACGATCGGCAGCAGATCTTTCTCGCCGCCGAGGTCCGTCACGAGGCGGTCCAGACGGTCCCGGCGCCGACCGGTGACAGCCACCCGATGACCGGCCGCGAGCAGCCGACGGGCGGTCGCGGCACCGATGCCGCTCGACCCACCGGTGATGAGCGTCACTGGGGTGTCCGCAGCCTGCACATTGCTCATTGGTCGCTCATTGGTCGCTCATTGGTCGCTCATTGGTCGCTCATTGGCTCCCGTCAACGTCGGTAGAGGCGATCGCCACCCGTTGACGCTAGACGCACCGACCCATTGGTTGCCAATAGGTCGACGAGTACGATCCGCTGGTCGCCTACGCCGAGGACCTTCCCATCATCCGTCGGTACTGGCGCACCAAGTTCGGTGCCCGACCCACCGGCAGCGCGGCGGTCGTCGTTCGACCTGCGGGGAGTGCTGACAAGCACCACAGCCGGCGCGGGCGTCACGGTGCTGCCCCGCTACCTGTGCGCCAATGAGCTGGCCTCCGGTGAACTCGTCCCCCTGCTCCAACCGGAGATACCTCCGATCAACACTCTCTTTCTCGCGACCCGCACCGGCACGACGGAGCTTCCCCACATCGCGGCCGTGCGCGGTCGGCTGCTCGCACAGGCACCCCTCTGGTTAGAGGCCCATGACCGCGCCGGTGCGGCCCGGCTTGGCGTACGACGTCGCGGCGGGTGAAGGTAGGACGAGCGGCGCCAACGTCACCACCACCGCGGTTGCCGCGACGACAGCCCGGCGCGGTCACGGAGGGAGGTTCGGCAGGTGCTGCTCGACGCCAGGGCCGGATGGCGGGCGCGCCTCCTGGCACTCCGGCGTGGGCTGCTGCTCACCGGCCCGGCGTTCGTCGCCGCGATCGCGTATGTGGACCCGGGCAACATCGCCACCAATGTCACGGCCGGCGCCCGGTACGGGTACCTGCTCGTGTGGGTCATCGTGACCGCGAACCTCGTCGCGATGCTCGTGCAGTACCTCTCCGCCAAGCTGACGATCGCGACCGGCGCCACACTCCCCGAGCTGTGCCGCGACCGCTTCCCCCGCCCGGCCGTGGTGGGGCTGTGGGTCGAGGCCGAGCTGGTGGCGATCGCGACCGACCTGGCGGAGCTGATCGGCGGCGCTGTCGCACTCCAGCTGCTGTTCGGGGTGCCGCTGCTGGCCGGCGGAATCATCACCGGCGGCGTGTCCTGGGTGACGCTCACGCTACAGTCACGGCGCGGCCAGCGGAGGTTCGAAGGTGTACTCACCGGGCTGCTGGGTGTCGTGCTCGTCGGATTCTTCTACAGCGCCTTCGTGAGCCGCCCCCATGCCCACGAGATCTCCGCGGGTCTGGTCCCGCACCTTGCCGGAACTGGCAGCCTGCTGCTCGCCGCCGGCATTCTCGGGGCGACGGTGATGCCGCACGCCATCTATCTGCACGGGGCGCTCGTCCGCGACCGACACGGCAACCGGACCGACCGGCTGCCACGCCAGCGCCGGCTGCTCGCGGCGACGCGTGCCGACGTCGTCATCGCGATGACGCTCGCCGGTGCGGCCAACCTCGCCATGCTCGTCGTCGCCGCCGCCGCGCTGACCCCCGCCGGCGGCGACTCACTGGCCGCGGCGCAGCTCGGCCTCGGGCAGAGCATCGGGGACGCGGGTGCGGTGCTGTTCGCCCTCGCCCTGCTCGCCTCCGGGCTCGCCTCCACCTCTGTCGGCACCTACGCGGGCGCCGTCATCATGGAGGGCTTCCTGCGCCGGCGTGTTCCGCTGACCGTGCGCCGCCTCGTGACGTTGGTCCCCGCCCTCGCCCTGCTCGCCTCCCCAGTCGAGCCCGGCCAGGCACTGATCATCTCTCAGGTGGTGCTCAGCTTCGGGATCCCGTTCGCGGTCTGGCCACTCGTCGCGTTCACCCGCAGACCGGACGTCATGGGCGCCTTCACCAACCGCCGCGCGACCACCCTCGTCGCCGTCGCCGCCGCCATCCTGATCACGATGCTCAACGTCGGCCTGGTCTGGTACACGCTCGCCGGCTGACACTGACGCGAGCGGCGCGTAACTCCGCGTGCAATGGCCCGACGTGATCCGCGGACGGAGGGGCATCGGCGTGAGCCTCGGCCGGCTGCTGTTTGCGTTTGATGGCCCGGAATACGTGGGCGCGTAGGCGGGCGAACTGGGGGAGCTCTTTGGTTTCGACTTGGTCGCGGGCGCCGGGGATGTCGACGGTGAGGATTTCTTGGACGTGGGTGGGGGGTGGGGTGAGGACGATGATGCGGTCGCCGAGGTAGACGGACTCGTCGATGTCGTGGGTGACGAAGACGATGGTGACGCCGTATTGCTTGCGGACGCGGAGGATGAGGTCTTCGAGGTCGGCGCGGGTCTGGGCGTCGACGGAGGCGAACGGTTCGTCCATCAGCAGGATTTCCGGCTGGTAGGCGAGGGCGCGGGCGATGGCGACGCGTTGCTGCATGCCGCCGGACAGTTCCCAGGGGTAGCGGTCGATGAACGGGGTGAGGGCGACGGAGTCGACGGCTTCCTCGACGTGGCGGACGCGTTCGGCCTTGGTCATTTTCTTGTGCCGCAGCGGCAGCAGCACGTTGTCGCGGACCGACATCCACGGCATTAGGGAGCGGCTGTACTCCTGGAAGACGAACGCCATCTCCTCCGGCGGGCGGCGGACCGGACGCCCGCGCAGGGCCACCTGCCCCGAGGTGGCGGCCATCAGCCCTGACATGCATTTGAGCAGGGTGGTTTTGCCGCAGCCCGAGGGACCGACCACGCAGACGAACTCGGTTTCCTCGACGGTGAAACTCAGCCCCTCGATCGCGTGGGTGGCCCGCTCGCCCTCCCCATAGGTCTTGTCGAGGTCTGTGACGTCCAGCATCGCCTCGGGTTCCTCCTCCTCACTGTCCGGAAAGCTCGCTCGCCCGCGCCCCCCGATGCCACCGCAGTACCCTGCGCTCCACGACGGCGAACCCGGCGTTGAGCAGGTAGCCGAGCAGCCCGAGCAGCAGGATCCCCGACCACATCTCGGGAATGTCAAACGAACGCTGAGACTGCAACACGAAATAGCCGATCCCGTTGGTGCTGCCCACCATCTCGCTGATCACCATCAGGATCAACGCCAGCGACAGGCTGGTCCGCATCCCCGCGAACACCTGCGGCAACGCCGCGGGCAGTACCACCCGCCACAGCCGCTCCGGACCGCGCACACCGTAGGCGCGAGCGGTCTCGTGCAGCGTCGGGTCGACGCCGGTAACCCCATCGATGGTGTTCAACAGCACCGGAAACACACACACCAACGCGATGATGAAGATCTTCATCCAGTCGCCGACCCCGAACACCACGATCGCGAACGGCAGCAGCGCCGGCGGCGGAATGGCCCGCAGAAACTCGATGATCGGGTCCGCGCCGCGCCGCGCCGCCGGAAACTGCCCCAACACCACCCCCGCGACGATGCTGAAACCCACCGCGAGCCCGAACCCCGCGAACAGCCGAATAAGGCTCGGCACCACATCGCCCGGCACCCGCTCGAACACCCACGTGTCCGCGAAACTCTTCAAAATATCCGGCAGCGGAGGGAAATAGAAACTCCCCGCACCCGTCGACCACACCCACCAGGCAGCCACCACCACAGCCGGGGCAGCCATCTCCGCCAACACCGCGAACACCCGGCGCCGCACCCAGCCGATCCCGGGCACCGGCCGCGGCCGCAGGTCGCCCATCTCAGGCCTCCCGATGCGACGGATGCCAGTGCAACACCCGCCGCTCGACACGGGTGAAAACGATGTTCAACCCCCACCCGATCAACCCGGTGGCGATGATCAGCGCGTACATCAGCGGGATCGCCCCACCGGACCGCGCGGTGTTGATCGCCTGCCCCAGCCCCGGCGAACCGATCACCAACTCCGCGGTAACCGCCAGGATCAACGCGACCGCCGAGGACAGCCGCAGCCCCGTCGCGATGTACGGCACCGCGCCCGGCAGCTGCACCCGCACCATCCGCTCCAGGCGGCCCAGCCCGTACACCCGCGCCGTGTCGGTCGCCACCGGATCAACATCCTGCACCCCGTACAACGACTGCACCAACAGCGGCCAAAACGATGCGAACACCACAAGGAACACCTTGCTCTGCAGCCCCGTGCCATAAATCAAGATCGCCAGCGGGATCAACGCCACCGACGGGATCGGGCGCAGAAACTCGATCAACGGCCGCACGAACCGATACAGCGTCCGGCTCGACCCCACCACCATCCCCACCGGCACCCCGAACGCCACGGCGATCCCCAGGCCGATCGACCAGCCCTGCATCGTGTTCGCCACCGCCGCCCAAAAACCGACGGTCGCCAGCTCCTGGCCCAACACGGCGAACATCTGCGACACCGGCGGAAAGTACCGGCTCGGCAGCACGTCCACGCGGGAAAGGATCTCGAAGAGCACCAGCACGCCGAGCACACTGCCCCAGGTCTGCCCCCAGGCGCGCAACCGCCCAGACGCCGACACCACCCGCGCGGACGGCCGCCCCGAAGCCGCCGGCGCGGGTGACGCCGTCTCCGTCCTCATCCAGTAGCGCCCTTCCAAATCAGCTCATCGAGGTTGGGCTCCTGCTCAACCAGACCGTACTTCTTGCTCAAGCGGGAGAGCTTCTCGATCGAGGCCCGGTTGAGGGCCGGGTTCCAATTCTCCAACATGACGTCCCCCACGAGCTTCTTGGGGATCTTCGTGTAGGTCGGGAGGGCCTTGCGTACCGCGCCGGGATGGGCGTCGGCATACTTCAGGGACTTGTCCATCGCTCGCGCGAACCGCTGGACGGCGCTCTTGTGCTGATCGATGTACTTCTGAGTGGTGAAGTACGTGGCGATGGTGAGGTTGGGTGCCGTCTCAAAGAAGTTGGCCGAAATCGGACGTGCACCGGCCTTCTTCGCGACAGTGTTGAACGGCTCCACGACCCAGATCGCGTCCACCTTCTTCTGCTTGAGCAGGGACTCCATCTCGGGGAAGGGGGACTCCACGAACTTCAGCTTCGAGACGTCGACGCCCTTCTTCTCGAGCGCGGCCTTGATCGTCACGTCGCCGATGTTCTGCAGGGTGTTGACGGCGATCTTCTTGCCCTCGAGGTCCTTGGGCGAGCGGATGTCGCTGTCGGCTCGGACGTAGACGTGCGACCAGGCGTCGGACTTCTTGCTGGCCGCCTGCGTGCCCTGGGCGATGACGCGGACGGGCAGGCCCTTGGCGGAGGCGATCAGCAGCGAGACGGTGTTGGAGAAGCCGATCTGGAAGTCACCGCTCTGCACGGACGGCACGATGGCCGCCCCGCCCTGCGCGAACTGGGTCTTGATCGTGAGGTTCTCGTCTTTGAAGAAACCCTTCTTGATGCCGACGAACAGGGGCGCGACGTCCTCGATCGGGATGACCCCGACCGTGAGGGTCGCTGGTTCGTTGCCGGTCCCCCCGTTGCCTCCGCCGTTACCTCCGCCCCCACCGCCCCCGCACGCGCTGAGAGCGAACACGGAGCCCACGGCGATCGCGGCCAGGGCCCGACGGACCGGGCGTACTCGGATCATGCGACCACTCCTTTGACAAAGATGCTCAACCGGCCCAAGACCCACGAGGCCGGACGGTCAAGATCGTAACCGTGACACACCGGACCATGACTCCTCGGCAGGGTGGCCTGACTCGGACTCCCTTACTGGTGTACGAAACTCGCCCTGGTAGTGCCCACCATTCGGGTCAGGGAACGCACAACTTTTACCACCCTGTGACATACGGGCCGAGATTGGGCAGCGGGGGCGCCGCGCACCACGGGGCGGCCCAGGACCTCGACTCCCCCGCGGCGGGACCGCCCCGCGCGGCCGAGGCATGGGATCCCCGCCAAAGGAGCTCGCGGTCCCCCGCGACTCCTACCGTTCCGGACCGCATCGACGTTTCGCAGCTGGAGGGGCCCGCACCGACAACGTCTCCGCGGCTCTCTCCGGGCGCCCGGGCGCGTATCGGGCGCATAACGACGCGGGGGCCGGGGAATAGGGGGGTCATCCACTGGTACGCCGTGTACATGGTTGCCTGCGTCTGGTGGATCGCCCCGTGCGTCGCCACGACCAGGAGGACACATGACTCCCCACCGCACCGAGACCTCCCGCCCTGGTACGCAGGGGCGCCTGACGAACCACCTCCCTGCGCTGCGGCGCATGCTCGAGGAGCAGCGCGACATCCGGCTCGGGCAGCTCGCCGAGATCGAGCGTGAGCTGGCTGACCTCACCGGCGACGTGCGAGAGGGCGCACGCCACCAGATGTCGCTCTCGCTGGCCGCGGGCACCCGGGAGGCACTCATCGACATCGATGGGGCGCTGCGGCGGATGGACGAGGGACGGTACGGTCGATGCGAGACCTGTGCCGTCGACATCCCCACCGAACGGCTCGAGATCATCCCGCAGGCACGGCTCTGTGTGCCATGCCAACGAACCCGCGAGTCCCGCGGGTAACCGACGCTCGGTCGCTCCCGCACGCCGCGGTCTCATAGTCGACCGCGCTCTGATGCTCGGCTCCGCGGCGCGGTCGTCTGGCGGACCGTGATCGGTGTTTGTGGTCGGGCCGGGAAGAATACCGCTCGTCTGGACCACGGACGCGGATCTTGCCGCGTTCAGAGGCAGGACGTAGGACGCCGCTAGCCGTCGGTTACCGTAACGAGGGTGCCGTAGTCGATCAGACCCCAGATTCGCTTCGCGGCCGAGACCGGCACCTCGACGCACCCTACGCTCTGCGGGTAGCCGTAGCCTGAGCGCTCGAAGCCGTGGACCGCGTCCCCGCCGTTGAAGTAGTTCACGTACGGGATGCCGGGGTCGCGGTAGTGGGTGCCGTCGGGATTGGTGCCCGACATGGTGTCGGTGCGCAGGCGTGCGTACACGGGCCAGGTGCCGCTCGGTGTCGGCGCCTCGGGGACGCCCGTGTTCGCCAGGGTGGAGAAGACGAAGCTCCCGTCCCGCCAGATACGCAGTCTCTCGGGTTGGCCCTTGCTGGCCCATGCCCAGCTGTACGGCTGGTCGGCGGTGTCGTGGACCACGGCGTCGTGGATCAGGGCCGCCCACACGTCATGTCCGGCCACGCCGTCCATCGTGAGGCCGTTGGCGTGCTGGAAGGCCATGACCGCACCGCGGGTCATCACGTTGTACTTCCCCGGTGCCCACAGCGAGCGCAGCACGGCAGGAGCGTGATCGCTCTTCCACGAGAACGAGCCCGCCGGCGGGTCGTACGCGGCCTCGGTCTGCGCCGCGCGCGTGTCGGGCACGTCATCCGCGGAATGGAACGCGACCGGCAGGTAACCAAGGTCGGCGAGCAACTGTTGCAGGCGCAGGGTGGAGCCGTCCGCGGTGCGCCACCGCACCGTGACCGGTTTTCGCAGCTCTCCGCCGAGGACACCCCGAACACCGGCGTCACCGACGGGAAGGCGCATGGTCACCGTGGTGTCGGGAACGAAAGGCACCGTGGGCCGGAAGGTCAGAGTGGTCTTCGCCCCGCGCGCCCAGTGGCCCGGCGTGGACGGCGACAGGCGCGGGTGGGCACCGCTCTCCACCGGGACGCTGAACCGGACGACCACGGCCCGCCTTCCAGGCGCGTCCGAGACCCCATCCTTCGGTGTCACCCGGACGACCCGCAACGGGGCCGGCTGCCTGCTCGGCCGCGGCGCGTGCAGGGACCTGCGCATCTGGGCGAGCCGCTCGGCCATGGTGGGCCGCTGCTGCGCGGGGCCGTCGGACGCCGCGTCGGCCGGACGGAAACCGTCGAGCACCCCGGTGAGCTCGACGGTGGCCCCCAAGGCGGTAAGGATCACGACCGCCAGAGCCGGGGCAAGCGCCCACCGCCTGGCGCGTCTGGCCGGCCCCTCAGTGTCACGTCGTCCCAGCGGCACAGTTTTCCTCCGCCTTTTCCCCTCGGCGGCGGCCCGCACGATGAGACGGACCTCGTCCATCATCGCCCAGACGGCAGTCCATTTCTCCGAAACCGGTCACAGGTACGTAACGAGCTGGCCCCGCACCCGTTCGGGCGTCGCCTGGCGAGGGGCTGACGGACTCGATCACTTCGCCGAGCGGCCACGCGAACGGACGAGGAGGAGGGCGACATCGTCCTCGCCCCTATCCTCGCCCCTGCCCTCCTCGGGCGTCCGGGACAGCTCCGTGACGATCGCGTCGCACGCGTCCTGGAGTGGGCCCGAGCACCTGGCGAGTGTGGCGCGAAGGCTGGCGATGCCGGTGTCCATGTCGCGTTCGCGGCTCTCCACGAGCCCGTCGGTGTACAGGACCAGCGTGCTGCCCTCGGGGACCCGCACCTCCACGGCTTCGAAGGCGGCTCCGCCAATGCCCAGCGGAAGGCCCGGCGGCAGGGTGAGCACCCGGCTGGTGCCGCGCGGGCGGACGAGAATCGGCGGCACATGGCCCGCGCGGGAGACGAGTGCGCGTCCCGCAGCTGGGTCATACGTTGCCGCCACGCATGTCGCGAACTGCGCCGCCGCCATCTCCTGCGCGGCAAGATCGAGGCGTCGCAGCATCTCGTCGGGTGGAACACCGCGTCTGGCCAACGTACGCGCGGCCGCTCTGAGCTGCCCCATGGCCGCGGCGGCGGTGGTCCCATGCCCCATCGCGTCGCCCATGACGAGCGTGACCCGCCCGTCCATCAGCGGGATGACGTCGTACCAGTCTCCCCCCACGCGCGTCGCGTCTCCGGCGGGGCGATAATGATGGGCGATCTCGAGCCCGGACGGCAGCAGAAGCTTTTGCGGCAGCAGACCTTCAACGCCGCTCCGGGTCTCCCTCGGATCGGCGGTCTGGGCGCTTCCCGTCTCGTCGCCCGACCGTGCTGGGTCGTGTCTCACGAGACGGGCCTCCACCGATGGCTGTTGACCATGACCGACGTCGATGTTCCCCGCCTTCGCCCCGCTCGCCGACAGAGCCTCGTGCCCCCCCGAAAGTCCGTCCTACTCCGGCCACTACAGCATGACATCCGAAGACCCACCGCGCGTGCGAACGGAAAAACGCGCTGCCTCTCCCGTTGGGGAAGTGGCAGGCTCCCGAGCGGAGCGTCCGAGGGCCGAGGAGCCCGACCCGCCGAAGGCGGCCGATCACCCGCAGGGCCATCGGGGGCGGCGGGGCGCAGCCATGGCCGCGAAAGACTGCGGAGACTCGGGAGCACGTGAACCGAAGCCAGGAGGCCCGCAGGGCCGACGCCCGCGAGGTTCACAGACAAACTCAGGGCACGAGGATGCCGCGGCCCCGCAGGCTGCCGGACTCCAGGTCGTGGATGGCGTCGCCGACGGCGTCGAGGGGGTAGGTGGTGGTGTGCAGCGTGACTTTGCCGTGCGCGGCGAGCGCCATCAGCTCGGCGAGTTCGTTGTAGGAGCCGACAAGGTTGCCGATGATGTTGATCTCGGCCGAGACGATGTCGATCGTCGGCACGTGCACGGCGCCGCCGTAGCCGATGACGAAGTACGACCCGGCCTCGCGGAGCATCGCGACGCCGTGGCGCTCCATCCCCTTCTCGCCGACGAAGTCGAGGACGACGTGCGCGCCGCCGCCGGTGATGTCGCGCACGGCGGCGCCAGGGTCGCCAGGGTCGCCAGGGTCGCCAGGGTCGCCAGTGTCGTTTCCCGCGTGGACGGTATGGTCGGCGCCGAGGTCCTTGGCCAGCGACAGGGCCGCCTCCGACACCTCGACGACGGTGATCTCCGCGGCGCTCATGGCGGTCAGGCACTGGATACCGATGTGCCCGAGCCCCCCGGCCCCGATCACCGCCACGTGCGCGCCCGGGTAGGCTAGCGGCAGAGCCTTCTTCACCGCGTGGTAGGCGGTCAACCCCGCGTCGGCCAGGGCCGCCACGTCGGCGGGAGCCAGGCTCCCGTCGAGCTTGACGACCGCCCGGGCATTGGTGCGCAGGTACCGCGCCATCCCACCGTCGGCGTCGATACCCGGGAACACGGAAGCCTCGCAGTGCACGTCGTCGCCGGCCCGACAGGCCCGACAAAGCCCGCAGGTGACCAGGGGATGCAGGATCACCGGGTCGCCGGGCGCGACACTGGTCACCGCCTGGCCGACCTCGCGGACCCAGCCGGCGTTCTCGTGACCGAGAATGTACGGCAGCTCGACGCCGGACTTATCGGCCCACTGACCCTCCGTAATGTGCAGGTCGGTACGGCACAGCCCCGCCCCGCCGACCTCCACCAGCACATCCAGCGGCCCGGAGACCAACGGGTCGGGCACGTCTTCCACGACCGGAGCCTCCCCGTATCCGTGCAGACGTACCGCCCTCATCGCCGTTCCACCCCCTCCTGCTCGCGATCTGATCCAGCTGGCCGCCCGCGGGCGGGGGTGGCCGCCTGACGGGTGGTGGGTCGCGTGCCGTAGCGGGTGGACAGCAGACCCTGGCACCAGTCCGCGTTGCCGTCGACGCTGACCCGCACGGCCCTGGCGAACCGCAGATGCGCCGGCAGCTCGTCCGCTGGCACCGCCCGGCCGGTGTCGTCGGTGAACACCGGCGTGTCGTCGCCGGCCGACAGGCCCAGGTCGACACGCCGGCGGCGTACCCGGTCCAGGTCGGTCGAGGCGGGCACGTCGCCCAATCGCAGCCCGGACAGGTCGGCGGCCGCCCACCCTTCGCGGCCGAGCCGGCGGGCGAGACGTTCCTGGGCGGCCAGGTGGGCCTTGCTAGCGAAGGTCCGGCGCAGCTCGGCCAGCTCCCCGTCGGCCAGCCCCGGGAACGTGTCGACGAACCCGCCGCCCACCGCCGCCGCCCCCGTGTTGATCTCCTCGGCCGCGAAATGGTCCTCGAGGCGTACCTCCGCGCCGCGCAGGTCCGGCACCGCCGCCAAGGCGTCGCGGGCGTCGGCGACCATCAGGTACGCGAAGTTCGGCGCGCAGAAGAACGTCGGGAGCCGCAACCGGACCCGCGCCACACCCGCTTCGACGGACAGCCCGGCGACGAACCCGAGATCGGTGACCGGCCGGTCCAGCTCCGGATCGCGCACCGTGGAAAGCGCCGACCACGCCGCGTCCCGCAATGCTCCTGCCCGGCGGGCGCGGTGAGACGCGGCATCGCGGGAGACGCGACCAGTCATGTCACCGCCCCCGCCGCCGGGGCCTGCGCGGCGTCGGCTCCGCCGCCCACAACGCCCGCGGGAACCTGCAGGTCGTAGAGGTGGGCGGCGTTCAACCCGAGGATCTTCGCCTTGATCTCCGGCGTGAGCACGCCGTACTCGCCCTGCAGGTCCTCCGGGATCTGGAAGTCGACGAACTCCTCGATCAGCCACTTCGGCTGCCAGATCGCGTAGTCACTGGAGAACAGGATGCGGTCCGCCCCCAGCCAAAACACCAACTCCCCGATGATCTGCGCGAAATACCTGGGCCGGGCATGGATGAATGGTATGGCCACCGCGAGCCCCGCGTACACATTCGGCTCCTGCGACGCGATCCAGCAGAAATCCTCCAACCGGGGCAGCCCGCAATGCTCCACGACGAACCGCAGGTCGGGAAAATCGGTCGCGGCGTGGTCCACATCCGCCACGTCGAACGCGTCCCGGTTCAACGGCCAGATCGTCGGTCCCTTGTGCACATGAACGTTGGTGATCCCCAACTCGCGGCACTTCTCCAGGTACCGGTACGTCCACGGGTCGGACAGCTTGTAGCCGCGGGAGTCGCCGCGCCACTCGGCGGTGTACAGCTTCACCGCCTTCACGTGATAGCGCTCCACCTGGTCTGCCAGGTAGTCCAGGCCCCTCTCCCCGTCCCGTGGGTCGAACGCACCGGCCAGGACGAACCGGTCCGGGTACTTCTCGGCCAGCACCGCGTCCTGCTCAATGGTGTTGAACCCCCGCGGGAAGAAGTCCGTCAAATACGTGGGCAGGAAGATCGCCTTGTCGTCGTAGCCGACCTCGAACAAGTCATGCATCAGGTCGGCCTCTGAATACTTGTCGAACTTCTCCTTCGGCCACACCCACTCCTCGGGACTCAGGTTACGGTGAAAGTCGTAGAAGCAGCCGATGAACCCCTCCCCGTACCGGTTGCGGTTCCCTGGGCTCGCGTCCCAAAAGTGCACGTGCCCGTCCACCACGAAGTACCGGTTACCGTCCTTCTCGTACATCGTGCCTCCCTGCGCCTCGACGATCGTGACGGGCTCGCGCGGCCGCCCTGACCTGCCCTCACGTCTCGATCGTTGATCCGGCGACCCGTGGGGGTCAACACCCTGCGAGAGACGGTTTCCGCGCCGGCCGCCCCTTGAATACGCCGGGCCGAGCGGCCGCTCAAGACTGTGGCAGCCCAACGTCGGAGAAGGTCGGTGATGACCCTCAACGAACGCGAACGCCGCACGCTCGCCGACATCGAGTACAGCCTCGAACGCAGCGACCCTTCGCTCGCCTGGCGCCTGCGGCGGATGAGCCCCTACCCGACATCGTTCGGCGGCACGGCGCCGGCAGCGAGGCGGACGTTCACTCGCCGGCTCCGCACCCTCTGGACTCGCCGGACCGCCCTCCTCCCCGAGGGTCTCGCGCGGCCGCGGCGCCTAACGTCACGAGCGCGGTGAGGAAGCTGTCCGCCCAGCGGTTCACGTCGTGTTCCATCACATGGCGCCGCATGGCCCGCATCCGCCGCCCGAGATCCCCGGGCTCGGCCCGCATCGCACGCAGCAGCGTGGCCTTCAGGCCGTCGATGTCGTGTGGGTTGATCAAGAAGGCGCGACGAAGCTCCTCCGCCGCGCCGGCGAACTCGCTCAGCACCAAGGCACCACGCAGGTCATGGCGGGCGGCGACATACTCCTTCGCCACGAGATTCATCCCGTCGCGCAGCGGCGTGACCACCATGACATCGGCGGCACACAACAACGCGACCAACTCGTGGCGTTCGTACGACGTGTGCATGTAGTCCACGACCGGTGTACCCAGCTTGCCGTACTCCCCGTTGATGCGCCCGACCTGTAGCTCGATCTCGTCGCGCAACCGGCGGTACTGCTCCACGCGCTCCCGGCTCGGGGTCGCGATCTGCACCAGCACCGCTTCACCCGGCTCGAGCTCGCCCTCGGCGAACAACTCCGCCAGCGCGGTGAGCCGGTGCTCGATCCCCTTGGTGTAGTCGAGGCGGTCGACGCCGAGAAGGATCTGCCCCGGCCGGCCGAGCTCGTCGCGGATCTCCCCCGCGCGGGCCTGGACGCTGGGCTCGCGCGCCAGCTTGTCCACCTCTCCGGCGTCGACGGAGATAGGAAATGCCTCGGCACGCACGGCGCGGTCGCCGACGAAGACCCGGCGGCGGCGATAGCTGTGCCCGAGCAGTGAGCGGCACAGCCGCATGAAGTTCACCGCCGCTCCCGCGCGCTGGAAACCCACCAAGTCGGCGCCGAGCAGCCCCTCGAGGATCTGCCGCCGCCACGGCAGCTGCTGGAACAACTCGATGGGCGGGAACGGGATATGCAGGAAGAAGCCGATACGCAGGTCAGGCCGGAGGCGGCGCAGCATCGCCGGGACCAGCTGGAGCTGGTAGTCCTGTATCCACACGACCGCGCCATGCCCGGCCACGTCGGCGGCGACGCCAGCGAAGCGTTCGTTCACCGTCACGTACGCGTCCCACATCGTCCGGTCGTAGACCGGCGGCGCGATGACGTCATGATACAGCGGCCACAGCGTCGAGTTGGAGAAGCCCTCGTAGTACAGCGTGACCTCGCCCTCGGACAGTGCGACCGGGACGAGGGACATGTTCCCCTCGACCAGCGGCTCGGGAGGCTCGCCCGTTACGCCGGCCCAGCCGACCCAGATGCCGCCGTCCCGGCGCATGATCGGACCCAGGGCCGAGACCAGCCCACCGGGGCTGCGGCGCCACGTCATCTCCCCGTCGGGACCGCTCACGCGATCGACCGGTAGACGGTTCGCCACGACCACAAAAGAGTCTTTGGCGCCCATGGCTCGGTGCGGGGACACCTCCCTACGCTCGGCGGCCACTCGTCGACCTGCCCCTCGATCTGGTCGGCAAAACGCCGGGGCATCTCGATCGGGCCAGCAAGAGGGCCCACCGGGACCTGGCATAGTCACTGACGTGATGCGGATTTTGATCATAGGCGCGGGAGCTG
>JBOHCT010000106.1:0-14368 GCA_050699055.1 Streptosporangiaceae bacterium | reverse complement strand
CTGCGACTCCCTCCTCCGTCTCGCCATGCTCGCTCAGCTGGCCGGCTCCCTGATCCAGCGGCCTACCCGCGCGGCCTCTTAGCGGCGGCATCCTCGGGGTTACCCTGCGCACATTACGCCACGGCGAACCAGGCAGGGTGTCACTCCTCCCTGGTGAGCCCCTCCCGGAGCTGACGGAGGGTACGGGCGAGCAGCCGCGACACATGCATCTGCGAGATGCCGAGCTCGCTCGCGATCTGCGACTGGGTCATGTTCCCGAAAAACCGGAGCAGCAGGATCCGCTTCTCGCGGCCCGGCAGCCGATCGAGCAGCGGCTTCAGGGACTCGCGGTACTCGACTCCCTCCAGCGCCTCGTCGGCGATCCCCAGCGTGTCAGCGACGGCGGGCGCGTCGTCGTCGCCGCTGTCGGGGGCGTCGAGCGACACCGTCGAGTACGCGTTCGCGGACTCGAGGCCCTCGAGGACCTCCTCCTCGCTCATCTCGAGGTAGGCGGCGAGCTCGCTCACCGTCGGCGCACGTCCCTGCCGCTGCGACAGGTCGCCGATCGCCTTGGTCAGCGAGAGCTTCAGCTCCTGCAGACGCCGGGGGACCCGGATGGCCCAGCCCTTGTCGCGGAAGTGCCGCTTGATCTCCCCCACGATCGTCGGCGTCGCGTATGTCGAGAACTCCACGCCGCGGTCGAGGTCGAACCTGTCGATCGACTTGATCAAGCCGATCGTCGCCACCTGTACAAGGTCGTCCAGGGACTCGCCGCGGTTGCGGAACCTGCGAGCGAGGTACTCGACGAGCGGGAGGTGGAGCTGAATGAGCTCGTCGCGTACGTGTTTCCGCTCGGGGTCGCCTTCGGGTAGACGCTTCAGCGAGTCGAAGTACTCGCGCGCCCGGGCACGATCGGGAGCGGTCGTGCCGTGGCCGGTGGCGGTACCTCCGAGGGTGGTCTTCTCTGTCACCGAGATCCCACCGTGTCTCTTCGCTTGTAGAGGACGAGTGACACCCGGCCGTCGTCGTCCACCCCGGAGTCGACGCTGCCGGCGAGGGCGTTCAGGACAGTCCAGGCGAATGTGTCGTGGGCCGGCTCGCGTCCATCGGCGGTCGGCACGGTGACGCACACCCGCATCGCGTCGGCGAGGAGCTCGAACCCGCACTCCAGCTGGCTGTCCGGCGCGGCTTGACCCAGCAGCATCGAGCAGGCCTCGTCGACCGCGATCCGCAGGTCCTCGATCTCGTCCAAGGTGAAGTCGAGCCGTGCCGCCAACCCCGCCGTGGTGGTCCGCAGCACCGAGAGGTACACACTGGACGCCGGCAGGCGCACGGTCACCGCGTCACGCACGCCGGAGACGCCCACCTGGGTCGCGGCGGTCTCTTCGATCAATGGCTCCTCCGAAACGTGCGTCGCGGGATCCTCCTTGAACGCTACCGCCTCGCGAGGGCTGCTCGACCGTACTACGGGTACGTACCGCGGTCCGTGTCGCCCGCGTCCGTCAGTGAGCGCCGCCGGCGCTGCGGGTGCAGCGGCACCTCTGCCGTACCCATCGCGTGATGGACGGTACGTGTCCGCTGCCCGTCGGACCGGTGCGTCCCGGCGTCACCTGACCCACAGGCGACCGCACCGAGGAGGACCGCGACCGCGGCGACGAGCGGGCGGAGGCATCTGGCGTGCACAGGCTTCCGCTCAGCGGTGGGGTTCATCGGCGAGCCGACGAAGAGCGTCCCCGGTCGCGCGCCAGGTGGTCCACTCGTCCATAGGAGCCGCTCCGATGGCGCGGTAGAACCCGTGGGCGTCGGTGTTCCAGTCCAGCACCGCCCACTCGAGGCGACCGTATCCCCCCGCGACCGCGATCGCCGCGAGCGTACGCAGCAGAGCGGTCGCGTACCCGTGGCGGCGGTACGTCGGACGTACGAACAGGTCCTCGAGGTGGACGCCGTGCGAGCCGAGCCAGGTCGAGAAGTTGAGGAACCACAGGGCGAAGCCCGCGACCCCCGCGCCGTCATGCTCGGCCAGGTGGCAGAACACCGCGGGCTCGGGTCCGAACAGCGCCGCGTGCAGCGCCTCCTCGGTCGCCTCGACCTGCTCGGGCGCGCGTTCGTACGTCGCGAGCTCACGGATCATCGCGAGGATCTCGGGGACGTCCTCCGGTCGGGCCGGTCTGATCACGTCAGCCAGCGTACGCAGCCACCGGGCGCCTGCGCCGGAGGTCCCGGCTGACATCACGGGGCCGGTGTCTGCCCCCAGGGGCAAATCGAGGGGCCGCACCCTGAGGCGGGGCCGGCCCCTCGATCCGCTACGCGGCGTCGCCCTACGCGGCCTTCTTGGTCTCCCAGAAGATGTTCGCGATTTCGTCGATCTTGTCGAGGAGCTCCTGGCCCTTCGCGGGCTCGACCGATCCTTTCGCGCCGGCCGCGCCCGCGAGCTTCGTCGCGTCCCAGAACATCTGGTGGAGCTGGGGGTATTTCTCGAGGTGGTTGGGCTTGAAGTAGTCCGTCCACAGCACCCACAGGTGCTCCTTGGCGAGCTCGGTACGCTCTTCCTTGATCTTGAGCGCGCGGGCGCGGAAGACGGGGTCGTCGTTCTGCTGGTACTTCTCCATGATCGCCTTGACGGACTCCGCCTCGATCCGCGCCTGAGCGGGGTTGTACACCCCGCAGGGCAGGTCACAGTGGGCGTAGACGGTGGTCTTCGGCGTGCGGAAACGTGTGAACAGCTGCATCGGAGCCCTTTCCTCTCTCGGATGCATCCCAAGGGGACCTTACCCCTGACCGCCTCGCACCGAACGAGCGAGGTGGGCGCCAAGGGAGGAGTCCATCCTCGCCCCTTCCGACCGGCTGGGGGAGGCAGGTGTTGGCTTGGTCGGGCTAAGGTCGCGGGCGTGCGCCTGCCTTTCCTGGTCGCCAGAGCCGAAGGGCTGTCCATGTGGCCGGCCCTGCGTCCCGGCGACATCCTCGTCATCAGGCGTGCGTCGCGGCCGCCCCGTCCGCGCGACATCGTCGTGGTGCATCGACCCGACAGGCCTGGGCTCCTCGTCACCAAGCGCGTCGTACGCCGAGAGCGCCGCGGCTGGTGGCTGGAAGGCGATAACCCCGGCCACAGCGACGACAGCAGGGTCTTCGGGGCGGTTCCCGATAAGCTCGTGGTGGGCCGAGTGGTGTGGCGGATCCGCCCGCGTCGTGGTCGCCGTATCCCTCGTCCCCGATAGGCAGGACGCGGGTGTGGCACACTTATGGAGTGGGCGACCCCCGAATGAGGTCCTGAGAAGGCCCAGGCGATGAGGCCCGGGTAAAGGCCCTGAGCAAGCCCCGAGCAAGCGCTGTCGCCGCGCCCGACCGGCCGCGTTTCCGCGAGGCGCCGAGACACCCGTCGTCCCATTCCCTCTCCTTCCCCTGGGGGTCAGTGTGGCCGCCGAGCCTCTTGAACAGCATCTGTCCCAACCCTTTGATCAGCTCGATCCCGCCTTCGCTCTCCACCGCGGCGGAAAGCTCGAGGTTCGTTCCACGGTCCCCGTGCGCGACCCCGCGGACCTCGCCCTCGCGTACACGCCGGGCGTCGCGCGCGTCTGCCGCGCCATCGCGGGGACACCCGAACTCGTCCACGACTACACGTGGAAATCGTCGGTGGTCGCGATCGTCACCGACGGCACCGCGGTCCTCGGCTTGGGCGACATCGGGCCTCGGCGGCGCTGCCGGTCATGGAGGGCAAGGCCGTGCTGTTCAAGGAGTTCGCGGACGTGGAGGCCGTGCCGCTCTGCCTCGACTGCACCGATGTCGGCGACCTGGTCGAGACCGTCGCGCGGCTGGCGCCCGGGTTCGGCGGAGTGAACCTCGAGGACATCGCCGCCCCGCGGTGCTTCGAGATCGAGCGGCTGCTGAAGGCCAGGCTTGACATCCCGGTCTTCCACGACGACCAGCACGGCACGGCGATTGTGGTGCTCGCGGCGCTGGAGAACGCCGCCCGGCTCACCGGGCGCTCACTCGCAGGCATGCGTGTCGTCGTCTCCGGGGCGGGTGCCGCCGGGGTCGCCGTGACACGCATCCTGCGCAACGCGGGCGTACGAGACGTCGCTGTCGCCGACAGCCGTGGCCTGCTCCACGCCGGCCGCGACGGCCTCACGGGCGTGAAGCTCACGCTCGCGCGGGAGACCAACTCCGCGGGACACACCGGCGAGATCGGTGCGGCCCTGCGCGGCGCCGACGTCCTCGTCGGCGTCTCCGGAGGACAGATCCCCGAGGACGCGGTCGCCGCGATGGCCGACGACGCGATCATCTTCGGGCTCGCCAACCCCGACCCGGAGGTCCACCCGGACATCGCCCGGCGTCACGCGCGGATCGTCGCCACCGGCCGCAGCGACTACCCCAACCAGATCAACAACGTGCTCGCCTTCCCCGGTGTCTTCCGCGGCGCCCTCGACGTCCGCGCTCGCGAGATCACCGAAGGCATGAAGGTGGCCGCGGCCGACGCGCTCGCCGGTGTGGTCGGCGACGATGTCACGGACGACTACGTGATCCCGAGCGCGTTCGACGAAAGGGTCACGCCGGCCGTGGCGCGCGCCGTCGCGGGCGCGGCCCGCCGCGAGGGTGTCGCCCGGATCTGAGCTAAGTGGCCGAGCCTCTCGAGATCCGCTCCTGTGGTCCAGACGCGCAGTACTTTGCGCTTTCTCGCCACAAGCGCGGACCATGGTCGGACCGGCGGCGGGAGCCGCTAGGGTCGGTGGCATGTACGCGGTCACCGCAACGCGCTTCGACGCAGAACAACCTCTCGCCGGCCTCGAGGCGGGCGAGCGCCCGGAACCGGAGGCACCCGACGCCTGGACGACGGTCGCGGTGAAGGCCACCTCGCTCAACCATCACGACCTGTGGACGCTCCGCGGGGTCGGCATCACCGAGGACCAGCTGCCCATGATCCTCGGGTGCGACGCCGCGGGCGTCGACGAGGAGGGCAACGAGGTTGTCGTCCATGCGATCGTCGCCGACCCCTCGATCGGCGACGAGACCAAGGATCCGCGGCGTTCGCTGCTGTCCGAGGTGTACGACGGGACGTTCGCCGAGCGGGTGGCCGTACCGCGGCGCAACCTGCTGCCGAAACCATCCTCGCTCACCTTCGAGGAGGCCGCGTGCCTGCCTACCGCCTGGCTCACCGCGTATCGCATGCTGTTCACCCAGGCGGGGGCGGCGCCCGGCGCGACAGTGCTCGTCCAGGGCGCGGGCGGGGGCGTGGCGACGGCGCTCGTCATGCTGGGCCGGGCCGCGGGCTACCGGATGTGGGTGACCAGCCGTGAGGAGGCCAAGCGGCAGCGTGCCCGCGAGTTGGGGGCCGACGACGCCTTCCCGACGGGCGCGAGGCTGCCGGATCGGGTCGACGTCGTCATGGAGACGGTCGGGGAGGCCACCTGGACCCATTCCCTCAAGTGCCTGAAGCCCGGCGGTCGGGTAGTGGTCGCCGGGGCCACGAGCGGCCCTAACCCCCCCGCCGCACTCAACCGGGTCTTTTTCCTCCAGCTGTCGGTCATGGGCTCGACGATGGGCACGCGCGAGGAGCTGTCCCGGCTGCTGACCTTCCTCGATGTCACCGGCGTGCGTCCGGTGGTCCACGCCACGATGCCGCTCACGGATGCCCGTGAGGGCTTCGCCGCCATGGCACACGGTGACGTCTTCGGCAAGATCGTCTTCACGGTGTAGAGGTCGCGACGATAGCCGCTGGATCAGGGAGCCGGGCAGCTGGGCGAGCCCAGCAGTCCTATCCCTCTGGCCTCTGCGGCGGGGTCGGCGGCTCGGGGGGCTCGGGCCGCGACGGTGCGTCCGGGGTGTCCGTAGAGGCCCCCCACGGGTCCGACCGGCCCTGGCCGGGAGCTGGCGATCCGCGCCGCTGCCGTGCCGCGCTCAGGATCTCGATGCGCAGCCGGTGCAGCGTCTCATCGAGGAGCAGGCGTACCTCGCGTACGGTCTGGTCGTCGATCCACTCCCCGCGAACGGCGTGACGCGCGTCATGGGAGAAGCGCTGCAGGGTGCGCTCGAGCTCGCGCTGGGCGCGGCGGCTCGACCAATTCGCCCCGCGCCAGGCACGCTGGGTCTCCTGCCACGCCTGGTGGGTCTCCTGCCAGGCCCGACGGCTCTCCTCGAAGGCCCGGTGGTATTCGCCCCACGCCTGGCCGCCTTCCTTTCTGGCCTGGTCGCGGATGTCGTCGGCCGCCTGCTTCAGCTCCTCGCGCAGCGTCCGTACGGAGTCGCGGACATCCTCCTTCACCTCGTCGGCGAGGTCGCGCAGCGAGCCCGCGATCTCCTGCTCGAGCTCATCGAGCTCATCGCCGCGGCGCTCCAGCTCCGCACGGCCGGCATCGGTGAGCCGGTAGATCTTCCTGCTGCCTTCCGCGTCGTGTGTGACGAGCCCTTCCTCCTCCAGCCGCGCGAGACGCGGGTAGATCGTCCCCGCGGAGGGCGCGTAAACCCCCATGAACCGGTCCTCGAGCAGGCGGATGACCTCGTATCCATGCCGCGGGCTCTCGTCGAGCAGCTTGAGGAGGTACAGCCGAAGCCTTCCGTGTCCGAAAACGGGGCTCACGCCGACTCCTTCCCTTTCGTGACTGCGGGCGGGCGGCGAAGCAGAGCGATGTCGCCCGACACTGTCTTGGCGCGCAGCCTGCCCGACCCCTCACCGACGTGTCCGGAGAGCGTGACCCGTCCCGGCTTCCGTTCGTGGGCGAGCCCTTCGAAGGCCGCGTCGACATTACCGGTCATCGAGGTAAGGTCGACGTCCACGCTTGCCGTGTCCGGCAGGCGTACGCTCACCCCGCCGGACACGGTCTTGACGTCGATCTTTCCGCGCGGCGGCGGCGCGAGGTCGATGGTGACGCGGCCGTTCACGGACTTGACGCGTACGTCGTCGCTCTCCCCGCTGGCCACGGTCAACTCCCCGGAGGCGGTCGCGAAGTCGAGAGGTCCCCGCAGTGAGCGCGCCTGCACGCCGCCCGAGACCGTCTGAACTTGGGTTCCGCCGGAAAGACCGTCGAACGTCAGGCCGCCCGACACCCCACGCGCGCGAACCTGACCGGCGACCCCGGAGACGACCGCCTCGGCCGAGACACTCGCGAGCTGAACCTGGCAGGCCTCGGGGACGGCCACCGCGAGCGTCGCTGACCTGCGAACGTTGGAAAGCCAGGCTCGCGGGTCGTCGAAGGGCGGACCCTGCGGGCCTCCGGGCCTGTGCCACCCTGGTCGCCGCCACCTGGGTCGTCCCCATCCCGGCCACTGCCAGCCGCCGGGGCCCGGGTGCCATCCGCCAGGGCCGTAGCCCTCAGCGCCCCACGGACCGGCGGTATGCTCACCGCCGCTTTCGCCGCGACCCCGCTCGAAGCCACCCCACTCGCGGAAGCGTTCCCACGTCTGGGAGCCCTCGAGCCCAAAGACGCCGCCCAGCGGGATGTCGTCGTAGCCGATGGTGAGCTGGGTGCCTTCCTGTGTCACGGTCAGTGGCTCGCCTTCGACCGAGGTGACCTCCAGCCGTGGGGCGTCGTGGGTGGCCACGACATCGACGTGCCCGCTGACGAGCTCTACGCGCAGCACGTGGACAGCGTCGAAAGCCAGCTCCTGTGAATCGCGGATGGTCCAGCTGGTCATGGTGTCTCCCGTCTTCCCTCTTGCGATATAGCGTGACTCAAGAGACGGCGAAAGTCAAGATATATCGCGATCCTCGCTCACCGGTCACCCCGACGTGGTGTCTGAGGATGCGCGCCGCTGGTGACGCGTATGTTCGGACACAAGAAGTCCGCCGCTGCAGGCGTCTGACGGTCCGCGTCAGGGGTGGCGCGTACGTTCGGACGTCTGGGAGTCGGGCTCGCCGGTGTCCGAACGATCGCGCCGCGGGTGGCGCGTACTTTCAGACGCCTGCGGCCGGCCCCGTGCGGGTGTCTGATGGTTTGCGCCGGGGGTCGCGCATACGCTCAGACGGCTGGAGCGCGGGGCCGTGGGTGTCTGACCGACCGGGCCGCGGGTGGCGCGGACCATCAGACGCGCACCTGGTGTGACGGCCGCCTGGTGCGGCGGCCGGCGGGGGTGCGACGGGCCGCCGGGGTACGGCTCAGCGCTCCGGGAAGATCTGGCTGATGATGGCCTGCTGCTCCTCGTCGTGACGGGACATCGACCCGGCTGCCGGCGACGAGCTGGCCGGACGTGTGACGCGGTACAGGCGCCGCCCGCCGAGGTGCTCGGGAAGGTGCAGCGCCATGAAGGGCCACGGGCCCATGTTGGCGGGTTCCTCCTGTACCCAGACAACGTCGGCGGCGTTCGGGTACGTCTCGAGCTCGCGCGCGATCTCGTCTCCAGGCATGGGGTACAGTCGCTCGACGCGAACCAGGGCGACATCGTCGCTCTCCTGCTTCTGGCGGGCCTTCTGCAGGTCGTAGAAGACCTTGCCGGAGCACAGGACGACGCGCCGTACCCTGCTCCGGTCGAAGTCGGCGGGTTCGCCGATCACCGGCTGGAAGTGGCCGCCCGTGAAGTCCGCCTGCGTCGAAGCCGCCCGCTTCAGGCGGAGCAGGGACTTCGGCGTGAACACGATCAGTGGCTTGTGCCAGCCGGAGAGAACGTGCCAGCGCAGCAGGTGGAAGTAGTTGGCCGGCTTCGACGGCATCGAGACGACCATGTTGTCCTGCGCGCACATCTGGAGGAAGCGCTCGATCCGGCCGGACGAGTGATCGGGCCCCTGGCCCTCGTAGCCATGGGGGAGCAGCAGCACGACGCCGGACTGTTGTCCCCACTTCTGCTCGCTGGCCGTGATGAACTCGTCGATGATCACTTGGGCGCCGTTGGCGAAGTCGCCGAACTGTGCCTCCCAGCACACGAGAGTGTCGGGCCTCGCCACGGAGTAACCGTACTCGAACCCCACAGCCGCGATCTCGGACAGCAGCGAGTCGTAGGCGTAGAATTTCGTCTGCCCGGAGTCGAGCTGCTTGAGCGGCGTGTACTCCGCACCGCTGCGGCGGTCGACGAGCACGGCGTGGCGCTGGCCGAAGGTCCCACGCCTGCTGTCCTGCCCGGCAAGGCGTACGGGGTGGCCGTCGAGCAGCAGCGAGCCGAACGCGAGCAGCTCGCCGGTCGCCCAGTCGATCTGGTCGTCCTCGACCATCTTCGCCCGACGCTGGACCATCGGCCCTAGCCGCGGGTGCGCCGTGAAGCCCTCGGGGAGGTTTAGCTGGGTGTCGGTGACGCGCTTGACCACTTCGTCGGTGACCGCGGTGGGGACGTCGGCGTGGGTGAGCCTGGCCGGCTGGTCGGGCTCGGGCTTGACCACGGAACCGGGCTCGCTCGGCTTCTTCCCGGCCTCCTTGGTCTCGGTGAACGCCTGCTCGAGCCGCTGCTGGTAGTCGCGCAGCGCCCGCTCGGCCTCGTCGACGGACAGGTCGCCGCGGCCGATGAGCGACTCGGTGTAGAGCTTGCGCACCGACCGCTTGGCGTCGATGAGGTCGTACATCAGCGGCTGGGTGAACGAGGGATTGTCCGTCTCGTTGTGGCCTCGCCGCCGGTAGCAGATCAGGTCGATGACGACGTCCTTCTTGAACGTCTGGCGGTACTCGAACGCCAGCCGCGCGACCCGGACGCACGCCTCGGGGTCGTCGCCGTTGACGTGGAAGATCGGTGACTGGACCATGCGGGCGACGTCGGTGGCGTAGACGCTCGAGCGCCCCGCGGTCGGCGGTGTCGTGAAACCAACCTGGTTGTTGATGACCACGTGGACCGTGCCGCCGGTACGGTAGCCGCGCAGCTGGGAGAGGTTGAGGGTCTCGGCTGCCACCCCCTGGCCGGCGAACGCCGCGTCCCCATGGATGAGCAGCGGCAGGACGGTGAACCCCTCCTCGCCGGTGTCGATCATGTCCTGCTTCGCGCGCACGACGCCCTCGAGTACGGGGTCGACAGACTCGAGGTGGCTGGCGTTGGCGGCGACCGACACGTTGATGGACCGGACGTCACGAGAGTGGAACGTACCGTCGGCGCCGAGGTGGTACTTGACGTCGCCGGAGCCGTGGGCGCTGCGCGGGTCGAGGTTGCCTTCGAACTCCTGGAAGATCTGGGTGTAGCTCTTGCCGATGATGTTGGCGAGCACGTTGAGCCGGCCGCGGTGCGCCATGCCGAGAACGACCTCGTCGAGCCCCTCCCTGGTGGTCTCCGTCAGCACGGCGTCGAGGAGCGGGATGACCGACTCGCCGCCCTCGAGCGAGAAGCGCTTCTGCCCGACGTACTTGGTCTGCAGGAACGTCTCGAACGCCTCAGCGGCGTTGAGACGGTTGAGGATGTGCAGCTGCTCCTCGCCGCCGGGCTTCTGGTGCGGCCGCTCCACCCGGTGCTGGATCCAGGCCCGCTCCTCGGGATCCTCGATGTGCATGTACTCGACGCCGACGGTGCGGCAGTACGAGTCGCGCAGCACGCCGAGGATCTCGCGCAGCTTCATCAGCGGCTTGCCGCCGAAGCCGCCGGTCGGAAACTCCCGCTCGAGGTCCCACAGCGTCAGCCCGTGGTTGACGATGTCGAGGTCGGGATGCTTGCGCTGCCGGTACTCGAGCGGATCGGTGTCCGCCATGAGGTGGCCACGTACGCGGTAGGCCTGGACCAGTTCGAGTACCCGCGCGGGCTTGGAGACCTCGTCCTCGTGGCTCGCCGAGATGTCGGTCTCCCACCGAATCGGCTCGTAAGGGATCCGCAGCGACCGGAAGATCTCGTCATAGAACTCATCGGCGCCGAGCACCAGCTCGTGGACGCGCCGGAGGAACTCCCCGGACAGCGCGCCCTGGATGACGCGGTGGTCGTAGGTGGAGGTGAGGGTCAGCACCTTGCTCACCCCGAGCCGGGCGAGGGTCTCGGGTGAGGCTCCTTGGTACTCCGCGGGGTACTCCAGCGCCCCTACACCGACGATGCAGCCTTGACCCCGCATCAGCCGCGGCATGGAGTGGACGGTGCCGATCATGCCGGGGTTGGTCAGGCTGATCGTCGTGCCGGTGAAGTCGTCGATCGTGAGCTTGCCGGCCTGGGCCTTGCGCACGAGCTCCTCGTAGGCCGCCCAGAACGACGCGAAGTCCATGGTCTCGGCGGTCTTGATCGAGGGCACGACCAGCCCGCGGCCGCCGTCGTTCCTCTTGACGTCGATCGCCAGGCCGAGGTTGACGTGCTCGGGCTTGACCAGGTTCGGCTTGCCCTCGGCCTCGGCGTACGAGAAGTTCATCCCCGGTATCGACTCGAGGGCCTTGACGATGGCGTAGCCGATGAGGTGGGTGAACGAGATCTTGCCGCCACGGCCGCGCTTCAGATGGTTGTTGATGACGATGCGGTTGTCGATCAGCAACTTCGCCGGGATCGTGCGCACGCTCGTCGCGGTCGGCACGGACAGACTGGCGTCCATGTTGCTGACGGCACGAGCCGCGGCGCCGCGCAGCCGGACCTGCTCGCCGCCCTGGCTCGGGGTGGCCCGCGGCCCCGGCTCCCCGCCGGACGGCCGCCGCGGCCGGCCGTGATCCTCCCCCCGCCCGGGCTCCGTCGTGGCCCGCCCGCCCTCGGGGCGTGCGGGGACCGTCGACTCGCGGCGCGCGGGCGGTGCGGGCGCCTGGCCCGACGCGGTCTGCGTCTGTTGCCCGCTCGACAGCGGCCTCTCACCATCGGGCTCGGTGGGGCGCCCGGTGGCCTCGGTAGGCTGCGCTCGGGACCCGGCGGGCCGCTGGTCCGCGGCGGTTGCCGGGCTGGCCGTGACGCCATTGCCCGAAGGGGCACGCTTGGTGTCGGACGGCTGGTAGTCGGCGAAGAAGTTCCACCACGCCCGATCGACGGAGTCGGGGTCCTGGAGGTAACGCTCGTACATCTCCTCGACCAGCCACTCGTTGGGTCCGAATGTGGCCAGCCGGTCGTCAGGACGGGGCTCCTGTGGAGACACCGCGGAGATCGCCCTCTTCCGCAAGATCGCTCTGACCTTGAACCAACATCAAGGCTACCTGTCCGTACCGCAAACAGTGTCGAAACCGCCGGTATGCCCTGTCTTTGCGAGTCGTACCCGCGTCGCCGTGTCACATGCCCAGCGCGCGGCTGATCACGAGCTGCTGGATCCCGCTCGCACCCTCGACGATCCGCATGACGCGTAGCTGGCGTAGTATCGCTTCGATCGGGCCTTCCCTAAGCAGACCCATGCCGCCGAAGACCTGCAGGCACCGATCGGCGACCACGTACGCCCGCTCCGTGGCGTAGTACTTCACGATCGAGGAGTCAAGGATGGGCTGCTCACCTTCGTCGACCAGCCACGCGAGGTGGTAGGCGAGCCAGCGCATCCCCTCGATCTCCGCCTTCGACTCGGCCAGCGGGAACGACACGCCCTGGAACTTACCGAGGGGCCGGCCGAACGCCGTGCGGCTACCCGCATGGGCCACCGCCTCTTCGAGGCAGTACTCGGCCAGCCCGAGGCAGTGCGCGCCGATGTAGGCACGGCCGGCGTTCAGGAACCGCATCGCGGAGAAGAAGCCCTGGCCCACCTCACCGAGAACGTGGTCGGCCGGCACGCGGGCCCCGTCCAGGAGCACCTCACAGGGGTGGGAGTCGCCGATGGTGTACTGCTTCTTCCCGACGTCGTACCGGTCGCTCGGGACGAGGAACGCCGTCACCCCGCCGGCCGCCCGTTTCTCCGGGTCGGTCACGGCGAACACGACGGCGAAGTCCGCCCGGTCGGCGTTCGTGATGTAGTGCTTGTGCCCGGTGATGATCCATTCGTCGCCGTCGCGCTCCGCCCTGGTGCGGATCGACTGCGCGTCGCTGCCGGCCTCGGGCTCGGTCAGCGCGAAGCACATTGTCTTCTCGCCGCGTACGACGGGCCGGACGTAGACGTCCCAGAGGTGCTCGGGCAGTTCGAGGAGCAGGGGGGTCGGGCCGGAGGGGTTCGGCGGGGCGACGGCGAATGTGCCGAGCCGCATCCCGCACCGCGCCGCGTCCTCCACGAGGAGGGTGGTGCCGAGGACCGAGAGACCGGACCCGCCGACCTCGTCGGGCATGTGGGCGGCGTAGAACCCGGCGGCGGCGGAGCGGAGTACGACCTGGTGGCCCGCGTCGTAAAGCTGCTCCCTGTCGGCCGCCGGATCCCACAGCTTGGCCTTGATCGACTCCTCGATGGGGCGTACCTCACGGTCGAGGAAGGTCGCGAACGACGCACGAAGGTCCGACAGCTCCTGCGGGATGCGAAAGTCCATGCGCCGATCCTGCCAAGAGCGCTCAGGTGATGTCGCGGCGGACGGTGGTCAGCGAGGCCGCGAGCGCGAACGCGAGACCGTATCCGACGAGCAGCAGGCCGCCTGCCCAGGCCGGCAGCAGGTTACCGCCGGCCAGCATGGGGTTGTATGCGTACGTCACCGCCTGCTGCGCCCCGCCGGGGAGCCACTTGCCCAGCTCGGGCACGAACGCGGTGATGAGGTTCTCCGCGATGAAGAGCCACGCCAGCGAGATGAGGATCGCGGCGATCTGGTTGCGGATGAGCGCGCCGACGCCCACCCCGACAACGGCGTAGATCGCCGTGGCGACCGCGGAGCCGAGCAGCACGAGCGGGATGTCGTAGTCGGCGAGAGTGGCCGGGTAGCCGTTCGCGGCGAGGACGGGAAGCGCGAGCACGATGGTCAGCGCGACGGCCGCGAGGGCGAACACCACTCCGAGGATCGCGTACGCGAGGAGCTTGGCCGCCACCACCCGCTCCCTGCGCGGGGCGAGGAGGAAGGCCTGGGTGATCGTCTGGTGGCGGTACTCGCCCGCCATGCCGAGGATGCCGAGGACGAGCACGAAGATGCTGCCGGCCGCCGCCGACCCGTAGACGCTGTGGATGAGCTGCGCGTCTGTCATGTGCACCGCGGGGTTGGTCCCGGCGGAGAAGACCGTGCTGAACACACCCAGCGTGCACAGGGCGAGCGTGCCGGCGAGCAGCCCCCAGACCATGCGGGTCGTACGGATCTTGAGCAGCTCTGCGCGTACGAGCGCGGTCATCGAGCCCCCTCGGCTGTGCGGACCCGCGGCGGGTGTTCCGTGGCGCGGGTTGGCGGGGACTGCCCGCCGGGCTCGGCCGGGCGGGTTGGCGGGGACTGCCCGCCGGGCTCGGCCGGCTCGCCCTCCTCGGCGGGGCGGGTCAGCTCGAGGAAGGTCTGTTCCAGGTCGGATCGCTCGGTGACAAGCTCGCTGAGGACGACGCGGGCGTCGAGCGCGGCCCTTCCGACATCCTCGCCGGCCACGCCGGTCACCACGAGGGAGTCTGGTCCGGCCCGCTCGACCCCGGCGCCGAGCCGGTCGAGCGCGGCGGCCAGGGTGTCGGGGTCGTCCGCCCGGACGCGCAGGAGCGCCTCCGGGTGGGTGGTGAGCGCGTCGAGCGGCCCCTGCC
>JBOHCT010000105.1:0-14372 GCA_050699055.1 Streptosporangiaceae bacterium | reverse complement strand
CCTGACACCAGCGCGGCGGCCGGGCCGCGGCAGGGCCTGGCCCCCGCGACCATGCCGTGAGGCGGCGCGGGATCACCGGCGAAATCTCGTCCACGGGGAACGGCCACGCCGTTAGGCTGACAGTCATGTCCCGTCACATCCTGACCGCGGTCGCCTGGCCGTACGCCAGCGGCCCCCGGCACATCGGTCACGTAGCCGGCTTCGGCGTGCCCTCCGACGTCTTCAGCCGCTACCACCGAATGGCCGGCGACCGGGTGCTCATGGTGAGCGGGACCGACGAGCACGGCACCCCGATCACGGTCGCGGCCGACAGGGAGGGCGTGAGCCCACGGGAGGTCGCCGACCGGTACAACCGGGTCATCGCAGCGGACCTGCGCCAGCTCGGGCTGTCGTACGACCTGTTCACCCGGACGGCCACGCGCAACCACCACGCCGTCGCCCAGGAGATCTTCCTCGGCCTGTACAAGAACGGCTACATCTTCCCGAAGACGACGTTCGGCGCGATCTCGCCGTCCACCGGCCGCACGCTGCCCGACCGTTACATCGAGGGCACCTGCCCGATCTGCGGGTACGACGGGGCGCGCGGCGACCAGTGCGACAACTGCGGCAACCAGCTCGACCCGATCGACCTCATCCGGCCGCGCAGCCGGATCAACGGCGAGGCACCGAAGTTCGTCGAGACAGAACACTTCTTCCTCGACCTACCCGCGTTCAGTGACGCGCTCGAGCGCTGGCTGCGTACGCGAACCACCTGGCGACCGAACGTCTTGAAGTTCTCCCTCAACCTGCTCGACGACCTGAAGCCGCGTGCCTACACCCGCGACATCGACTGGGGCGTGCGGGTGCCGTTGGATGGGTGGCGCGACCGCCTCGACAAGCGGATCTACGTGTGGTTCGACGCGGTCGTCGGGTATCTGTCGGCGTCGATCGAGTGGGCGAAGCGCACCGGCGATCCGGACGCCTGGCGCGCCTGGTGGCAGTCCGAGGACGCCGCCGCCTACTACTTCATGGGCAAAGACAACATCGTCTTCCACGCCGAGATCTGGCCCGCCCAGCTCCTCGGCTACAACGGCGAGGGTGACAGGGGCGGTACCCCCGGGAGCCTCGGCCCGCTCGGCCTGCCCGACGAGGTCGTGTCGAGCGAGTACCTCACCATGGAGGGGCGTAAGTTCTCCTCGTCCCGCCAGGTCGCCATCTACGTACGCGACTTTCTCTCCCGCTACGACGCCGACGCGCTGCGCTACTACCTCTCGATCGCGGGGCCTGAGAACGCCGACACCGACTTCACCTGGTCGGAGTTTCTCCGGCGCAACAACGACGAGCTGGTCGCGACCTGGGGCAACCTCGTCAACCGCTCGATCTCGTTCGCGGCGAGGAACATCGGCGAGATCCCGCCGCCTGGCGAGCTGCTCGACGCCGACCGCGCTCTGCTGGAACGCTCGCGCGGGGCCTTCGCCACGGTCGGGGGCAGCCTGGAGCGCTCCCGTTTCAAGGCGGCGATCACCGACGCGATGCGGGTCGTGGCCGACGCCAACAAGTACCTCTCCGACCAGGCGCCATGGAAGCTCCGCGAGTCCGACCCCGATCGGATGGGCACGATCCTGCACGTCGCCCTGCAGGCCGTCGACGACGCCAAGACCCTACTGACGCCGTTCCTCCCTTCGTCGTCGGCGAAGGTGCACAGGATGCTCGGTGGCGGGGGGACCTGGGCCGCCATGCCGGAGCTGCGTGAGGTCGACGAGGAGGGCGGCGCGACGTACCCCGTGCTGATGGGCGACTACGACACCGGCGCCCGCTGGGAGTCGCGCCCGATCCGCCCGGGGACTCCGCTCGCACGGCCGGCCCCACTGTTCACCAAGCTCGATCCGTCGATTGTCGACGAGGAGCTGGCCCGCTTGGAGAGCTCGGCCCGAGAATGACAGTCTTCCCCCCGGCGCCCGAGCCGCTCCCGGCCGGCGCCCTGGACAGCCACTGCCATCTCGAGATGCTCGAGTCGCCGGTGGAGCGCGTCGTCGAGGCCGCTCGCTCCGTGGGTATCCGTCGCGTCGTCACGATCGGCACCGACCTGCCCACGTCGTATTGGGCGGCCGAGCAGGCGTCGATGTACGACGACGTGTGGGGCGCGGTCGCCATCCACCCGAACGAGGCACGCCACGCCACCGGCGACACGCTCGACGAGATCGCGAAGCTGGCTCAGCGACCCGGAGTCCGTGCGGTCGGGGAGACCGGGCTCGACTACTACCGCGACTGGGCGGACCCAGAGGTCCAGCGGCGTTCGTTCCGTGCCCACATCGCGATCGCCAAGCGCGCCGGAAAGGCGCTCGTCATCCACGACCGCGAGGCGCACGACGACGTCCTGCGCATCCTGACCGAGGAGGGCGCGCCCGAACGGGTGGTGTTCCACTGCTTCTCCGGCGACGCCGAGATGGCCCGCGCGTGCGCGTCGGCGGGGTACGTGATGAGCTTCGCGGGAAACGTGACGTTCGACAGCGCCGAGAACCTGCGCGAGGCAGCTCGGGTGGTGCCGCTCGACCGGCTGCTGGTCGAGACCGACGCGCCCTTCCTCACCCCCGTGCCGTACCGCGGCAAGCCCAACGCGCCGTACCTCGTGCCGTACACGATCCGCGCGCTCGCCGAGATCAAGGGCGTCGATCTCGAGGAGCTGTGCGTGGCCGTCACCGCGACCGCGGACAACGTCTTCCGCCCCCGGTGACGCGCGAGCCAGCCACCCCCGGGTGTCTGAGCATTCGCGCCACTGGGACCGCGATCCTTCAGACGCCCGTAGTGCTTGCGCTCGGGCGTCTGAGGCGCCGCACCACCCGTGGCGCGCCGCTTCAGACGCCCGGTCGGGTCAGCGCCGCACGGGCCCGCTCAGCTCCGCGGGGTCGAAGGAGACCGGGAACGGCCGCGCGACCTCGAGGGTCTCACCCGCTCCCGCCCGCGCCACCTCCGCGTACTCATGGTCTTCGGTGAGATTGAACACCACCACGCGGGGTGTCTCGGGTTCCACCCGCCAAAAAGCCTCGATCCCGGCCTCGGCGTACATCGCGGACTTGAGCAGGGAGTCCTTGTAACGGTTGGAGGGGCTGGCGATCTCCACCACCGCGAGCGTGTCCGCGGGGTCGAGGAGCTTCCCCCCGCCGTAGAGCACCTCGGCGCGGGCCACCACCACATCGGGTATGAGCACGTTCTCGCTCACCCGGATCCCGATCGCCTCCACGACCTCCACGTCCTCCGGCACCGCCGCGGCCAACAGAGCACGCAGACGGCCGGCCGCTACCTGGTGAGCGAAGGCGGGTGGCGGAGACACCAGGATGCTCCCCTCGATGAGCTCGTGACGCTTCCCGTCGTCGGGGAGCATGAACAGGTCACCGATCGTGTACGGCCCGCCGTGGGGCTCGGCGGCGAGAGCGCTCGACATGTCGTTACCTCCCAGCCGATCTGCGCCCAGTGTCGCATGTCACCATTGACCTCGCCGGCTACGTCAGAACTCGGCACGACGCGAGAAGGCGAGTCCAGCGGGTCAAAGAGGGAACCACGCCTTAGGTAGATGCCTTCCTGGGCGGCCGGCTTGCACCCTGAAATGCCGACTCTTGGGTACGACCTCGGCTGGACTCGCGCGGCTCACGATACCGCACCCGGAGCACACGCGGTGGCGTCGCCGTGGCTGGCGCGGACGCGAGCAGGTGCACGACGACAGCAGCGCGAGTAAAGTTCGCGATGTCAGACGGTGATGAGGTGGGCCCGGTGACGCGATGGCTGGCAGCGCTGCTTTCGCTGGCGGTTGCCGTGCTGGTTGTCGACGTGCCCATGACCTCCGGTAACGCGGCCCTGCTCGGAGTGGTGCTCGCTGTGGTGCTGGTCGCCACGGCTTTGCATGTCTGTCGTGGCAGGACAGCGGGAACTCTCGTCGTCGCGGTCTCCCGGCCGGAAGCCGATGAGCGCTGCCTGCGTGGAGCTTTTCGCCGGCAAAGCCGACCGGACACGCCGGGACGCCCTCGTCCTCGTGCGCCAGGACGCGATCCGCGACCGGCGAGCTAGGTGTTATCGGGGACTCTCCCCGACCATTCCGCGCGCCGCATGTCCCCGTGTGAACCGTCGTGCGGGTCATCGACCCGAGCGGACGACGCGGCAGTTCGTATCGCGGATGACGGCGATCGGGACACGTACGCGAACGACACGCGGCCGCGGAGGAAGCAGCGGCTTTTATCGCATGTGTTTCCACCGGAAGAACGATGGTGTTGCTGCGTTTGATGGGGGTCGGCCGCAGTTACGGGCAGCGGCAGGCGCTGCGCCTGCTGGCCGGCGCCGCCGGGGGTTTCGTTCTGCACCTGATGGCGCTCGGCGCACTGGGGTCGGCGGTCGGTGCCGGTGCCTTGGTGGGGGCCCTGGTCGCGGCGCTGGCCACGACGACCGGTGCCCTGGTCGAGCGCTTCGGCACGTCCAGTGCCGCGGTTCGGCGGTGGACTGCGTCCCTCTGGTTGCTGCTCCTCACGCTCGGGGGGACAGCGGTGCTCGCCGCTCTGGGGTACCCGCTGCCGTGGCTGGCGCCCGCGTTGGCGTGGTCGGGTCCCTGGGGATGGGCGGCCCAGCCGGTGGTGGCCGCCGCGGGCGGGTACGCGCCGGGCTGGCCGCTCGCCGTGGTGCTTCTCGCGGTGACGACCGGGGCTGCGCTGCTTGTGGCCGACCGTGCGGTGGCGGGCCTCCGTGGAGCCACCGTGCGGGCCCGCGCGCGAGCGGTCGGCAACGTGATCTCCGCGATGAGGGCCCTGCAGCCGCGTCAGGCGCGGCTCGCCATGTGCTCCGCCCAGGGGGCGGACATCCCGGCCCGGCTGCGTCTACCCCCACCGCGGCGTCGTCTCCTGCTGCTGCCGTGGCGCGATGTGACCGCGCTGCTGCAGCATCCCGGACGCCTGTGGTGGTACGTCCTGTTGCTGGCCCTGGCCCATGTCCTGGCGGCGCTGACCGCGACCACTGGCGGCATCCTCGTCGTGCTGCTGACCGTGGGTACGGCCTACCTCGCCGCCGCCCAGCTGGTCGAGTCCGCCCGACTGGACGCGGACGACACCCGTCGGTCGGCGATGCTGCCCTACCGGTACGCCAGCCTCGCCCTGGCCCACGCGGTGGTGCCGGTCGCCCTGCTGATCGCTGGCGGCGCGGTCGCCGTAGGGCTGCTGCCCCTCACCGGCGCTTCCGTCCTCCCAGGGCTGCTGCTGATCGCCGCCACCCCCGCCCTGGTCGGCGCGGCCCTGGTGAGCGCCTATCGCGGGGTGCTGCCGCGGCGACTGCTAGCGGGGTTGGCTTTCGGGATGGACACCGGCAGCCCGATCGGCGACATCACGCCGGTCACGGTGGCGGTGTGGTACGCCCGCGGGCCCCTGGTCGTGCTGGCGCTGCTCACGCCCGGACTCTATGGGGCGCTGCAGTCTGCGGCCGGCCTGGGTGGGGCATGTGCCGCCGCCGCTCCGTGGCTGGCGGTCGCGGCGGCGCTGCTTCTCACCTGGGCTCGCCGACAGGCCGCGAACTGGTACCGCTCCTGACGCGAAACCCGGTCGCGGGTCGTCCGCGCGAATTGGCCAGCCCAAAGGTGGTCCGCAAAGTAGCGGCATAACGGGACAAACTTCCGTACCGCGGGGACCACGATCGTTCTGTGGGGACCACCATCGATTCGCGAGCCGCCCACGGCTGGTGATCACAGGGGCAGCGCGGCCAGGGCACGGTCGCTCTCGTCACCGGGTCGAGCGCTCGCCGCCATTGACCGCGAGCACCTGCCCGGTGATCTGGCGGGCGTCCGCGGACGCGAGGAATGAACCTCCCCATCATGCACGCTGCGCGGAGGTCGGAGTGCTGTTCACGACGTTACTCGGCTCGTCCATCCAGACGGCTTGGCCCGCAGGGCTGACCGTGGCGCCGAAGCGGTGGAGTTCAGGGCGACCGGCGTCCACCCACCACCCGTGTGCGGCCTCAACCTCGTCCCACAGCTGCCGGGGTCCATGCTGGCGTACGGGGTAGGACGTGGCTCCTGGCCTGTGGGTAAGAGCTGCCCACGATCCGGATGCGGGGTCCATCAGCCACAGCACGTAGTGCTGAGGGTCGCCGTCGTCGTCGTGCACGACCAGGTTCTGGCAGTCCGGCACCCGCAGCCCGATGGCAAAGGAGGCGTCGTAGTCGCTCACCGGCTCATACGGATGGAGGCCGGCGACGCTGTCGGTCGCCGGGTCGCCGTGATGGACAAGGTCCTCGACCGCCACGTTTGGGACGCGCTGGCTACGAAGCCACATGAAGGCGAGCTGGCCGTTGAACCGCCCGACCGCGGACCCGTCCTCGGCGACGGTGAGGGCCAGCATGACGCCATTGTGGTAGGCGGTGCCCCAGGGCGTGACGATCCGACCGTCCGGCCTTGTCTGCGAGACCCACGCGTAGGGGACCCGCTGCACGCTGGCAGTCGCGAGCACCCGGTCGTATGGCGCGCGCGGCTCGTGCCCCTGCGTTCCATCGCCAGTCGCCACGGTCGGGGCCACGCCTGCGCCGGCCAGCGCCGCTGACGCGCGCGCAGCCACGGCTGGGTCAACCTCGACCGTCGTCACGTTGCTGCCGCCGAGCCTGTGAGCGAGGAGCACGGCGTTCCAGCCAGAGCCTGTGCCGATCTCGAGCACACGCATCCCATCGCGGACGTCGAGTTCGCGCAGCATCCGAAACATGACGCTGGGGGCGCTGGAGGAGCTGGTGACGTAGTGGCCCGGGTGGCCTGGTGCCGTCCCTCCGTCATCGACCTGGCTGATCACGGGTTCATCGGCATACGCTCGGTCCAGCCACGCCGCGGGATCGTTGATGCGGCAGATTGGGGCAAGGCCTCGGTCTGTCTCCTCCCAGATCGCGTCGGGGAGGAACAGGTGGCGCGGCGCAGCCGCGAACGCCGTCAGCCAATCGGCGGGCAGGATGCCCGTCTCGATTAGCTGCTCGCCGAGGCGCCGATGCCGCGGGACGGTCATGTCACTTCTCGCGTTTGCCTCCGCCGCCTTGTTTCGGTGGGGGAGGGACCGGGCGCCCCTTGTCCTGACCATTCTTGCTGGGCTTGGGTTCGTGCTTACCCACCGTGTTCTCCAATCACGGACAGTATCAGCCACAGGTTATTCCACGCGTTCCCCCCACGAAAGCCCTGAGCGAACCAGCGCACCCGATTCCGCGAGTGGCGTCTGCGCGGTCGGACAATGTGGCCCCGCGGAGGACGGTAACGTGCTCGCTTTGGCCCGCGATCAGCGCCAGTCTCGGCTGAGGACGACGCGGCCACAGAGGAGGCAGGGTGCTCGCTGACGTGACAGGGCCCGAGCGGCGCCTATTGGACGCCGTCGGTACCGGGTCGCCGCTCGACCTGCGGGTCGGCGTCCCCGAGCTCGACGATCCCGCGCAGGGGCCAGCCTGGGATGCCGCGCGCACTCTACGCGCCGAGCTGCTGGTCGAGCTGCTCACCGGGGCTCGGGACCCGGACATTGGTCGCCGGCGGGTCGTCAACGTACGTGGTGCGCGTATCGTCGGTTCGCTCGACCTGGAAGGCTGCGTGCTCGTCTGCCCGCTGCTGTTGTGGGACTGCTCCGTCGAGCAGCCGGTCAACCTCAACGAGGCGACCGCGCCGGGGATTCGCCTGACCGGCTGCCACGTTCCTGGCCTCTTCGCCGAACACGTCCGTACGACCGGCAACCTGCGTCTCGACAGGCTTGCCGCGCGGGGAGAGATTCGTCTGTTGGGCTCGCGTATCGACGGCGGACTCGCCCTCGACGGGGCCCATGTCAGCAACCCCGGTGGACGGGCGCTGCACGGCGACCTGCTGACCGTGGGCCAACTGCTCTCCTGCAGGGGCGGGTTCACCGCGGAGGGGGAGGTCCGCCTGGTGGGCGCCCGCATCGGTGGCCAGCTCATCCTCAACGGCGCGCGCCTCGTCAACCCGTCGGGGCGGGCGCTGATGGCCTACGGGCTCACCGTCGACCAAGCCGCAACCTTCTTGGAGGGGTTCAGCGCGGAAGGAGAAGTCCACCTGGTGGGCGGCCACGTCGCCGGGCAACTGGATCTCGAGGGGGCGCGGCTCGCCAATTCCGGCGGCGCCGCGCTGAATGCCGACGCACTCACCGTCGGCCAGGACATGATGTGCCGGCATGGATTCAGCGCCGAGGGGGAGGTTCGCCTGATGGGCGCCCGGATCGGTGGCTACCTTGACCTCACGGGGGCGTACCTGACGAATCCGGCCGGGGTGGCCCTCAGGGCCGGGATGGTTGCCGTCGATCGCGCGATGCTGCTCCGGGGAGGGTTTACGGCGGAGGGGGAGGTTCGCCTGGCAGGTGCCAGCGTCGGCGTTTCCCTCGAATTGATCGGGGCGCTCCTCACCAGCAGGACCGGGGTCGCGCTCGCTGCGGAGAGCCTCACCGTCGGCCTAGCCATGTTCCTGCTGCCCGGCCGGCCTCCGGAAGGGGCCGTGGACCTCACCAACGCTCGGGTCGGCGCGTTCCGCGACGACCCGGCGACGTGGCCCGCCACGCTGCACCTCCGGGGGTTCGTCTACGAGACCCTCGAAAACGAACAGGTCGGCGTGCGCGCGCGACTGCGCTGGCTGCGCCGTCATCCGGGTGGGTACGCCCCCCAGCTCTACGATCAGCTCGCCGCCGCGTACCGGCGCGCCGGCCGCGAGGAGGCCGCCCGCCGGGTGGCGATCAGCAAGCACTGGTATCGCGGCCGTCAGCTGGGCGCTTTGGGCCGGCTGTGGAACCGGCTGCTGTACATGACGGTCGGTTACGGCTACCGCACCTGGCTGGCCGCAGTGTGGCTGGCTGGACTGACCGTGGCGGGCAGCTGGGGGTTCGCCCTCGCCCATCCGGCCCACATGATCCCAGTCACCAGCTCGGCGCCCGAGTTCAATCCCGTCGGCTACACCTTGGATGTCCTGCTGCCGATCGTGGACCTCGGTCAGCAGCAGGCCTGGCAACCTCAAGGGGCGGCCCTGTACTGGTCATGGGTGCTGATCGGGGTCGGCTGGGCGTTGACCACGGCGGTCGTGGCCGGCGTGACCAACGTTCTCCGGCGAACCTGAGCCCGGCCAGCCGCGTCGGCCGCGCTTTGGCGCCAGGGGGATCGCGGTTCGCCAACCTCGAGGCGCGCCTCGGCCGCACCCGGCATACCCAGGTTGGATCCACGTAGCGCGGACAACGCTCCTCCCATGGGTCCGCCGCGAGACCGTAAGTCTCGGTAGACGGTTGGTACCAACTTACCGTTCGCATAGACTAACTGATGTGCCGCTTTCCGCCGCCGCCACCGCGCTCGATGCTCTCGGCGACCCGGCGCGGCGTTCGATCCTCGAGCGTTTGATCGGCGGGCCGCTGGCCGTCGGTGTCCTTGCCGACCGGCTGCCCATCTCCCGGCCGGCGGTGTCTCAGCATCTCCGCGTACTCAAAGAGGCGGAGCTCGTGGTCGAGACCGTCGCCGGCACTCGCCACCTGTACCGCATCAACCCGCGGGCCTGGAGGTCGTGCGTGACTATCTCGACCGTTTCTGGGCCTCCACGCTGCACGACTTCGCGGCCACCAGTACGGACCAGGCGGCGACGCCCCAGGGTTCTACGCCGGGGACGCTCCAGTCGACGCCTGGGAGGCGGCGGGGGCGGCCAGCGACGCGGTGCTGAACCCCGACACGCTGGCCGTCGAGGTCCAGACCAGGGCAGGCGGCGCCATGACGATCGCGGCGTTCCTGGAGAACCTCATCGTCGACAACACCATCCACGCCTGGGACCTCGGGACCGCCGCCGGCATCGATGTCGAACTCGACGACGCTCTCGTCGCGAACGCCGAGAGGTGGGTCGAGGCCAACGACGAGCACATCCGACGGCCCGGTTTCTTCGGTCCCGCACTTACCCCATCCCCGGCCGCCGACGCCCAGACGGCGGTCCTGGCCGCGCTCGGCCGATGAGCCTGGTAAGGCTGACCGCGGATCGCGGGGGACGGTGACGGTCAGCTGGTGAGGCGCATCCGCGCCGTCGCCGTGTACCCGGACCGCAGGGTGATCGCCGGCTTCTGGTAGTTGCCCCAGTCGACGTCGGGATAGTTCCATCGGTTGTTGACCAGGAAGAGCACCTCGTCGGAGCCCTCATGCGGCCCGCCGAGCGGTTCGAACGCGTCGACGAGCACGTACGTGTCCGTCGCGGCGGGGTTGCGCCGGCCGGTGACGACGGCCTTGATCGTGTGAGTGCCGCGGGCCAGCCCGGTCTTCTCGAACAGCGTCTGCTGGTAGGTCTTGCTCGGCGCGTACGCGTCGATGCCGTCACCCTCCAGCACGCCGTCGACGTACACGTCGACAGTCCCCAGGTTGGCGTTGCGCGCGCCGACGAAGCGGATACCGGAGCCGCTGAACGTCAGCTCGGCCGCGTCTCCCGCGGTGTCGCTGAACGACTCGGTGCCGCCGTGGTCGCCCACGCTCCACGGCTGGCCCGCCGCGTGGGTCCAGGAACCGGTGTACCGGACCCGCGGATCCGCGTCGTCGACGACGTACGGCGGCACTGAGGCCAGCCGCACCGCGTGCGAGCCGTCCGACTCCGCGCGCACGCCGACGCCCTTGCCGGAGATCGACGCGGTCGCCGCGTAGACGGCGGTCTTCTGGGCACGGAAGTCGTTGGTCCAGCGGCCCTCGTCGTCCTTGCCGAACAGGAAGTAGTCGTGGGTGTCCTCGGCCCAGGGCCAGTCCGGGCGCTCCCGGTAGGCGGAAGCCCGGCCGGGCCGGTCACGCCGGGCGACGCCGGAGTTCCGCCCGATGTGGTCGTCGGGGTAGACAGACCACTGGCCGTGCCGCCGCCAGGCCAGCCCGTCGATGCCACTCGCCAGCCGGTAGCCCACCCCCACCTCGAAGAAGCCGCCTGCCGGCGCCTCAGGAGGGTTGTCGATCGTGGAGCGCGTCGTCACCAGGCCGCGCCCGTCGATCGCGACCCTGAACCGGACGCGCACGTCGCCGTACGCGCCGTCGATCGTCACGACGGCCTGGTGCGGGGCAGGTTCGGCGGAGATCGCAGTCGACGTCCACCCGCCGAGGGCCGCGCCGACGAGGTTGAGGTGAGGGCCGCCGGTCAGGATCGTCGTGCGACCGTGGGTCCCCATCGTGACCTGGCCGGTCTCCTTGCTGAACGTCAGCGCGAACGGTTCGTCCACCCCGCGTACCTCGATCCGCGAGGCGGTCTCGTGGATCTCCGGTGCCGTGCCGCCCACGCCGGGGAACGTCGGCGTGGTGGCCCGGCGCAGCGGCAGGCGGTAGGCGTCGACGAGCCCCCCGCCCCGGTCGCGGAAGGACAGGTGGAGGATTTCGCCGGGCTCCCAGCCCCGTACCGGGACGACGAGCTCGCCGTGCCGGCCCGGCGGAATGTCGACGCCGCGCAGCCGGCCGGACCTGTCCCCGACGCGCCAGTCGATCCGCAGCTCACGGAGGTTCGTGAAGTCGTACCAGTTGTCCACGGGGACGCGGACGTCCTGGCCCGGCCGGGCGTCGCCCAGCGGCTCGTCGGCGATCCGTACGGGGGAGTAGGCCTTCTTGGTGAGCCAGTGTTCCGGCTTCCGCCTCCGCCAGATGTCGAGGATGCCCCACTCGCCGTACCCGACCGTTCGCGACGGCAGCTCGAAGATGTCGTCGATGCCGCACCAGATCGCCCCGCCGAGAGCCCCGCGGCTCGCGTGGAAACGCGGCCGGAAGCGGGCGATGCTCTCGCCCCAGAAGTCCCGCACGCCCGGGTCACGCCTCAGCGTCGCGACGTTGTAGCAGGGGACGTGTCCGAACTCGTCGTAGAAGACGGGCAGGGTCGAGCTTCCGAACGAGCCGTTCCACGCCGGGTAGTGCACGCTGCGAATGTCGTACTTCCCGCCGTCCGGGTAGCTCATGATGACCGGGCGGGTCGGGTCGTGCGCCTTCGCGTACTCGTACTCGGCCAGGAAGTTGCTGTCCCACCTGCTCTCGTTGCCGAGCGACCAGATGATCACCGACGGGTGGTCGCGGTCGCGCTCGATCATCTCCGCGAACTGGTGGAGGTACCGGGAGCGGTACGCGGGGTCCCCAGGCGTGCTGCCGTGCTGGAAGCAGACGGCGCTCTCCTCCTCGACGAACATGCCGTGCTCATCGGCGGCGTCGAGTAGCGCGGGGGTCGGCGGATAGTGCGAGGTGCGGATGACGTTGACGTGCGCGGCACGCAGCAGGCGGATGTCTTTCTCGTCGAGCTCCGGGCTGGTCGTGCGGCCGAGGTGCGCGCTGATCTGATGGTGGTCGACGCCGTGCAGCGTGACCGGAGTTCCGTTGACGACGACGCGGTTGCCGCGCACCTGTACCTGCCGGAAGCCGATCCGCTTTGTCACGGTCTCCCGCGGGCCGCGGGCGATGAGCCTGGCGGTCAGCGTGTACCGGCGTGGATGCTCGACATTCCACTTCGCCGGGCCCCTGACCGGGATCGCGACGGTCGCGCGGGGTCGGTCGGGGGTGAGCTGGATGGTGGCCGGCTCGATGTCGACCACGCGGCCGTCCGGGTCGGTCAGGGTGAGGTGGACGACGGCCTGCCGGCTGTCCGCGAACGCGACCGCGGCCGTGACGTGCAGCGTCGCGTCCGTGTACGACCTGTCGAAGTCGGTGCTGACGTGCAGCGCGGTGAGCGGCTCCGGGGGGAGCGCGAGCAGCCGTACCCCGCGCAGGATGCCGCCGATGTTGTGGTGGGCGTAGTTGCTCGCCCACGCGATCGCGTCGGCCTGGTCGGTGACACCGACGGTCAGTAAGGCGGGACTCCCCGGCGTGACGTACGGCGTGACGTCAGCGTCCCAGCTGGTGAAGCCGCCCTGGTGGTCGCGTACGTGGTGGCCGTCGACCCACACCCTGGCGTGGCTGTACACCCCGTCGAACCGCAGCACCGCCCGCCTGCCCGCGAAGTCGGCCGGTACGGTGAACCGCTTCTTGTACGGGTACTCCGTGTCCCGCTCGATGGCGAAGCCCTGCATCGCGGGCTCGCCGGGGACGTCGATCTCGGGCCACGCGGAGTCCGCCTCGTTTCGCCAGAACCACCGCGGCGGGTCGGTCGTGAACCGCCATCTGCCGTCGAGGGTGATGACCGGGTGCGCGACACCTCGTACCATGGCCGGGACGGGGTGAATGACGGGGGCCGGCGTCTCCGTGGACGCCCGGGCGGACCGCATGGCCGGGTGGTTGGGGGCGGGTCCCGGGACGGCCGCGGCCACACCCAGCCCGCCCATACCCGCGAGGACCGCGCGGCGAGGAACGGCCTCGGGCGGGCCTGGAGCGCGAGGGACTGCGCCGTGACCGAGGGAGAGGGGGCGACGGATAGTCATGCGCCAATTCCTCAGACAATTCGCGAGACTTACGGCGACGCTATGGTCAGGCCATTTTACGTCAATATTGGCTTTGCGGCATGGCCGAGGCTGGCCACCTTCATCGTTGGACCGAGCCGAATATTGACGTCTGGGCGCCGCCTTTCTAGCGTCGGGTGGACTCGGCGGGGAGGGTCCGTGACCAGCGGCGCGTCAGGACCGTGGAAAGTTGGAGCCTGCGGAAGCCCTGGTCACTACCGGAGGGTGAACGCCCTCGGGTCGTGGCTGTCCCGCGACACACCTGTCTGGTGAGCGGATCATTTATGGCGTTGAAGCGGCTGACCTTGGCGGATCAGGTCGCCCAGGAGATCGTCCAGGAGATCCAGGCGCTGGAGCTGCGACCGGACGACGAGATCCCGTCGGAGGGTGTGCTGGCGCGGCGGTTCGGCGTGAACCGTCTCGTCGTCCGCGAAGCGATCCGTACGCTCGCCGCCCGTGAGATCCTGGTCTCCAGCCAGGGCCGTCCGGCGCGGGTGAGGGTGCCGTCGGCACGCGTGTTCGGCCAGATGCTGGAATTCCGGCTCTGGCAGCAGTCCCTGTCCTTCGAGGACCTACTCGACACCCGCCGGGTGATCGAGGGGGAGTTGGCGCGCCGGGCGGCGCTGCGGGTGGGCGCGAACGAGGCCTCGACCGGGGCCGCGCGCTCGCTGCTCGCTAGGATGGCCGACGCTGTGGGCGATCGCGACCGGTTCGTCGACCTCGACGTGGCCTTCCACGCCGCCGTCGCGCGGATGGCCGGTGGCGACATGCTCCGCCTCGTCCTGAGCTCGCTCGAGCGCATCCTGGTGCTGGCTCGCCGGGCGAGCTACGAGGGCCGCGTACGTCGCGGCCAGGACCACAGCGGGACGCTGCGGGCGCACGCGACGATCCTCGACGGAATCGAGCGAGGCGACCCGGACGCCGCGGCGGAGGCGATGGCCGGTCACCTCGCGGAGACAGAGAAGGACCTGCGATGACGTCCGCGCCCCGCGCTGACCGGGACGGGCC
>JBOHCT010000104.1:0-14528 GCA_050699055.1 Streptosporangiaceae bacterium | reverse complement strand
GGCTCACCCTCGTGCGCCTCCATCGCGGCACGGATCCCGTTCAGGAAACAGCCGGCCTCGCGGACGGCGAGCGCCTCGCACACGGCGTCCTTGCCGCCGAACTCGTTGTAGAGCGTCTGGCGCGAGACCCCGGCGGCGGCCGCGACATCTGCCATACGAGCTCGCCCCCACTCCCCCGCCACGATGACGTCGTAGGCGGCTTCGAGCAGAGCGTCGCGCGTCGACAATGTCTCCCGCGGTGCCCCCCGTGTTGTCTCCCGTGATGCCTTCGTCACTGGAAAGACGATACCGTTTCGCGCCATGGCGGGGTACAGCGACGATCTACGGTTCGCCCACGTCCTGGCGGACGAGGCCGACAACATCACCACCGACAGGTTCCGCGCGCTCGACCTGAGCATCGACACCAAGCCCGACCTCACCCCGGTGAGCGACGCCGACCGCGCCGTCGAGCACACGCTGCGCGCCACGCTGCGCCGTGCCCGTCCGCGCGACGCCGTACTCGGCGAGGAGTACGGCCGGAGCGGCTACGGTCCCCGCTGCTGGGTCATCGACCCCATCGACGGGACGAAGAACTTCGTCCGCGGCGTCCCCGTCTGGGCGACGCTGATCGCCCTGATGGAACACGACGAGGTGGTGGTCGGGGTCGTCGACGCCCCCGCACTCAGCCGCCGCTGGTGGGCGGCTCGTGGGGCGGGTACGTGGACGGGACGCAGTCTCTCGCGTGCGAGCCGCTGCCGGGTCTCGGACGTCAGCAGGCTCGCGGACGCGTCCTTCTCGTACTCCAGCCTCTCCGGGTGGGAGGGGCTGGGTCGGCTGGACGGCTTCCTCGACCTCTCCCGCCAGGTATGGCGCACACGCGCCTACGGCGACTTCTGGTCGCACGTTCTCGTGGCCGAGGGCTCCGTAGACGCCTCCGCGGAGCCTGAGGTGTCGCTCTGGGACCTCGCCGCGCTCGCGGTCATCGTCGACGAGGCCGGCGGCCGCGTCACGAACCTCGAGGGAACGCCCGGCCCCGACGGCCGCAGCGTCGTCTGCAGCAACGGCCTGCTGCACGACGAGGTACTCGCACGGTTGAGCGGTCGCTGAGCCGTCCGCTCATGGACTCCCTCGTTTCCCCCGGGACGGTACGGCGGTACGACAGGACATAACATCGTTGCTGGTCCGGAACGAAGCACTAGGAGAGGAGTGCGTGGCCACGTCCCGCACCGACCAGAACGACGCACAGAAGAACACCCGCACAGGCACTCGTGTCCTGCTGCTTGACAACATTCACTCGGTCGCCACGGAGGCGCTGTCCGAAGCGGGCCTCACGGTCGAAACCGTCGACCACAGCCTGAGCGAGGACGAGTTGGCCGATCGTGTCAGGTCGGTGGACCTGCTCGGGGTCCGGTCGGGCACCCACGTCACGGAGCGTGTGCTGGCAGGCGCGGACCGCCTGCTCGCCGTCGGCGCCTTCTGCATCGGGACGAACCAGATCGACCTGGCGGGCGCCTCCCGCCGAGGGGTCGCCGTCTTCAACGCGCCGTTCAGCAACACCCGCAGCGTGGTGGAGCTCGCCATCGCGGAGATCGTGGCCCTGACCCGGCGTCTCACGGAGAAGAACGACGCCATGCACGCCGGGCGGTGGGAGAAGTCCGCCGCAGGCAGCCATGAGGTACGCGGGCGGACGCTCGGCATCATCGGGTACGGCAACATCGGCGCCCAGCTGTCCGTGCTCGCCGAAGACCTCGGCATGAGCGTGTGCTTCTACGACGTGGTCGACAAGCTCGCCCTCGGCAACGCGCGGCGCTGCGGCAGCCTCGGCGAGCTGCTCCAGGTCTCGGATATCGTCTCCATCCACGTGGACGGGCGACCGGGCAACCGCCAGCTGTTCGGCGAGCGGCAGTTCGTACGGATGCGGGACGACGCCATCTTCCTGAACCTGAGCCGCGGGTTCGTCGTCGACCAGGCCGCGCTCCGCGGTCACCTGGAAAGCGGTCATCTCGCCGGGGCGGCGATCGACGTCTTCCCCGACGAGCCCAAGCGCCGGGGCGAGACGTTCGACTCCGAGCTGCGTGGGATGCCCAACGTCATCCTCACGCCCCACATCGGCGGCAGCACCGAGGAGGCCCAGGAGGACATCGGGCAGTTCGTCGCGCACAAACTGATCGACTACGCCGCCGCCGGCAGCACCTCGCTCAGCGTCAACCTGCCCGAACTCTCGCTGCCGCAGCGTACGGGCACTCACCGGCTCGTCCACATGCACCGCAACACGCCTGGCGTGCTCGCGGAGATCGACGGCCTGCTCGCGAAGCACGACGTCAACATCGAGGGGCAGCATCTCGGCACCCGCGGGGAGATCGGATACGTGATCGTCGACGTCGGCAGCGACTACACCGAGGAGATGCTCGACCAGCTCCGCGACCTGCCCGAGACGGTCCTCCTCCGCGTGCTGTCGTAGCGCGAGGGCGCGCGGCTACATCGGCATGCGGCGCCACACCGGGCGGGGCAGCAGCCGCATCGCCGTGAACACCGCCTGCAGCTTCGCCGGCACCCACACGGTCTCGCGGCCGAGCCGCAGGCCGGTCTCCACCGCGCCCGCGACCTCGTCGGCGGTGACGGAGAACGGCCCGGGTGGCATGCCCTCCGTCATCTTGGTGCGTACGAAGCCGGGGCGTACGACCATGACCTTCGCGCCGCTGCCGTGCAGGGCGTCGCCCAGTCCCTGGGCGAACCCGTCGAGCCCGGCCTTGGCCGAGCCGTACACGTAGTTGGCCTTCCTGACCCGTACGCCGGCGACGGACGACAGGACGACGAACGTGCCGTGGCCCTGTTCGCGCAGCCGCCGCCCCACGTGCAGGCCGGCAGAGAGGTGCCCGGTGAAGTTAGCCGTCACGCTGTCGGCGGCGGCAACGGGATCGCGCTCGTACGCGTCCTGCTCGCCGAGCACCCCGAAGGCGGAGATCACGACGTCGGCGTCGCCGCCCAACCGTTCGAAGGCGGCGCGGACGAAGTCCTCGTGGGTCTCGGGCCGTACGCCGTCGAACGAGAGGGCCTCGACCACATCGGCCCCAGCGGCCTTGACCGCGGCGACGGCCTCCTCGTTCGACGCGCCCTCGCGCGCCGCGAGGACGACGCGGCGGGCCCCCCCGGGGGCACTGTGCCGGACGAGCCGGCGGACGATGGCGAGCCCGATCTCGCTGCGGCCGCCGAGCAGCAGCACGGAGTCGACTCTGCCGAGCGCGTTCTTCACTGGTCACCTCGGAGGTTGTTGGCGTCCGATAAGAGGTCGAGCCGACGGCAGAGGTCGGAGCGCAGCACGCCGTCGGGATCGACCCGCCGGCGCACCCCCCGCCACCTGTCGAGCTCGGGGTACATGCGGGGCAGCAGCTCGGCTGGGAGCACGGCGTCCTTGGCGAGGTAGACCCGCCCGCCCGCCGCCAGGACCTCTCCGTCGAGCGCGGTGAGCAGCCCCGGCAGTGCGGCGCCGCCGACCGGGATGTCGAGGGCGAGGGTCCAGCCCGACATGGGGAACGAAAGCATCCCCTGATTGCCCGGGCCGAAGCGCTTGAGCACCGCGAGGAACGACGCGATGCCGCTGCCCGACACCCGCTCCACGATCCGGCGCAGCGCCTGCTCCTCGCCGAACGGGACCACGCACTGGTACTGCACGAAGCCGCGCGGCCCGTACAGCGCGTTCCACCGGCGGATGCCGTCGAGCGGGTGGAAGAACGCCGCGATCTCCTGGATCTCGCCGCGCCGCGCCTCGGGTGCCTTGCGGAACCACAGCTCGTTGAAGGCACCGACCGTGAGCCTGTTGAGCAGGCGCGGAGGCGCCCATGGCGGGGCCGAGAGGCGTGGCCGCGGGTCGTAGCGGAACGGGTCGCGGCGGGCACGCGGCGGCAGCTCGTCGGCCCGGGCGTGGTCGCCGCGGGTCAGCACGCTGCGGCCCATGGACCCGCCGCTGGCGAGCAGGTCGATCCAGGCGACCGTGTAGTGGTACCGGTCGTCGCTCGATGCCATGATCTCGAGAGCGTGGTCGAGGTCCCGTGCCCGTTCGATGTCGACCCGCATCCGCGAGGTCTCGACGGGCACACACCGGAACGTCACCTCGGTGACGACGCCGGTCAGGCCCATCCCGCCGACGGTGGCCCAGAACAGCTCCCGGTCGTCGTCGGGCGTGACACGCCGCACCTCGCCACCCGGCGTGACCAGGGTGAACGAGAGGACCGCGGCACCGAACGAGCCGTCGACGTGGTGGTTCTTACCGTGGATGTCGGCGGCGAGCGCCCCGCCGACCGTGACGTAGCGCGTCCCGGGCGTGACCGGCACGAACCACCCGAGCGGGACCAGCTCACGCAGCAGCGCGTCGAGGCTCACCCCGGCGGAAGTCGTGACGACACCGGACTCGGGGTCGATGGCGCGGTTCGGGGCGAGGGCGGTGCAGTCGAGCACGAGCCCGCCAGCGGACTGGGCGGCGTCGCCGTACGACCGGCCGAGCCCGCGCGCGATCGCTCCCCGCCCCGGCGCGGCCGCCATGAGCTTCGCGACCTCCTGCGTGGAACGCGGGCGCGCGACGGACGCGACGGTCGGCGCGGTGCGCCCCCATCCGGTCAGCGCGGTTCGCTCGCAGTGGCGGCCGGACGGCGGTTCAGATCGCATAGATCCCGATCGCGACGAGTATGATGAGCAGCACACCGTACACCTGAAGATGTCGGTCACGCAGCACGATCGCCTCAGGCGACTCGCCGGACCCGGAGTCGATCAGCATGGCGTACCGCAGGATGGCGAGCGCGAACGGCACGATGCTGAGGAAGAAGCACCAGCCGCCCTCACCCTGGTGACTCAGCGCCCACAGGCAGTACGTCACGATCGTGGCGCCCGACGACATCGCACGGACATACGACAGGTAGCTGTGCGAGTACGCCTCCAGGGTGGCGCGCGTGGCACCATCGGGCTGGCCACGCAGCTCGGCCTCACGCTTGCCGGCGACCATGAAAAGCGAGCCGAGCGACGCGACGATGAGGAACCAGTCGGAGACCATGACGCCGGCCGCCGCGGCACCGGCGAGCGCCCGCAGCACGAAACCCGCCGCCACGCCGACGAGATCCACCACCACGATGTGCTTGAGCCAGACGGTGTAGGCGGTCGTGAGCACCAGGTACCCGACCATGGTGGCTGGCAGCCGCCAGCTGAAGGTCAGCGCCGACACCCCGAGCGAGGCGATCACGCACCCCACGCCGACGCCGATGGCCAACGGCACCGGCACGATACCCGCCGCGATCGGGCGGTGCCGCTTCTCCGGGTGCCGGCGGTCGGCCTCGACGTCAACGGCGTCGTTGATGAGGTACGTGCCGCTCGCGGCGAGGCAGAACGCGACGAACGCGAGTCCCACATCGAGGACGACGTGGGGGGAGAGGAGCACCCCCGCCGTGCCCGGCGCGGCGATGACAAGGACGTTCTTGATCCATTGCTTCGGCCGGCAGGCCCGCAGGACGCCCAGCGAGAGGGTCAGCCACGTGGCCCCCGGGCGCCGCGGAGCCGTCTCCTTCGTCTCGACGGACGTCACGGGCTTCTCTCTCGAGCGGGACGGGAGGGCAGCCGCCTTCGGCGGCGGATGCGGTGGGCCATCTGGGCTGCCGCCAGCAGCTCACGGTCACCCGAAGAGTCACCGTACGCCCAAAGCTCGATCCCATCACCAAGCGGCCGGTGAAATCGGGCCGGCGAGCCAGGCCCCGCCTTCTCTTCTGGCTCCTCCTTGGGCCCCTCTCCCGGCACTCCTGCGAATACGTCTCCGCGACTCCACGCGCACAGGCGGGCGAGCTTCTCCGGGCCTCGGCAGTTGATCCCTTCGAGTCCACCGGTGAGCCTACCGTCGTCACCCACGGACAGCCGTGTCGCGAGCACCTCCGCGCCTCCGATCAGCGCGGCGAAAGGGATGAGATACGCCTCGAGCGACGCGGAGACGATGACCACCTCGTGACCCAGCTCCCGGTGCCACCGCCAGCGTTCGGACGTATCGGGCCTGAGCCATGGACCATCGACGAGCCGCCCGGCGAACCGCTCACCCGCCTCCCGCACGTCGTCGTCCCGCCGGCCGGCGAGAAGGTCGCGCAGCACTGACTCCTTGACCCGCCCGCGGGCGCGATCGCGATCGAGGGCCATCGAGACACCGAGCCGCGCCGAGCGGCCAAGCAGACAGGCGGCGAGTGCTCTTCGACCGCACACGTAGCTGAGGAACGGCAGCAGCGTGTCCCGCCGCGTGAGCGTGCCGTCGACGTCGAAGGCGGCCACGACACGCCGCCGCGGGGGGCTCCCCGGCCCGTCAGGCCGCCCCGGTCGCCCCTCAGGTATTGCTGTCACGTCCGTTCTCCCGAACGCGTCGACTGTTTACGCAGGCTACCCGCGACGGTGCCCGACGGGCGGGCCCGACCGTCCGCGGGCTCGCAGGCACAGTGGTCCGGGTCTTGGTCGGGATCGTGGTTCCGGCCGTGGTCGCAGCGGCCCGGCCGACGGCTCACGATCGCCGTGATGCCGAGCACCCCGGCAACGGGCAGCAGCACCAACGCGGGAAGCTCGTAGCGCCACGAGAACTCGAACGTCGCGGACGCCAGGAGCATGCCGCCGCCGGCGAGCGAGAACAGCAGGGACACCGCTCGCAGTCCCGAGCGGCGGGCGCGGACCAGGCCGGCCGCCCCGAGCAGCCCGGCGAGCAGGGTGGCGGCGAGCAGCGTGCCCCACGTGTAGACGTACGTCTGATACGCGCGCAGGAACGTCGCCAGCGGCCGGACGACGTGCGGCTTCTCCCCGCCACCGAAATGGCGGGCCACCCACGCCGGGTCGCCCCAGGGGTAGTGGGGGTAGGTCAGGGTGAACCGCCACCGCTCCAGGGACACGTCCCCCTGCGAGGTGGTCCGTACGGGCGCGAACCCCTTCACGAAGTCGCGCCCGACCGCCGCGGCGTAGTCGACGGGCTGGGCCCGGGTAACGTCCCTCGTGAACGTGCGCAGCGCCTCCTCCCGCTCCGTGCCTGGCGGGAGTCGTACGTGCATGACCGGGGAGGCCGGGGAGTGCGCGTAGTAGTCGACCCCCGGACGCTGGCCGGGCGGCGCGTCCGGGCACAGGGCACGCAGGTACGAGGGCCGCGCCGGCAGCCGGGCGCAGTCGGCGAACGGCGCCACCCGTGAGTACCGGACGATGGCGCTCTTGGTGTTGAGCCCGTACTCACCCGTCCACGCGTGGAACCAGTGGGCGTACACGACCAAGGGCACGGCGAAGCAGGCGGCGAGCAGCCCGCTCGCGAGTGCCTTGCGGGGGACGCCGCGGAAGACGAGCACCAGGTAGAGCACGCCGGCGAGCACGAGCGGCTCGCCGATCAGCCGTACCGTGACCGACAGTCCCCAGAGGAGGCCGGCAAGGGCGACACCGGTGTAGAGCGGGGTACGGCGCCACGCGAGCAGGACCGCCCCGCCGAGCAGGAGCGCCTGGAACAGTGTGTCCGACATCACGTTCTGCTCGATCTGCAGCTGGTAGCCGTCGAGCAGGATCGGCGCGGCGGCGAGCGCGGACACCCAGTGCCGCACCCCGCGGTGCACGAGCAGCGCGTAGATCGCGACCGCCATGCCCAGGCCCAGCAGATGCTGAACAGCGGTGATGAGCGACAGGTCGTCGTACGCGAGCAGCCAGCGCACCATCAGCGCGTCGTACCCGACCGGCCGCCACATCGTGGGGTCGAGGTCCTTGGCGTTCGTCAGGTAGCCGAAGGAGTCGATGTAGAGGATCGCGGGGCGGTAGGCGAGCTGGACGACGACACGCAGCGCGACGCCCAGCGCCAAGAGGACGAGGAAGACTCCATGACGCCGCGCGAACGCCGGTACGCCAACCTTCGGCCGCGTGACCGCTCCTCCCGTCCTGGCTCTGTGGTGCCCTGTGTACTGGTCTGAAAATGCTCTGTCCTGCCGGAGCGCCGTTCCAGCACGACCAGAAACACCCGCTCGGCGATCACGACACGCCCGTCTCGCCAAGCGCGCGATCATGCGATACGACGCGTTGGTCTACGTTAGAGTAAGCAGGCCCCGGGGGAAGTCCGCATCCGCCGGACGGGGTAACACACCTGAACGCACCTGTCCGCCCGTTTCTGACCGACCTCTGACGCCGGTAAACCTCGACCGAGTTCTGGGCGTCTGTGAGACCGTCAACCATGACGCCAAGAGAGTGTTTGGAGAAGTCGCGTGGGGAAGCTGCAGGCTCCCGAGCGGAGCGTCCGAGGGCCGAGGAGCCAGGCGCCGCCGGAGGCGGCTGATGCCCGCAGGGCCATCGGGGATGGCGGGGCGCAGCCATGGGGGCGAAACATTTCGGAGTCTCGGGAGCGCGTGAACCGAAGCCAGGAGGCAGCCCGCAGGGCCGACGCCCGCGAGGTTCACAAGCAGACACTGGGGAGATCGTGATCGCCCATCGCTTGGTAGGAGAGCGGTTCCTTGTCACGGGGGGCTGTGGCTTTGTGGGTACCGGGCTGGTCCGCGCGTTGCGGGCGGTGGGGGCGCGGGTGAAGGTGGCGGACCTGCGGCCGTTTCCCGATCCTGAGGTTCCCACCGTCGTGGGTGATCTCCGCGACGACGCGGTACGGCGGCGGGCGTTCGAGCCGCCCCCGGCCGGGGTGATCCACCTTGCGGCGCTGACCTCGGTGCTGGAGTCGGTGCGCCGACCGGTGGAGTTCCACGAGGTCAACGTGGACGTGACCGCGGCGCTGCTAGAGCTGTGCCGCGAGCATGACGTGCGCCGTTTCCTGTTCGCCTCGACCAACGCCGTCACCGGCGACGTGGGGCGGCAGACGATCCACGAGGACATGCCGCTGCGTCCGTTGACGCCGTACGGCGGCTCCAAGGCCGCGGCGGAGATGCTGCTGTCCGCCTACACCCACACCTACGGCATGCGGGCCTGCGCGCTGCGTCTCACCAACGTCTACGGCCCGGGCATGCGGGGCAAGGACAGCTTCATCCCCCGACTCATGCGCGCGGCGTGTTCCGGCGAGGAGGTCGACATCTACGGCGACGGTCACCAGTCCCGCGACCTCGTCCACCTCGACGACGTGTGTCAGGCGTTCGGCGCGGTGTGGCAGGCCGAGCACGGCGGGCCGCTGATCGTCGGCTCCGGACACTCGGTCGAGGTCCTCGACCTGGTGGAAGCCGTACGATCGACCACCGGCTCCGCGCTGCCCACCCGCCACGTGCAAGCTAAGCCCGGCGAGATGCCAGCAGTCGTCGTCGACATCACCCGAGCCCGCCGTCTTGGGTATGACCCCGACATTGACCTTTCCGACGGTCTGGCCTCGGTCTGGCGCGACTTCGGCGGCGAACCCCCCGCCCTGCTCGAGGCCACCGGCGGGTACGCGGGGTTCGGAGGGTGACCGACGTGACCAGGCAGCAGGTGACCGCGTCCGGGGCCGGCTCAGCCGGGCTCGACCCGGCCGACGAGGCGGCGCTGTGGGACTTCCACCAAGCCTACAAGCACCCGCGCCTGGCACCAGTGGCGATCGTCATGGCGGCCTACAACGAGGCCGAGAGCATCGCGGGGGTCCTCGGCGAGCTGCCCCACACTCTCTGCGGGCTGGCGACCGACATCGTGGTGGTCGTCGACGGCGCGACAGACGACACCGCGGGGATCGCTCGGGCGCACGGTGCGTACGCGTGCGTGGCCCCGGTCAACCGTGGACAGGGCGCGGCGCTGCGGCTCGGGTACCGCGTGGCCCGCGAGGCAGGGGCTCGGTACATCGTCACCACCGACGCCGACGGCCAGTACGACCCGGGCGACATGGCCACTGTCCTCGAACCTGTCGTACGCGGCGACGCCGACTTCGCCACCGGTTCGCGGCGGCTGGGGCGGCAGGAGACGACAGACCCGGTGCGACACGTCGGAGTACGCGTGTTCGCGTGGCTCGTGAGCGGGCTCACCGGCCACCGCGTCACCGACACCTCGTTCGGCCTCCGCGCGATGAAGGCCCACGTCACGGAGGCCGTGACGCTCACCCAGCCGCAGTACCAAGCCTCCGAGCTGCTGATCGGCGTGATCGCGAAAGGCTTCCGGGTCGTGGAGCGCCCGGCGACCATGCGCCAGCGCAACGCGGGCGTCAGCAAGAAGGGTCACAACATGCTCTACGGCCTGCACTACGCGCGGGTCGTTCTTGGTACCTGGCAGCGCGAGCGGGCGCTCGCGGAGGGCGCCTCCAGGTCCCGTCCCGTGGTGACCGCCGACCGTTGATCTCCGTTCTCGCGGTCGGAAGGGACGAGAATACTGCGCCGCCAGACCGCGGAAACGGGTCATGGGGCTGCGGGGCCCGCGGACCTACCTGGTCACGAGGGATGTGTGCCACCAGAACACGTCATAGACGTCGAACCGGGACAGCGTGAAGAAGACGTCCGGGCCGTCGTTCCAGCCGGGCGCGATGTAGGGCGCATAGAGCCGTGGTACCCGCGTCGCCGTGACAACCGGAGACTCGTCGCTCCACGGGCCGGTCAGCGCCCGCGAGGTCCGGAGGACGACAGCGTGGGCCGGATGGTTCAGATACGTCATCAGCCATCGCGCGTAATAGGGATTCCAGCGTACGGAGAGCTCACCGACCGGCGGCTCGACAACGACAACCGCATCCGCCAGCCCCTCACGTGCCCACCCGCGCCCGTTCCAGTACGTGTAGCCGTAGGGGTCCAAGACGTCGCCCACCCGCACCCTCGCCAGCCGTACGCCGCCGAACCGGCCTGCCGGGATGCCGAAGAGGTACAGGTAGGCCCCTTCCGGCACGATCGCCACCTGCCCGAACCCACCGCCGCCCGGCCACCAGACTCCGTGCACGCGCCAGCTGTGACCGTGGTCGCCCGAGCTGGCGAGCCCTGACCCGCTCACCCACCAACGTCCCGGCGGGCCCCATCTGCGCACCGCCATGTAGTGCAGGACCATCCGGCCGCCGGCGGACACGCCGTACGTGGGGATCACCGTCACGACCTCACCAGGGACCGCGGCCGTGCCGATCAGCTCGGCTGCCCGGCCGCGCCGGTCCGTCACCATTCCGTCGAACACCATCCCCCGCCATGGGTCGGGGTCGCTCGCCCACGCCAACGTGTTACAGCGGCGTCCTCTCCCCCACGGTCCGAACGTGTCGCCGAAGACCATGTAGAGGGCCCCGTCGTGCTCGAACATGTGCCCGAGGTCGGCGCCGTGCACCCGCCACCGCGAGTCGGTGCGGTTGATCGAGCCCGGCCCCGTCAGGCGAGCGATCTCGTACGTGTCCCGCTCGTCGGCCCGCCACAGGAAACGCTCGGGGGTGGACACTACCGAACTCCTCGCCATCGGCGCCGGTCTCCCGCCGTACGATTCGATCGGTGACCCTCTACAAGCGCCTGACCGCGACTTCCCGCAGGCACGCCCCCTTCCTGGTCGTGCTCGCGGTCGGCCTCGGGCTCAGGGTGGTCACGCAGCTGGCGTACTGGCCTGCGCTGCTCTTCGAGGACTCCTACCACTACCTCGCCAACTCCTACTTCCTCGACCCGGGCGCGCCGCGCCCCGTCGGCTACTCGGTCTTCCTCCGCGCCCTGCTGTACGTACCCGACCTCGCGGTCGTGCCGATCGTCCAGCACCTCATGGGCCTCGCGATGGGTGTCTTGACCTACACCGTGCTGCTGCGCTTCGGGGTCCGGCGATGGCTCGCCACGCTCGCGGCGATCCCGATCCTGTGGGACGCCTACGAGCTGCAGATCGAGCAGATGGTCATGTCCGACACGCTGTTCGATCTCCTGCTGCTCGGGGGGCTCACGGTCCTCGCGTGGCGCCGGGCCCCGGCCTCGGGCCGTGCGGCCGTCGCTGGTCTCGTCCTCGGGCTCGCCGTCCCTGTCCGCCTGGTCGGGCAGATCCTCGTCCTGCCGGCCGTACTGGTCACGCTCGCGAAGGCGCCCGGGTGGCGGCGGCGCGTCGGGCACGCCGCGCTCCTTCTCGTGACGTTCGTCGCGCCCGTGGTCGGGTACGCGGCGTGGTACCACCACGGCTACGGCACGTGGGGGCTCAGCGACATGGGGGGCCGAGTCCGCTACGCGCGGGTCGCGGGGTTCGTCGACTGTTCCGCGATCTCGTTCCCCTCGTACGAACGGCCGCTCTGCCCTGGCAAGCCGCCCGCCAAGCGGCTCGTGACCAATGCCTTCGTCTGGTCTCCCGAGTCTCCCGCGCGCGTGTACACAGCGCCTCCCGGCATGGGCAAGGACGCGATCCTGAAGGACTTCGCCAGGCGCGTCATGCTGCAGCAGCCACTCGACTACCTCGGCGTGGTGGGGCGCGACTTCCTCAAGGGCTTCGCGCCCCGCCGCAGGGGCTACCCCGGCGACGTCCCGGTGTCGTTCTGGCAGTTCCAGACCCACTACCGGACGTATCGGCACGACACCGCGGCAGTGGTAGACGCCTACGGCGGCGAAGGTCCGTACGTCAACAAGCCGCTGGCGTCGTTCCTCCGGGCGTACCAGCTGCACGGGGGCTACACCTCCGGCGCCGTACTCGGCTTCGCGCTCTTGGCGGGCCTCGCGGGGACGGTGGGGCTGGGCCGCGCGCGGCGGTCGGGCGTGAACGCGGCCTGCTTCCTCTACACTGTCACCGCGGTCGGCCTGCTGCTCGCCGCGGCGACCTACGAGTTCTCCTGGCGCTACCAACTGCCCGGGGTGACCCTGCTGCCCGTCGCGGGGGCGCTGGGCCTGGCGGCGCTCCTCGAGCATGGTCGCCACGCCCCCGGGAACGAACAACCTCGTACACGCCCGAGGCAGCGGGCCCCCGCGGTCCTGGCGCGAACGTCGCGCCACATTGGGCAATAGGCGTCCGGTCCCGGACACGAGAGTGTTATGGGTAGAGGCTGTGGCAACAGTAACCGTCGAGCGTGACCCGGACCGCGTGGGCGGGCCCAAGCCGTCGTCGCGGTCCGGGGGTCTGCCTTCCCTCCTCCTCAGAGGGTCGCCGTACGTCCTCGTGGCAGCCGTTCTCTCTGTGCTCTACGTACGCACGCTGCTGCCGTCGGTGGGCTTCGCCATGGATACGGCGAAGTTCGGCTACCTCGGCGTGGTGCTGGGCACGGGTCACCCTCCCGGCGAACCGCTGTACCTCATGCTGAACGCCGCGTGGGTCCACGTCATCCCGGCGAGCGACCCGGCGTGGGAGGCCAACCTGCTGTCGGCGATCATCGCCGTGATCACCGGAGCCGTCTTCGTCCGGGTGTTCCGTGAGCTCAAGGCCACCCGGTGGATGGCGGTCGTCGGGGCTCTGCTGATCTGCGTGTCGCGGCTGTTCTGGCAGCAGTCGATCATCGCGGAGGTCTACCCGCTCAACAACCTGTTCGTAGCGGTTGAGCTCGCCCTGCTGCTGGCCTGGATGCGGACGCGGCGAGAGTGGCTGCTGCTCGCGTGTCTGGGCGCGTTCGAGCTGTCGTTCAGCAACCACCCCATGGGGCTGTTCCTCATCCCGGGCCTCGCGGTCTTCCTCTACCTCACCCGGGGCTACCGGGTACTGCTCCGCTGGCGCAACATCGCGGTCCTCGTGGGCTGCGGGCTGCTCACGCTGTCGACGTACGGATACATCGTGTGGCGCAGCCTCGACCCCCGCACGCCGTACGTCGAGCTCGACATCCACGACCTCGGCAGCTTCTGGGCCGGAATCACGGCGCAGACGTTCCAGCACGACATGTTCGGGTACTCCGCGTGGGAGTTCGCCGTCCAGCGCGTCCCGTTCGCCTTTTACCACATGTGGCTGCAGTTCTTCGTGATGACGGCGATCGGGATCTGGGGCTTCGTCATCCTGCGGCGCCGGCGTCGCGAGGTCGCCTGGTTGACCGGGCTGTGGGCGCTCGCGGTCGCGGTCTTCGCCACCGACTACGTCGTCACCGACGCCCAGGTCTTCTACCAGGTGACCTGGATCATGCTGGGCATCTGGATCACCCTCGGCCTCCAGGACCTCGCCCGATGGGTGGGCAACAGGCTCGCGCGTCGCACCGTCTCCGGCACCGCCTCTCGCGGGGTCTCCCGAGGACTGTCACGGGGTGTCTTCAGCGCCTTGTGGGCCCGCCGCCTGCCGGTGGCCCTCACCATCGCGGCCCCGCTGGGGCTCGCCGTCGTCAACTACCCGCAGGTGGACCTGAGCGGGGACAACACGAGGCAGGTCATCGCCCGGACGCTCGCCGCCATGCCGCGGAACTCGATCGTCTTCACGCCCACCTACGACGGCTTCCAGGAGATGAACTACTTCCTCGTCCCCGACCGCCGCGGTCACCGAGAGCACAAATACGTCGAGCTGGGTATGGGGAAGCTCACACCAGACGCCAACACGACCCTGGCCGGCCGGTTCGCCAAGTACTGTCTGGGTCATCAGTCGATGCGGCTGGAGTGGATACGGACGACCGTACCGGGTGACCTGCACGTGTTCGTATACACCCACGACTACGCGCATGAAATCGCCGACCAGGGCTTCACTGTGACCCACGCCAGCGGGAAGCTGTACCGCGTGTCCTGCGGCTAGCGGCTCCGTCGGGGAAG
>JBOHCT010000103.1:0-14684 GCA_050699055.1 Streptosporangiaceae bacterium | reverse complement strand
GCACAACTGATCGTCCGCGGCGCTTTCGGATCGGGCGATCCACAACGAGTCCGGGCGTTGAGAGCAGGCACCTTGCGGCCTTCGGGAACCCCGCACCGAATTGCTCGCGGGCGGTATCCGGCCTGGCCTTGTCGCGGTCGGTGATCAGGACGCGCTCCCCCCTCGACGAGAAGCCGCGCCGTGGACAGGCCGAACCCGCTGCTAGCTCCGGTGATCACGGTGCTCGTGCCGTCGTACGTGGCCATGCCTTGGACGTCCTCCGATGCGAAAGATGTGCTCCGAAGTGGGTGCGCTTCAGGGTTGGTCGTAGTGGCCAGCGGCGATGTCTTCCAGGAGCATGGGGCCGGTGGGCCGCCAGCCGAGCAGGTCGCGGGTGATCGTGCTGGTCGCGGGGATGTCGGCGCCTACGAAGCGGCCGACGTACGGAATTTCCTCGGCGACCTGCTCGGCCGGCGCCGAGGCGGCTGGTACGCCAAGCCGGCTGGCGAGTGCCTCGGCGATCTGCCGGAAGGCCACGCCCTCTTCGGCGGTGACGTGCAGGTTCGTCCCGGCGGGTGCGTTCTCGAGCCCGAGCCGGACCAGGCGCGCGGCGTCGGAGCGGTGCACCGCCGGCCAGCGGTTGGCGCCGTCGTCGACGTAGGGAACCGCCCCGCGGCGCCGTGCGGCTTGGGCGATGACGGCTATGAAGCCGTGGTCGCCTTCGCCGTGCACGGTTGGGGCGGAGCGGGCGGGGACGACGCGTACTCCTCTCTCGACGTAGGTCAGCGCGAGGTTCTCGGCGCCGCCGCGCGGTGAGTCGGGCCCGGCGCCGGGAACGCGGTCCTGCTCGGTCGCTGGGCGGCTCATCCCAGGCTGGTTGGCGATCGCGGTGCCCGAGGCGAATACGAACGGCCGGTCCGATCCGGCCAGGGCTTCGCTGATCGCCTGGACCGTGGTGCGTTCGGCGCGGCTGGAGACCTCGGGGTGGGCCCAGTCGTGCTTGTTCGCCAGGTGGACCACGCCGTCGGCCGCTTTCGCTGCCTGGCGGATCGTCTCGAGGTCGTCGAGGTCGCCGTGGTGGACGGCGGCGCCGAGGTCGGTGACGACGGCCGCCGATTCCTCGGATCGGGCCAGGCCGGTTACCTTGTGACCGGCGGCGATGAGCTCGGCGACGACGGCACGGCCGATGAATCCGGATGCTCCGGTGACGAAGACGTGCATCGGGTGTTCACTCTCCCTTAATGATGTCACGGACTGACATCGTGGGGCTTAGCATGTGATGTCAGCATCTGCCATCACGTGTGCGGTCCGGCTACGATGCGGGCATGGCACGGTGGGCACCCGGGGCGTCAGATCGTCTGCAGCGAGCGGCGATGGAGCAGTTCGCGCAGAACGGTTACGAAGCGACGACGGTGGCCGGGATCGCCGGGCGGGCCGGGGTGACCGAACGGACGTTCTTCCGGCATTTCGCGGACAAACGTGAGGTGCTCTTCGCCGGCGAGGAGGAGGAGTTCGAGGCACTGTTCACCGACGCGATGGCCGGCGCACCGGCAGACGCGTCCCTGGCCGACCTGCTGGTCGCTGCGCTGGATGCCGGGGGAGGAGCGCTGCAGGATCTGCGGGGTCGGGATCACGCACGCGCGCGGAACGAGCTCATCACCGCGAACGAGCAGCTGCGCGAACGGGAGTCGCTCAAGCTGGCGAAGCTCTCCCAGGCCATGACCGCGGTGCTCGCCGCTCGCGGGGTCGCCGAGGTGCCGGCTCGCCTGGCCGCCGATCTCGTCGTGTCCGTGTTCAGCACGGCCTTCGCCCGATGGATCGCTCCCGATGAGACCCGCGACCTGGTCGAGCTGCAACGTGAAAGTCTCGCTGTGGTCAGCGACCTGACACGCGTCGAGACCGTGTGACGGCGGTCCGTGCTGGTTGGCAACGTGGTTCCGGAAGTCGTGGCGCGGTGTGAGGGAGCCTGTCCCGGAGGCACATCCGCGACCTCGGCGAGAAGCACCCTGTTGGACCTCCATGATCGCGAAGACTCTTACGTCCTATGACGAGGACATGTTTTCGCGATCATGGAGCGCCCGTCAGCATCTGACGCAAAGTGTCGCTGTAGTACCGGCCTTGGAGCGCTTTGCCGTCGTCGACGACCGCGCAGAGCCCGGCCGAGTCTCATCTACGGTGCTGGGTACGTTGACGGCTGCGGCCAATACAGTAAGTCGACGGAATAACGGATGGGCAGAGCCTTCATCCGATAAATACCGCCGAGCGGGCCGAAGACGGGCTTGCCGTCGTAGCGGGGGTCACGCATGCGGCGCGCGAGGAATGCGAAAGCCTCCTCGAGTTCGATGCGGGCCAGATTGGCGCCCAGGCAGAAGTGCGCACCAGCGCCGAAGGTCAACGGCTGTGCGCCGCCGCGCTCGGCGGCGATGTCGAAGCGATCCGGGTCGGTGTAGGTGGCCGGATCCCGGTTGGCCGTGGTGGCGCACGCGAAGAGGACCGTGCCGGCGGGGAAGGAGATCCCACGGTAGGTGAGGCCCTCGACCACCAACCGCGCGGTGAATGGCGTGCTCGGCTCGAAGCGCAGCACCTCGGCGGCGGCTGGCCCAGCCAGGTCGGGGTCGCTGGCCAACAGCTCCCACTGATCCGGGTGTTCGATGAACAGTCGCATGCCGTGGGCCAGTTGGGCCTGCGTCGTATCGGTGGCCCCGGCGATCACCGCCGCGACGAGAGAGACACACTCCTGGTCCGTCAGCCGCTCCCCGCCCACCTCGGCGGTGGCCAGGTGGGAGACCAGGTCGGGCCCGGGGCGCCGGCGTCGCTGGCGAAGCAGACGCAGGACATACTCCTGCACCTCGTCGTACGCACGCTCGATCGCCGTCCGCCGCCCCGCGAGGTCAAGGTCGAACACCGCTTGCAGCATGCCCGACCAGTGGGCGAGCCGCTCGGCGTCGCCCGATGCCTCGAGCAGCTCGGCGATGGTGAGGGACGGAAGGGGTGTGGCGATGGCCGAGACGAAGTCGCAGTGCCCTTTCGGCGCGGCCTCACCCCACAGGTCGGCCAAGAGATCTTCCACCCGGGAGCGGAGCCTCTCGACCGCCCGAGGGGCGAACGCGGGGGCGACGAGGCGCCGCAGGCGAGCGTGGGCCTCGCCGTTCAGGGCCATGATGCCGTTTCTCGTCCGCTCATGGATCCGCCCGTCGCGCACTCCCTGCAGTTCGAGCAGCTGGACGGCGGGGAAGACCAGACGGCGGTCACGGAGCAGGTCGCTGACCGCCTGGCGCTCGAGAACCACGTATCCGAGCGACGATCGGGCCAACCAACTCCGCCTGGCCAGATCCGTGAACTCGGCGTGGAACCGGTCGCCGACCAAGCTTGGGTCGGTATGGTCGATCTCCGGGAGCGTCATGTCCGACGCCGAAGCCACGAGGCCTTCTTAACGGCCCGGAGCGCGGGGCGTCAAGGGCGGGGCCGGCCCTGAGGTTCGAGCCGCTCGCTCAGTGCAGGGCTCAACCGGACAGAACGATCTCCGCCACCCCACCGCGATACCCGCCGTCGCCCGGTGGAAGCTCGGTGAACCAGACGAGCCAGTAACGCGCGCTCCTGCCTTTCTGCAGCCGGACGGTGAGCGAACGCGGCGCGTCTTTCACCGTCTTCACGGCGGACAGGGCGTCGAGGGAGTCTTCATCTCCCGCGCGCAGCACCACCGAGCCCCCGCCCGATATCAGTGTGAGCTGGACCTTCCGGACCGACCGCGGGCGGCCGAGGTCCAGCATCAGGCCCACCCCCTCCTTGAGATTGCCGAGCGTGGAGGTGTCGTAGCGCTCCGTGCGCCACGCGGTGCCAGGGTCACCGTCAATCGCGAGCGGAGCGAGCCCGTCGTACTCTTGTCCGTCGCCGAGCGGGTCGTAGGCGTTCGCGCTGGCCACGTGGAGTGGTTTGGGCGGTCCGCGCGTCGGGGTCGGGCTTGTGCTCGGACTCGGGGTGGGGGCGCGCTTCGTCGGTGCTGTGGTGGGCGACGTGGCCGGTGACTGGGGACGAGCGGAGCGGGAAGGCGGTGGGGCATAGCCCAGGCGATCCTTCGGCAGTACCTTCGCGATGCCGATGCCCACGCCGCCAGCGACGATCGCGCCGAGAAGGGCCAGGACCGCCACGCCTGTCAGTGCTCGTCGCACTCGCCGCACGCGTGGTTCCGTGCCCCGATTGGCGGGGACAAAACATGACGAAAGCGAGTCGCCATGGCGTCCGGGCACCATCGAATGTGCCTGTCGCCGCCCGGACCCGGCTTTCGCTCATCGTGGCGAGAACTCGCTCGCCCGCACCGTAGCGGCCCTTGCGTCACGGCGCGGACGGCGAGTCCTCCGGTCGGTGGAGTCGCGTGATCACTCCAGGGTCAGACCATAAGCGTTCAGGGCTTGAGAGGCGTTCTCGAAGTAGGAGCGGAATTGCGAGTTGGAGCAGCCGACGGTGGTGCCGCCGGAAACCGTGCCCACGGCCTCGTTGCCGGACGCGAACAACGCTCCGCCGCTGTCGCCGGCCTGGGTGCAGACGTCGGTCTCGATCAGCCCGCGGACCGTGCCCTGGGCGTAGTTGACGGTGACGTCGTAGTCGAGGATGCGCCCGCACGTCGTGCCTGTGGTGGAGCCGGTCTTGCAGACGTAGGTTCCGGTCGGGGGGTTACCGGCGTGCGTGATCTCGTACGTCCCGCCGTTGTCGAGCACCTGCCCTACGGCGTCGACCGAGCCGTCGATGCGGATCAGCCCGTAGTCGGTGCCGGGGAAGTGGGAATCGACGCTCGGCCCGACGTAGCCGTCGTTGCTGCTCCACGACGAGATCTCGCCGGTGCAGTGGCCCGCCGTGAGCACGTACTCGGTTCCCCCGCCCTGCGCGATGAAGCCGGTCGAGCAGCGAGCGCCGCCGCCGGTGATCGCTTCCCCGCCGTAGAGGGCTTGCGGGCGCGGACTCCCGGGGACCCGGGTGACCTGGACGGCGTCGCCGAAGGACCGCACACGCTGCACGAACCCGTCCGCGCGCGCCCCCGTCATGCTCGCGGGCACGGTGACGTCGACAGTGTTCGAGCGGACGTCGACGGCGAGCGTGGTGCCGGTCACGGCGTTTCGCTCGAGCATCGACCTGACCCGTTCGAGTCGCGGTATGCTCCGTTCGACGAGGCGGGCGCGTGCGCCTGCGGAGCGTACCCGCTGGGCCGCCCGCGAGCTCGTGACGTTGACTACGAGATCGTGGGTACGGGTGTCGACGAACGCTCCCGCGGCCCTCGGCCCGAGCGCACGGCTCAGCCGATCGGCGAGTGCGTCCTTACCGTCCTGGCTACGCAGGCGCGTCACCGCCTCGGGGCGGGTAACGCCGAGATCGTCGGCCATGGACCGAACCATCTGCGTATCGGCCGCGACCCGCTGGCCGGCCGTGGCCGACCTGGCCGACCCACCCATCGCTGGAGAGGCATGTGCGACGGGCACCGCGATCGGTACGGCGGCGAGCGCGGAGATGCCGGCCCCAGCGGCGACGGCCAGCCGCCACCTGTACGCGCGAGAACGTCTTAAGGACATGCAGACCTCCTCATGTGGACGGGCGCGCCTGTCTGGGTGAAGACAGACACGGTCGTGCACGTGTCGCACCGCCGGAAGAGTGGCCGGTCAGGTCAGCGGATCCGAAGGCTGACAGACATCGAACGGCGAAAGCTGAATGCGCCGTCGTCGGGGGAAAAGAAATGATATACGCCAATTTCCAACCTACAATTCTCCATATTTCCTGGCCGTTGACGCTAGTCTCGGACCGGGCGGTCGGCAAGGCCCAGAGCCGCGTGCGCTCCTGACCGTAACTGGCCATCGGTGTAACGCCGCGGTGTTGTGTCCCGACACATATGGGGCCCGGCGCTCGTGGCCGCCGAGAGGCCGTCGCCCGGTCTCGCGCCCGCACTGTACAACGCGCCAGAATGCGGCCGGCGCCGTGGCCTTCGTTCCTGAGGCACGAGACTGGGCAGGTGGCACGGGTCATCGCGATCGACGGCGCGGACGACGTCCGCCTCGGCGACTACGTACGTCTCCGGGACGTCGAGCTGCGCAAGAGCCTGGAGGCCGAGCACGGCCTTTTCATCGCGGAGGGCGCGAAGGTCATCCGCCGTGCGCTGCGGGCCGGCTACCCCGCACGGTCGTTTCTCGTCACACGGCGGTGGCTGCGCTCGCTCGCCGACGTGCTCGACGAGACCAGTGCCCCCGTCTACCTTGTCGCCGACGATGTGGCCGAGCGCGTGACAGGGTTTCATGTTCATCGTGGTGCGCTCGCCTCCATGGGCCGACTGCCTCTTCCCTCGGTCGCCGAGGTTTCGGCGCACGCTTCCCGGCTTGTCGTCTGCGAGGACATCGTCGACCACACGAACCTCGGGGCCATCGTCCGGTGCGCTGCGGCGCTCGGCATCCACGGCGCGCTCCTCGCGCCGCGCTGCGCCGATCCGCTTTACCGACGCGCCATCAAGGTGTCGATGGGGGCCGTCTTCTCCTTGCCGTACGCGCGGTTGGGCAGCTGGCACGATGGGCTGGCGGAGCTGCGGGCGCGGGGGTTCCGCCTGCTCGCGCTCACGCCGTCGGAGGACGCGGCCCCGATCCACGTGGCGGCGCCCGCTGCGGATGACAGGTGCGCACTCCTCCTGGGGACGGAGGGCGACGGCCTTTCCTCCCGGTGGCTGCACGAGGCCGACCTCGCGGTGCGCATACCGCTGACCCGCGGCGTCGACTCGCTGAACGTCGCATCCGCCGCGGCGGTCGCCTGTTACCTGCTCGGCCCGTCAGGCACGTGACATGACCGGGCGGGCGCTCTTTCATGTGCCGCCCCGGGTAGCTGGGCGTCGCGTGTCCCGGTGTCGCAGCGTCCGTGCGCCAGCCGACGCACGGTGCGACCCCCTGTAGTGTGCGTGCTGTCGTTGCGGCACCCTCACGTGCGCGACACCGACGTGGCTGCCGCCGTTCGGATGTCGCGGGTAAGGCTCCGCGTGTAGGTACGTTGGAAGCCGCGCCGGCTGCTCCGCGGCCTCGTGCTCCGCCGGAGCGGGAGGAAACAGGCGTTCCTCGATCCGCGCCAGGCAGAGCACGAGAGCGAGAAGCAGGAACGGCAAGACCAAAGCGGCCCACATGTGTTCCTCCTCCGCCCGAGGAAAGAGGAGGCCCCCGACGAGGGACCAGATCTTCTACTGCGGGTCCCGTTCCCGGATGACCCGGGTGGACCCTTGGGTGTGCGTACGGCACGCACTTGGCCCGCGCTGACGGCCGGTGGCACACCTGCCGGGACGGCAAGGGCGGCGGGGGCGGCCGGCCCTGCCGAGTCCTCAATGTCGTTGGCCTACCGGTTCGCGCCTGACCGTTCCATCCATGACCTCTCCCCCCTTATGCGGCGTTTGTTTCCATCTGGTACCCATGCGTGGCACGGTCCACACCTGTGCATGGCGTGTCATCCCGAGGGAAATCCGCCCGGGAGGGGACCTACCCGTGCGCGGGGGTCTACGGCGGCGACGCACACGCCGGTACCGGGAGGCAGGCCGAGCCGTCCGGCCGCGTCGCCGCCATTGACGGCGACCGCGACGAGTCCGGCCGAGTCCGTGTACGCCACGAGCTCGCCCCGTGTGACCGACCCGAACGTGTCGCGATAGGACACCCTGTACGTCCCACTCGCGACCTTCAGGACCAGTCCGGCACCGACGCGTATCCCGAGCCGGCCGAGTTGTTCCGCGGTGAGGCTGAGTTGGATGTTGCCGAAGCGGTCCACGGAGACAACCTCCCCCCAGGCGTAGCCATCAGCGAGTCGGCTCCTGGGGGTCGGCAGGTACGTGAGCTGATCGGGCGGGACGGCCGGCCCGACGTCGGCGAGCTCCAGGCCGGCGGCGAGGCGCGCGCCGGCCGGCATGAAGATGTCGCGGCCGTGAAAGGTGCGTGAGACAGGGTGGACGAAAAGGTCACTGTTGGTGATGTCGTGTGCCCGCCGCACTCCACCCAACGCGTCGGCGGCCCATGAGAGCAGGCCGTTATCGGGTGCGACGAAGAGGCTGTCGCCGGCCTCGAGCGCGACGGCCCGCCGCGACGTCCCGACCCCGGGGTCGACGACCGCGACATGGACGGCCGGCGGGAAGTACGGCACGGTCTGAGCGAGCACCGCGGCCGCACGACGGATTTCTCCCTGTGGAACGAGGTGCGTGACATCGATGACCCGCACGTCGGGCGCGAGCCTGGCGGCGACGCCGTGGCACGCCGCGACGAATCCGTCCTGCAGGCCGTAATCGGTGAGAAAGGAGAGGCACGAGTACGAACCCACCCTTCGAGGCTAAGTGACGACACGGAGCATGTGCGCGGTACTCCGGTGTCGTTCGCCACGTAGCATGACCTCGGATGTTTCCCCGCCGGGCGCGAACCCGGCGGCGTGCGGCATCCGAGCCGTCGACGCGGAGGGACGCATGTACGTGCCGGGTACCTCTGGGGCCCTTTCCGAACGCGAGTGCGAGATTCTTGATTTCGAGCGTCAGTGGTGGCGCTACACCGGTTCGAAGGAGCAGGCCATCCGCGAGCGTTTCGACCTCTCGGCGACGCGCTACTACCAGCTTCTCAACACCCTGATCGACCGGCCGGAGTCGCTCGCCCACGACCCGATGCTGGTCAAGCGATTGCGCCGGATGCGCGCGACCCGCCAGCGTGCGCGGTCGGCTCGCCGCCTCGGCCTTCAGGCGTGACATGCCGGCGAAGATCCCCGCGCCGGCCACGCAGGAAGGCCGGGCCGGCCTCGCGGCCCTCCTGGCTGAGTCGGCGCACGCCGTCATCGGGCTGGACTTCGACGGCACCCTCGCCCCGATCGTCGTCGACCCGGAAGCCGCGCGCGCCCATCCCGCCGCCCCCGCGGCGCTGAGTCGGCTGGCCCCGCGCGTCGCCGGAATCGTCGTGATCACCGGACGGCCGGCCGCGACCGCCGTCGCCTACGGCGGTCTCGCTGGTGTCCCGGGACGGCTGACCGTGCTCGGGCAGTACGGCCGCGAGCGCTGGGATGCCGAGACCCGCGAGGTTCGCGCACCCGAGCCGCCACCGGGGGTCGCGGTCGTCCGTGCCGAGCTGCCGCGGCTTCTCGCTCGGCACGGTGCTCCGGAGGGTACGAGCGTGGAGGACAAGGGCTCCGCGCTCGCGGTCCATACTCGGAGGACCTCCGATCCGGAGGCGGCCATCGCGCGGCTGCGCCGACCGCTCGCGGCGCTGGCGAGCCGGGCGGAGCTCGTGCTCGAGCCGGGGCGCATGGTCCTCGAGCTGCGTTCCCGCGGCATGGACAAGGGCGCGGCGCTGCGGGGATTCGTCGCCGAGCGGCGGGCCAGGGCAGTTCTCTACGCCGGTGACGATCGCGGCGATCTCGCCGCGTACGACGCCGTCGATGACCTGCGGGAGGAAGGCGTGTGGGGGGTCACCGTATGCAGCGGCTCCGCGGAGGTACGGGCGCTGGCCGACCGGGCCGACCTCGTGGTCGACGGTCCCGAGGGGGTCGTCGCCCTCCTCGACGCCTTGGCCCGGGCGCTCGACTCCCCCTGACCGCCTCCCACCCGCCGATCTTGAACTTATTGACGTCTCCCGGCCGGTCGCGGCCGCGATAGGTTCAAGATCGGCGCGGGAAGGGGAACGTTCCGCTCGACACGGGAGGGGGAGGGGACGGTCCTCAGGGGTCGAGGGCGGCGAGCTGGTCGGCGAACCAGCGCCGCGGGGGGAGGACCGTCGCGGCGTCGGCCAGCCGGCGCGCCCGTGCCCGCCGCTCCCCCTCGGGCATCGACAGCGCCTCATGCATCGCCTCCGCTGTCCCCGACACGTCGTACGGGTTCACGAGTACCGCGTCGTCCCCGAGATCGTCGACCGCGCCCGCCTCCCGTGACAGCACCAGCGCGCAGCTTTTCTCCGCGAGCACAGGAACCTCTTTCGCGACGAGGTTCATGCCGTCGCGGATCGGGTTCACCACGGCAACGTCCGCGAGCCGGTACGCGGCAAGCGAACGCGGGAAGTCGTCGTTCACCTCCAGCACCAGCGGGTCCCACCCCGGGGTGCCGAACTCGTCCTCGATCTCGCTCGCGATCCGCTGGACGGCCGCCGTGTACTCCCTGTACTCGGGCAGGTCGTGTCGGCTGGGGTAGGCGAAGACCAGATGTACGACGCGTCCCTGCCACTCGGCGTGGGTCCGTAGCAGCTCGCGGTACGCGGCGAGGCCACGCACGATGTTCTTGGACAGCTCGGTGCGGTCGACGCGGAGCAGGAGCCTGCGGTCACCGATGAGGTCGGTCAGGTTGTCGTAGCGCGCCCGCACGTCAGGCTCCCGCGACCGGGCGCGGAGGAAGTCGGCGTCCGCCCCGAGTCCGTGGACCCCCAGACGGCTGACACGTCCCCGCAGGGCGACAGTACGTTCCCCGACACCTTCGTCGATCGCTGCCCCCAAGACATCCACGCAGCAGTCGAGAAACGCTCCGGCCCAGCGCGTTGAGAGGAAGCCGGCGTGGTCGGCGCCGAGGATGCCCTCCAGGAGGCCGCGGCCGACGTCGTCGGGCAGCATCCGGTAGTAATCGGGTGGCGCCCAGGGCGTGTGTGAGAAGTGCGCGATCCTGAGGTCCGGCCGGCGCTCGCGCAGCATCCGGGGCACGAGCGCGAGGTGATAGTCCTGCACCGCCACCTTGGCGTCGGGTGCCGCGTCCTCGGCCAGCGCGTCGGCGAACGCACGGTTGTACTCCTCGTACGCCGCCCACTCCTTGCGCCACTGGGCGTCGAAGCGGGGCCGCGTCGGCGTGTCGTACAGCATGTGGTGGACGAACCACAGGGTGGAGTTCGCGATCGCGTTGTACGCGCGGTGGAAGGTACCGGCGGGGATGTCGAGCATCCGTACGGCCGCGCCGCCGGTATCGTAGCCCGCGCGATCCAGGCGTCCGCCTGGAGCCTGCCGGGCCGCGCGCCTGTCGGGGTCGGACAGCGCGGCGCAGACCCAGACCACGTCGGCTTCGCCGGCGACCGCCGACAACCCCGACACCAGGCCGCCGCCACCGCGTCGCATCGACAGGGCGCCGTCGTCCGCGACGAAGAAGGAGACGGGGCCCCTGTTGGACGCGACGAGGACGGTGGCTCTACCCGCACGGGCGTTCATGGGCCGAGATTAGGGCATGTGACGACCCACGCCGCTCGCCAGGCGCGGACGGCCGCGGGGTTCTTCATTCGGTCCCGCCCATCCCGGGGTACCGTGCCAGCGTGGCCGCGCAGGAGACCAGAGGGACCGTACTCATCGCTTTGTCGATGAACCTGGCCATCGCGGTCGCGAAGTTCGTCGCGGGGGTGCTGTCCGGGTCGAGCGCGATGCTCGCCGAGGGCGCGCATTCGGTCGCCGACACGATGAACCAGGTCTTCCTGCTCGCCTCGCTCAAGCTGAGCGGACGACCGCCGGACGAGGAGCATCCCTTCGGCTACGGCAAGGAACGCTATTTCTGGACGTTCCTCGCGGCGGTCGGCATCTTCGTCGCCGGCGGGTTGTTCTCGATCCTGGAGGGCGTCGAGCGGCTCACCAGCCCCGGGGGTGAGGAAGGCGGCGTCATCGTCGCGTACGCCGTCCTCGCGGTCGCGTTCGTGCTCGAGGGCGTGTCGTGGACCAGGGCGGTCCGTCAGGTGCACGGCGAGGCACGCAAGGCCGGTTTCGGGTTCATGCGGTTCATCGTCAAGCGCGCCGACCCGACCGTGAAGACCGTCGTGTACGAAGACACGGCGGCGCTCGCCGGGCTCGTCATCGCGGCCCTTGGCATCACACTGCACCTGGTTACCGGAAACCCGGTGTACGACGCGGCGGCGTCGATCGTCATCGGGCTCGAGCTGATCAGCTTCGCGTTCGTCCTCGGCCGCGACAGCAAGGCCCTGCTCGTCGGGCAGGCCGTACCACCCGAGCTGCAGCGCGGGATCCGCGCGGAGATCGCGGGGGTGGACGGGATCGTCGACGTGCTCGACCTGCTCACCATGCAGCTGGGGCCGGAGTCGGTCCTGGTCGCCGCTCGCATCGATCTGTCCAACTCGCTGACGGGCGACGACGCGGAGCGTGCGGCGGAGCACGCGGACCGGCGACTGCGCGAGCGTTTCCCAGAGGTGCGGCACGTGTTTCTCGACCCCACCCGCAGGCCCCACCGGCCGGACACTAGGAGCGAGCCCATCAGGTAGAGTCTGCGGTGAGATAACTGCATATCGAGATACCGAGAGGGCGCGCCAGCGGAGACCTTACCTGTGAGGCCTTCGTGATCGGTGTGCTCTGGCTCATCCAGAGGGGTGGAGGGACCGGCCCTGCGAAGCCCCGGCAACCACCACGGGTGCCAGTGTTCTCGTGACGATGCGAGGCCGCCCGAGGCAGGTGCCAACTCCGGCCCACGGCGACCGCCGGTGGGAAAGATGAGGATGGAAGGCCTCGCTTCATGGCGCAGCAGACCGTGGACAGCCCAGACAGTCCCGCCTGTTCCTTCGGCCCCGCGAGCGCGCTCCGCTGCCGCGAGTGCGGGGAGACCTACGACCTCGGCGCCCGGTACGTCTGCGAGATGTGCTTCGGGCCACTCGAGATCGCCTACGATGTCGGCGAGGTGTCACGGGAGCGGATCGCGGCCGGGCCCCTGTCGCTGTGGCGGTACCGCGACCTGCTGCCTGTGCCGGCGGACATCGCCGGGCGCCCCGGGCTGCACCCGGGCCTCACCAAGCTCGTCCGCGCCGACGGCTTGGCCAGGGCCCTCGGGATACGGCGTCTGTGGATCAAGGACGACAGCGGCAATCCGACGCACTCGTTCAAGGACCGCGTCGTGGCCGTGGCGCTGGCGGCCGGCCGCGAGCTCGGCTTCGACACGCTCGCCTGCGCGTCCACCGGCAACCTCGCGAACGCCGTCGCGGCGGCCGCCGCGCGCGCGGGCATGCGTTCCTGCGTGTTCGTGCCGCGTGACCTCGAGGCCGGCAAGATCGTGACGACCGCCGTCTACGGCGGGGCGCTGGTCGCGGTCGATGGCACCTACGACGACGTCAACCGACTGTGCTCCGAGGTGGCCGGCGAGCTGCCCTGGGGGTTCGCCAACATCAACCTCCGGCCCTACTACGCGGAGGGCTCGAAGACCCTCGGGTTCGAGATCGCCGAGCAGCTCGGCTGGCGGCTGCCGGAGCAGATCGTGGTGCCCATCGCGTCCGGATCCCAGCTGACCAAGATCGACAAGGGGTTCGGCGAGCTGGCCGCACTGGGGTTGGTCGAGGAGTGGCCGTACCGCGTCTTCGGCGCCCAGGCCGCCGGGTGCTCGCCGGTCTCCGCCGCGTTCAAGGCCGGACATGATGTCGTGCGACCCGTGAAGCCCGACACGATCGCGAAGTCGCTCGCGATCGGAAACCCCGCCGACGGGGTCTACGTTCTCGATATCGTCCGCCGGACGAGCGGAGCCGTCGAGGACGTGAGCGACGAGGAGATCGTGGCGGCGATGCGCCTGCTCGCCTCGACCGAAGGGATCTTCCCCGAGACCGCGGGCGGCGTGACGGTGGCCGCCCTGCGCAAGCTGCTCAGCGAGGGCAGGCTCGACCCCGACGCGGAGACCGTCGTGCTCAACACCGGCGACGGACTCAAGACGCTCGATGCCGTGGAGGGGGCCGCCCGCCCGACCGTCACGATCCCCCCGTCGCTGGATGCCTTCCGCGAGACGGGGATCGGAGAGCACTCGGGGGCGATGGGTGGCTGAGAACGTGTTTGCGCACCGTCCGGGTGAGTGGGCAGGCTCTCTGCCCGTGCACCGGCGTTGGAGGAGGACACTGACATGAGCGTGACCGTGCGTATCCCGACGATCCTGCGGAACCTCACCGGGGGCGTCGCGGAGGTGTCGTCGGAAGGCGCTACGCTGCGTGACCTGATCGAGCGGCTCGAGGGGCAGCATCCAGGCATCCGGGGGCGCTTGCTCGACGATCAGGGGCGGATCCGGCGGTTCGTCAACGTCTACGTCGGCGAGGAGGACGTCCGTTTCGCTCAGGGCCTCGACACTCCGCTGTCCGACGGGTCGATGGTGTCGATCATCCCCGCGGTCGCGGGCGGCTGACCCACGTGTACGGTACGCGGCCGGGTGTCTGAGGAACCGGACCATGGGCGGGGCGTTGCGTCGGACGCCAGCGCAGTTGCACTCTGAGGAGGAGAGTGCTAAACAGATGGCGCTAGCACTCTCCTATAGAGAGTGATAATACCGCGCGAGATCGGGATGGCGAGGCCCCGGTAGGCCTGGGGCCGTCCGTCGCGGGCGTCGCTCGATCCGCGTCCCTCACCTGTTAACGGGAGGACTCACCGTATGGCATCGAAGATGATCGCGTTCGATGAGGACGCCCGGCGTGGCCTCGAGCGCGGCATGAACCAGCTCGCCGACGCCGTCAAGGTGACGCTCGGCCCCAAGGGCCGCAACGTCGTCCTCGAGAAGAAGTGGGGCGCCCCCACGATCACCAACGACGGTGTGAGCATCGCCAAGGAGATCGAGCTCGAGGACCCGTGGGAGAAGATCGGCGCCGAGCTCGTCAAGGAGGTCGCGAAGAAGACCGACGACGTGGCCGGTGACGGCACCACCACCGCCACTGTGCTGGCGCAGGCGCTGGCGCGTGAGGGTCTACGCAACGTCGCCGCGGGCGCGAACCCGATGAGCCTCAAGAGGGGCATCGAGTACGCGGTCGAGC
>JBOHCT010000102.1:0-14966 GCA_050699055.1 Streptosporangiaceae bacterium | reverse complement strand
ACAGGGCGTACATCGGCGAGGTGCCGGTGCTGGCGCTGCGCCTGTCGTACGTGGGGGAGCTGGGGTGGGAGCTGTACACCTCCGCCGACCTCGGCCCGAAGCTGTGGGACACGCTGTGGCGGGCCGGCGAGCCGCTCGGCGTGATCGCCGGCGGCCGCGCCGCGTTCAACAGCCTGCGACTGGAGAAGGGCTACCGGGCGTGGGGCACCGACATGATGACCGAGCACACCCCGTACGAGGCCGGGGTCGGCTTCGCCGTGCGGATGGACTGCGGCGACTTCGTCGGCCGGGCCGCGCTGGAGCGGGCCGGTCCCGTCGCTCGCAGGCTGACCTGCCTGACCAGCGACGACCCCACGGCCGTGGTGATGGGCAAGGAGCCGGTGTACGCCGACGGCCGGCCGGTCGGGTACGTGACGAGCGCGGACTGCGGGTACACGATCGGCAAGACCGTCGCGTACGCCTGGCTGCCGTCCCAGGTCTCCGTGCCGGGGCGGCCGGTGGAGATCGAGTACTTCGGCGAGCGGATCCCGGCCGTCGTGGCCGAGGAGCCGCTGGTCGACCCCGAGATGACGCGGATCCGCGCATGAGGCGACCCACAACCCCGCCGATCTTGAAGATATTGCTGTCTCAGTGGCCCGGGAGAGGTCAATAACTTCAAGATCGGCGGGATGCGGAGCAAGGAGGGCATCAGGTGGCAGTGCCATCGGTGTACGACGTGATCGTGGTCGGGCTCGGCGGCATGGGCAGCGCCGCCGCGTACCGGCTCGCCGAGCGTGGCCAGCGTGTCCTCGGGCTGGAGCGGTTCTGGCCCGCCCACGACCAGGGGTCCTCGCACGGCGGGTCGCGGATCATCCGGCAGGCGTATTTCGAGGACCCGGCGTACGTGCCGCTGGTGCTGCGCGCCTACGAGCTCTGGGAGCAGGTGCGGCGCGACGCGGGCCGCGACGTGCTCACGATCACTGGGGGGCTGATGATCGGCGCGCCCGACTCCCGTACCGTCGCGGGCAGCGTCCGCAGTGCCGAGCAGTGGGGGCTCGACCACGAGCTGCTCGACGCGGCGCAGATCCGCCGGCGCTTCCCGACGATGGCGCCAGACGACGACACCGTCGGGCTGTACGAGCCGAAGGCCGGGTTCGTCGTCCCCGAGTCCGGTGTGGCCGCCCACCTCCGGCTGGCCGAGCGTGCCGGCGCGGACCTTCGGTACGACGAGCCGGTGCTGGAATGGCGGGCCGGCGGGGGCTCGGTGACCGTTCGCACCCCCGACGGCGCGTACACCGCGGCGGAGCTGGTGGTCTGCCCGGGCGCGTGGGCGCCGGAGCTGCTGGCCGACCTCGGGGTGAGCTTCCGCGTCGAGCGGTACGCGCAGTTCTTCTTCGCGCCGACCGGCGGCCCCGGGCCGTACCTGCCGGATCGGCACCCGATCTTCGTGTGGGAGGGGACAGGCGGGCGGCAGTTCTACGGCTTCCCCGCGCTGGGCGAGCCGGAGCCCGCGGCCAAGGTGGCGTTCTTCCGGGGCGGCCAGCCGTGTACGCCGGACACGATCGACAGGGTGGTACACCCCGAGGAGGTCGAGGACATGCGGGCGTTCGTGGCACCGCGGATCCCGACCCTGCCGGGACGGTTCGTGGACGCCGTCACCTGCATGTACACGGTCAGTCCCGACGAGCACTTCATCATCGCTCGGCACCCCGCACATGACCGGGTCACCGTCGCGTGTGGCTTCTCCGGGCACGGTTTCAAGTTCGCTAGCGTGGTGGGGGAGATCCTCGCGGACCTCGCGGTCGACGGGTCGACCTCTCATCCCGTCGAGCTTTTCGACCCGCGCCGGCTCGCGCCCGTCTAGGAGGAGATGTGAGCACGCTCGCACACCCCGCTCCGCCGGCCCGTCCCGCCGGCTCGCCCACGGTCCTCGACGGCGTGGGGGACACGCCCCTCATCGCGGTCGACGACATCTGGGTCAAGCTGGAGTTCCTGAACCCGTCGGGCTCGATCAAGGCGCGCATCGCGACGTACATCATCGAGCGTGCCGAACGGGAGGGCCTGCTGCGCCCTGGCGACACGATCGTCGAGGCGTCGAGCGGCAACACCGGCAACGCGATGAGCATGGTCGCGGCCGCCAAGGGCTACAAGATGCTGGTCGTGATGCCCAACGGCATGAGCCTGGAGCGTACGGCCATTTCGCGGGCCTTCGGGGCGAAGGTGATGACGGTCGGCGATTTCCATGTCGACGACGCACTGGAGATCGCCCGATGCCTCGGCGAGCGGCCGGGGTACTTCGCGCCGCAGCAGTTCGACTCCGAGTGGAACGTCGAGGAGAACCGTACCTGGCTCGGGCCCGAGGTGCTGCGCCAGCTCCCGGCCGGCGTCGTACCCGACGCGGTGGTCATGGGCGTCGGAACCGGCGGGACGCTGATTGGGGTCGGGCAGGCGTTCCGCCAGGCCAACCCGGCGTGTCGGGTGATCGGGGTGGAGCCGAACGAGTCGTGCACGATCCTCTGCGGTGAGGTCGGCTACCACCTCATCGAGGGCATCTCCGACGGATTTGTGCCCGGCATCTTCGGGCGCCACGCCGCCGAGGTCGACGAGATGATCCCGATCGACAGCGAGCAGGCCATCGCGGAGATGCGGCGCCTCGCCCGCGAGCACGGCCTGTTCGTCGGACCGTCGTCGGGGGCCCACATGCTGGCGGCGAAGACGTACCGGGAGCGGCACCCCGAGGTACGCCACCTCGTCACGTTCCTCTGCGACGAAGGCGAGAAATACATCAAGGACTACTGGATCGGCGACTCGTCGGGCCGCTGACCTGGCCTCCTACTGCCTTGACGCGTCTGATCGCGCGCTCCTTTACCGCACGCTCGGATGGTGCGGAGCCGTCAACTACATTTGACAACCACAGCCGCCTTGGTGTCAGTTTAGGTTGACACCAAGGCGAGCGCGGGCCCACCGTTGGCACGCGCGGACAGAGAGGATCCGCATTGCGCGGCAAGGGCATCAACTACGACACCGGTTTCTCCCCCGGCGGACACTGCTCACGCGAGTCCTTCGACCCCGAGGTCGTGCGGCGCGAGATGCGGATCGTCGCCGAGGACCTGCGCTGCACGGCGGTGCGCATCTCCGGTGGCGACCCGGCTCGGTTGAGCGTCGCGGGTGAGCACGCGGCCGAGGCCGGCCTGGAGGTGTGGTTCGCGCCGTTCCCCTGCGAGATGACGACGGCGCAGATGCTGCCGTACTTCGCCGACTGCGCCGAACGCGCCGAGCATCTCCGACGTCGCGGGTCGTGCTCGGCACGGGGTGCGAGCTCAGCCGACGCCTTCGAGCCGGCAAGGCGGCGACACCCGGACCGCGTCCTGAACGTGGGCATCCGCGAGCAGCTGCTGATCGGCGTCGCCGGCGGGCTCGCCCTCGCGGGGCTGCGGCCGATCGTCCACACCTATGCGCCGTTCCTCGTCGAGCGGCCCTTCGAGCAGGTCAAGCTCGGCCTCGGTCATCAGGATGTGGGTGCGGTGCTGGTGAGCATCGGCGCGTCGTACGACGCGGCCCCGTCGGGGCGGACCCATCAGGCACCCGGCGACGTCGCGCTCATCGACACTCTGCCGGACTGGACCGTGCACGTACCGGGGCATCCCGACGAGGTGGAGCCGCTGCTCCGCGAAGCCGTCCGCGGGGACGGGCGCGCCTACGTGCGGCTCACCAGCCAGGGCAACGCCCGGTCCCGGCCGGTCCGGCCCGGCCGGCTCCACGTGGTCATGCGGGGGAGCGGCGGGACGGTCGTGGCCGTGGGGCCGACGCTCGACCCCGTCCTCGCCGCGACGCACGGGCTCGACGTGACCGTGCTGTACGCCGCGACCGTCCGCAATGGACGCCGCCCGGGCACCTGCACGATTATCGTCGACCAAGCTGGACCCGGCCTGGGCTTGGCCTTAACATGCGCTGAGAATCCGGACGAAGGAGACGCACGTGAGGCCACCCTCACCGGTGCGCGGTGCACAGGCGCGGACGCGGCTGCTGGTCGTCGACGACGAGCCGACCATCGTGGAGCTGCTGGCCGTGAGCCTTCGCTACGCCGGTTTCGAGGTCGCGAGCGCGACGACCGGACGGGCGGCGCTCGAGACGGCCCAGCGGGAGGCGCCGGACCTGATGGTGCTGGACATCATGCTCCCCGACATGGACGGCTTCGACGTGGTCCGCAGGCTACGCTCCGACGGGCGACCGTTGCCTGTCGTGTTCCTCACCGCCAAGGACGCGACGGAGGACAAGGTCACAGGACTGACGCTGGGCGGAGACGACTACGTGACGAAGCCGTTCAGCCTCGAAGAGGTGGTCGCTCGTATCCGGGCGGTGCTGCGGCGTACCGGCGGCGTCCCCGCGGACCTCGCCCGACTCCACGTCGCTGACCTGGAGCTGGATGAGGACAGCCACGAGGCGTGGCGGGCCGGCTCCCCGCTTCAGCTGTCCCCGACGGAGTTCACGCTGCTGCGCTACCTCATGGTCAACGCGGGCCGCGTCGTGTCGAAGGCGCAGATCCTCGACCATGTCTGGAGCTACGACTTCGCCGGGGACGCCGGCATCGTGGAGACCTACATCTCCTACCTGCGGCGAAAGGTCGACACCGTGGAGCCGCGGCTGCTGCACACGCTGCGCGGGGTGGGGTACATGCTCCGCGTCCCCAGAAGGTGACCCGTGACCGCCGTGCGATCCGGGCTTCAGCGCATGATCCGGTCGAGGTGGGACCGGACCCCGCTGCGGGTCCGGCTCGTGGCGGCCGTCCTCGTCCTCGTGGCCGTCGCGCTCGTCGCCACGGAGACCGCGGGCACCCTCCTGCTGCGGGCCTACCTCGTCGCGCGGACCGACGACCAGCTGGTCGCGGTCAGCCGTTCGCTCGACGAGGGTTTCCGTCCCGCACCTCAGCTGCTGCCCAGCGCGTACTTCGCGGAGATCTTCGCCCCGAACGGCGACCGGGTGGCCCGGGTGTGGAACCCGCTCGGTCGCGGACGTACGCCGCCCGCCGTACCGGCGACCCGCGCTCGAGCCGCGCTGCACACCGACCGGCCCTTCACGGTGTCCGCGCGGGGTCACCCCCGGCGACACTGGCGGGTCCTCGTCACATCCTTGGACGACGGCGACATACTGGTTGTCGCCGTCGGCCTCGGAGGGGTCGACAGCATCGTGCGGCGGCTCGTGGCCATCGACGTCGCCGTCGGGGTCATCGTTCTCGCCGGGCTCGCGGGCACCGGGTACGTCCTCGTGCGGGCGAGCCTGCGTCCGCTGGCGGAAATAGAGAAGACCGCCGCGGCCATCGCGGGAGGAGAGCTGCATCGCCGTATCCCGCCCCGTGACCCGCGAACCGAGGTGGGCAGGCTGGGTTGGGCACTGAACGGCATGCTGAGCCAGGTTGAGGCGGCGTTTCGTGCCCGCGCGGTCTCCGAGACATCCGCCCGCCGTTCCGAGGAGCGGATGCGCCGCTTCGTCGCCGACGCCAGCCACGAGCTGCGTACCCCGCTGACGTCGATCCGCGGTTTCGCGGAGTTCCATCGGCGCGCGACAGATCGCGGCCCGGCGACCCAACTGGTCCGCCGGATCGAGGACCAGGCCACCCGGATGAGCGTGCTGGTCGACGACCTCCTGCTCCTCGCCCGCCTCGACCAGCAGCGACCGCTGCGCAGCGAGCCGATCGAGCTCATCAGCTTGGCCGCCGACGTCGTCCTCGACACCCAGGACACGACCCCGGACCATCCTGTCGACCTCGTACGGGGTCGACAGGGTACGGACGCCTCGGTGACAGTGCGCGGCGACGAACCACGGCTGCGCCAGGCCCTCGGCAACCTGGTCAGCAACGCCGTCACCCACACGCCCCCGGGGACGCCTGTCCGTGTCACCGTCGGAGCCACCCGCCGCGACGGTCGCGACCTCGCTCTGTGCGAGGTCGCGGACCGCGGTCCCGGCCTCAGCGCCGAAGCGGCCGAGCATGTCTTCGAGCGCTTCTACCGTGCCGATCCCGCACGTGGACGACCGGGCGGCGGTGGAGCGGGTCTCGGACTGTCCATCGTCGCCGCCATCGTCGACGCCCATACCGGCTCGATCGAGGTCGACACCTCGCCCGGCCGTGGCGTGATCTTCCGTATCGTCCTGCCGTTCGCCTCCCGCGAGGTTCCCGGCCAATCGCCTGAGGCACCCGTGTGATCAGGGAGGTCTTCGTGGGCGGTCCGGCTCGCGTCCCTTGGAGCGCACGGGGGCCCTGTCCCGGGCGGTCTGGGAGCGCAGACGGCCTTCCGCGGTTGAGTCGGCCGGCCACATGGCGTCGATCTCGGAGTTCAGCTCGGCGCCGAGCAGGATCGCGAACGCGAGGATGTACAGGAACAGCAGCGCGGCGATGGGCGCACCGAGGGGGCCGTAGTCCGTGCTGCGCAGGCTGGAGGTGAGGTAGCCGCGCAGCACGAGACTCCCGCCGACCCAGAGACCGACCGCGAGCAGCGCGCCCGGCAGGTCCCTGTGCCAGGGGGTACGGACGGGCACGCTCACGTGGTAGAGCGTTGCCACGACGGCCACCGCCAGCAGCGCGAGCACCGGCCAGTACACCGCGTGGACCAAGGTGGCCGCCGCGGCGCCGACCGGGCCGCGGACGAAACCGGAGATGATCTCCGGGCCGAGCGCGAGGAGGGGGAGAAGGACGATGGCGGCGGCCAGGGCGGCGATGTTGAGGATGAACCCGATCGCCCGTCCCTGCCACGCGCCGCGTAGCTCACCCATGTCGTAGGCGATGGTGATGGTCTTGACGTAGGTGCCCATGGCCGCCGACCCCGACCAGAGTGAGATCACGAAACCGATCGACGCCAGGTTGGGATGACCCTGCAGGAGCAGGCGGGTGACGAACGGTTTGACCACCTCCCGCACCGTGTCGGGGGTCAGAACCTCGCTGGCCGCACCGACCACGGTCGTCTCCAGCCGCGCGATCGCCTGTGGGCCGAGGCCCTCGCCGACGTACCCGAGGGAGCCAAGCAGCACCAGCGCGAGCGGGGGCAGCGACAGCAGCGACCAGAAGGCCGCCTGCGCCGCCAGGCCGAGGATCCGGTCGGCGAAGACCTCGCGGAGCGTGCGCCTCGTCAGGAGCCACAGGACGCGGAAGGCCTGAGCCGCGGATCTCCAGAGTCTCGACACCGTTACGCCTTTGGTCTCCTCCGGCCGCTCATGGCTTCGCTGCGGCAGATCGCGACATCGGGTGCACCGGGTTCCGCTGAGCCATGATCCGCGCCGTTGGTCGGACCACGGAGAATACTGCCTTTCTGGACCTCAGATGCGGATCTTGACGGGCGCCGTCGGCCTGCGCTCTGGCCTGCCGCCCGTCAGCTCCCACACGCATATAATGCGATGTATGCGCGATGGTGCAAACGAGGGCATGTCCGCCGTCGGCCTCGAGACGTGCGCCGTCCGGGTCGTCGACGCCGACCGGGTGGCGGGGGTCTGCGAGGCCATCCCAGACGAGGCCACCGTCGAAGGGCTCGCCGACGTGTTCGGCCTGCTGGCAGACCCGGGCCGGCTGAAGGTCCTGGCCGTGTTGCTGCAAGGTGAGATGTGCGTATGCGACCTCGCCGCGGTCTGTGGGCAGTCGGAGTCCGCGACCTCGCGGGGGCTCCGGCTGCTCCGCGCGCACCGCGTGGTGCGGGTTCGCCGGTCCGGGCGGATGGCCTACTATCGGCTCGACGACGCACACGTACGGATGTTGCTCGCCCTCGCGCTCACCCACACCGACCACGCCGCCCCCGCGCATCTGGAAGCGCACGCGACCGGCGATGACTGACCGGCGGGACGGGCACGCGCACGGGGTATCGGCCGGTGCCGATCAGCGGTACCTGGGGGCCGCCCTCGCGCTGATCGTGGCCTACATGGCCGCCGAGGTCGCGGTCGCGGTCATCTCGGGCTCGCTCGCCCTGCTCGCCGACGCCGGCCACATGCTCGCCGACGCCGGTGCCCTGGCCGCCGCGGTCGTGGCGATCCGCCTCGCCCGACGGCCGGCCCAAGGCCCCTGGACGTACGGGCTGAAGCGGGCGGAGATCCTGTCGGCCGCGGGTAACGGTGTCACGCTGCTGGTCATCGCCGCCCTGATCGGCTATGAGGCGGTCCGCCGGCTGATCAACCCGCCGCCGGTAGAGGGCCTGGCCCTGCTGGTCGTGGCGGTCGTCGGCGTGGCGGTCAACCTCGCCGCCACCTGGGTGCTGGCCAAGGCCAACCGGCGGTCGCTGAACATCGAGGGCGCCTTCCAGCACATCCTTACCGACCTGTACGCCTTCGCGGGCACCGCCGCCGCCGGCCTGGTCATCTACCTCACCGGCTACGTCCGCGCCGACCCGGCCGCGTCCCTGCTCGTCGTCGCCTTGATGGCCTGGGCGGCCTGGCGGCTCATGCGGGCGTCCGGTCGCGTCCTGCTGCAGGCCGCCCCCGCCGACGTCGACCTGGCCGATATCCGCCGGCACCTCCTCGACACCCGCGGCGTACGGGGCGTACACGACCTGCACGTGTGGACGGTCACCTCCGGGCTGCCCGTCCTGTCCGCCCACGTCGTCGTCGACGAGGAGACGATGACGGACAGCTGCGGCGGCGGGGTCCTCGACCAGCTCCAGGGGTGCCTGTACGGGCACTTCGACGTCGAGCACTCCACCTTCCAGCTCGAGCCCGCCGGTCACGACGACCACGAGACGCAGACCCACCCGTGACGCGGAACGTTAGCCAAGCTCCTGCACGCGCGCGGCGGTCTTGCGCGCGGCGATCAGCACCGGGTCCCACACCGGGGCGAAGGGCGGCGCGTACGACAGGTCGAGTCCGATCATCTGCTCGACCGTCATGCCATGCCAGACGGCGACCGCGAGGACGTCGATGCGCTTGGCCGCCCCCTCCTCGCCGACGATCTGGGCGCCGAGCAGCCGGCCGCTTCGCCGCTCCGCGACGAGCTTGACCGTGATCGGTACCGCGCCGGGATAGTAGCCGGCGCGGGTGGTGGACGCGATGGTGGCGCCCGCCGTCGCGAAACCGGCCTGTTCGGCCTCGGCTTCCGACAGGCCGGTGCGGGCCACCTCCACGTCGCAGATCTTGGCAGCCGCGGTGCCGACCACGCCGGGGAACGTCGCGTAACCGCCGCCGATGTTGATCCCCGCCACCCTGCCCTGCTTGTTGGCGTGGGTGCCGAGGGGGACAACGACAGGCCCGCCGGAAACCAGGTGCCGACTCTCCACGCAGTCGCCCGCCGCCCATACCCCGCCGATCGACGTGCGCATGCGGCGATCGACGCCGATCCCGCCGGTCTCCGGGCCGAGCGGGACCCCCGCGGCCTCCGCCATGGCGGTGTTCGGCCGTACGCCGAGGCCGAGCACGACTATGTCGGCCGGCAGGGTCAGTTCGGAGGTCGTCACCGCCCGCACGCGCCCGCCGTCGGCGTCGAAGCCTTCCGCGGGCTCTCCGGTGTAGACCGCCACACCGATGCGGCGTAGGGCGTCGGCGACCAGCGAGCCCATGTCGGGGTCGAGGGTGCCCATGGGCTGCGCCGCGGCCTCCACCAACGAGACGTCCAGCCCACGCCGTACCAGGGCCTCCGCCATCTCCAGCCCGATGTAGCCGCCGCCGACCACGACCGCCCGGCGCGGCGCGTACTCGTCCAGGAGGCGCTGGACCGCCACGGCGTCGTCGAGGACCTGCACGCCGTGGATCCCCTTCGCGTCGGCGCCCGGCAGGTGGGGACGGCGCGGTACCGCCCCGGTCGCGACGACCACGTGGTCGAAGCCCACCCAGTACTCCGTGCCTTCGTTCAGGTCCCGGGCGCGTACCGCGCGGCGATCCAGGTCGATCTCTACGGCCTCGTGCCCGACCCGCGCGTCGACGGCGAAATCGGCGCGGAACGTCTGTGGGTCCCGGACGATGAGCTTCCCGATGTCCGCGACGACCCCGCCCACGAGGTACGGGATGCCGCACGCCGAGTACGAGGTGAACCCGCCTCTTTCCAGCGCGACGATCGATAGGTCGTCGGGACGGCGGCGCCGCCGGGCCTGCGACGCCGCCGTCATCCCCGCGGCGTCTCCACCCACCACCACGAGACGTTCCGGCACAGCCACCACCTCATCGTGCCCAAGATCCTATGGTCCAAGAGCGCAGTATCCCGCGCGTCCCGACCGCGAACGCGGATCGTGGTCACGGGTCACCTCCTTCGGAGGCGGGTGAAGAGCCGGTACGCGATGAAGGCCGCGACCGCGACCGCGACCGCGACGAGGAGATAGAACTCGTAGCGATGCGCCTGGCCGTAGAGGACATTGATGTGGGTCCCCGCGGCGTATCCGATGGTGCTCCAGACGGCGACCCAGAGCGCCGCGCCGAGGGCGTTGTAGGCCAGAAACCTGGACCAGTGCATCCGCGCGATACCGGCGACGATGCCGTTGGCCTGACGGAGGCCCTCGATGAACCGGGCGACGGTGACAACCTTGCCGCCGTGGCGGGTGAAGAATCTCTCGGCCTTGTCCATCCGCGAGGCGGTGAGGAGGACATAACGGCCATAACGGTGCACCAGCCGGCGCCCGCCGAAGTGGCCGATGGCGAACCCGATGTTGTCCCCAACCACCGCCGCGAGGAAGGCGACGGCGCCCACGACCACGATGTTGAGCTTGCCGACCCCCGCATAGACGGCGGCCGCGATGAGGATGGTCTCGCCCGGTGAGGGCACACCGAAGTCCTCGACCAGCACCAGTCCGCCTACCGCGAGGTACCCGTAGTGGTCGAGGATCGGGGCGATGGCGGCCAACGCGCCGGGCAGCTGGCTCACGGGACGAACCCTCGGTGTTCCCCTCCGGCCGCGGGCGCCCCGTCCCGCGTTGGGGGTGCCGCCGCTTGGTCGTACCCTGCCGGACCTTCGCTCATGCCGATAGCCTTACCCGCAGGCTGGCGGCCTCGTCGGCTCCCGCTGTCTCCGGCTGTAGGGTCGCGACCTGCCTACCTCTCCCACGTGAAGCCGCGTTCCCGCGGTTCCCGCCAGCTGACGCTGGGCCGTACGGCCGCCGGGTCGGCGCGGTGCCTGTGCTCCTCCGTGATGTCGAACAGAGACTCGAGGAGGGTGTCGGAGAGCAGGTGCGGCTTGAGGCCGAGGTCCATCAGGGCGGTGTGGACCACGTTGTAGTAGTGGCTGTCGGCCTCGACCCGCGGGTTGTCGAGGTACTCGACCTCGACCGGCTTGGGGTAGGTGTCGGACACGGTCTTGGCGAGCTCGGCGACGGAGAAGCTTTCCGTCATCTGGTTGAAAACCCTGAACTCACCGCGCTCGGCGGGGTTCTCGCAGGCCAAGCGGATGCATTCGACGGTGTCACGAATGTCGATCATGCCCCGGGTCTGCCCGCCAGAGCCGTAGACCGTGAGTGGATGACCCAGCACCGCTTGGATGACGAAGCGGTTGAGGACCGTGCCGAACACGCTGTCGTAGTCGAAACGCGTCGCCAACCGTGGGTCGAGGGCGGTCTCCTCGGTCCGCTGGCCGTAGACGACCCCCTGGTTGAGGTCGGTCGCCCGGAGCCCCCAGATGCGGCACGCGAACTCGATGTTGTGGCTGTCGTGCACCTTGGACAGGTGATAGAAAGATCCCGGCCGTTTCGGGTAGAGGAGCCGGTCGGTACGGCCGTTGTGGGTGACCTCGAGCCACCCCTCCTCGATGTCGATGTTGGGGGTGCCGTACTCGCCCATCGTGCCGAGCTTGACGAGGTGGATGTCGGGGTCGATCTCGCCGATGGCGAACAGCAGGTTCAGCGTGCCGGAAACATTATTGACCTGTGTGTAGACCGCGTGCTTGCGGTCGATCATCGAGTAGGGCGCGGCGCGCTGCTCCGCGAAATGGACGACCGCTTCCGGGCGGAACTCGCCGATCATGGCGTGGACGAAGTCGGCATCGGTCAGATCGCCCACGAACATCCGGATGCGTCGACCTGTCACCCCCTGCCAAGTCGCGACGCGCGTCTGCAGAGTTTCGAACGGCACCAGGCTCTGCACGCCGAGCTCGTAATCGTATTGGCGACGGACGAAGTTGTCGGCGACGGCTACGTCATGCCCGGCCTGGGACAGGTGAAGGGCCGTCGGCCAGCCAAGGTAGCCGTCGCCCCCGAGAACCAGAGTACGCACGCTTTTCCCCTCCACGGTGATGGTTCGAGTCGAGGACGGCAACGGGCACGTTACTGTGACAGACGTTCGAACGTCTCCTCACTATGCCTCAGGCATCGTAACGATTCGCAAACAGACGGCGAGCGTGCCGGGCGGGCTCCAGCCGCCAGTACCCGCTCTGAGCTGCGATGATGAGGAGGAGACCACTCCCTCTGGCGCGTTCTTCGTGGCGTCTACGATAGGCGCCCAGGTCCTGAGGGAAGCCTCATGCCAGGGACCGCGAGCCCTAGGATGAGCACGTGTCTTGGGCCGAACGAGCGTGGCAGCTGCGGCGCAGCCACCATGTGGTTCGACTGACCCGTTACGGCATCGGGTCGGCCGTCGGTGCCGTCGTGGCCGAAGCGGTGTTCGTGCTCTCGTACGCGCTCTTCGATCACATCACGCCCACCATGGCGAGCGCGATCGCGTTCTTCGCCGGAGCGGTCCCCAAGTACTTCCTCAACCGCGACTGGGTCTGGGGAGAGCGCGACGGTTCGCGCCGCTGGCGTGAACTAGCCCGCTACGCCGCCGTGGTCGTCTTCAGCATCGCGGTGAGCGCCACCACGACCACGCTGGTCGAGGCGCGCGCGGGCGCCGTCAGTGGCGACCACTCTGTGCGGGTGTTGCTCGTGGGAGCTACTTACGCCGTGACGTTCGTGGTCCTCTTCTTCGTCAGGTACATCGTCTTCGACAAGCTTGTGTTCGTGGGCCCGGGCCGGGGCGACGGCGGGCGGGGAGGTTCTGACGGAGACGGTACGGGCGGGGACGCTCCGCGCTCTCGGCCGACCCAGTCGACCCAGTCGACTGGGTCGACTGGGTCGGCCGAGAAGGGGCGGCCATCCGTCGCCGACTTTCTCAAACGACCGGAAGCACCGCTTGCCCATCAGGAGGCGGGGGAGGACCCGTACTAAGCGGGCTGGTTGGCGCCCAGGTGTTCTGCGTGTCGCCGACCCTGGGACGCGTTCGTCCCGCCCGCGGGGCCGCCGGCGGACGCTCGTGCCGCGACGGGCGCACGCCCACCGGTACGTGTCCTCGGTCCTGCCCGGGCTCCTGTCTTGGCGCCGCCACCCGTGTCGATCGCGACCTTGGCCCGGGCGCCCGGCTCGAGTCCCGCCCTCGCCCGAGTCTTGATTCTCACCGCTGGCTCCGGGCCGCCGATCGTGCGGGTGAGCGCCCGTACGGGCGCCCCAGCCAGGCCGCCAGTCAGGATGGCCGGCGCGCCGTGGCGCCGCAGACCGATCACCGCGATCACGAACGCGGTCAGGGTGAGGCCGACAGGGAGGACGTAGTGCAACGCACCATTCTCGGCGACCTGGGCGAGCCACGCCGGCTGGATGGGGTTGCCGGGGAGGTAGAGGTAGCCGAACGACAGCAGCGTCGTGTGGACCAGGAGGGCCACCGCGAACCACGAGACGGGGAGCAGCGGCACGAAGGCCCAGGCGGCCGCGTCATACCAGGGAGCCGCGTGCGGGGTGGTGAACAGCCAGGCGACGAAGATCACCGCCGTCGGACGTGCCGTGCGTGAGACGAGGGACCCTTTGTAGTGCTCGGGCAGGCCACGGGCGAGCAGTGCCGCCACGACCAGAAAGGCGCCCGCCGACATCAGGGTGACGACGAGCCTGGCGTGAGGACGGGACAGCACGGTGCTGAGGGCGCCGTAGACGGGGGCCCAAGGGGAGGCGCCGGCGACGAATGTGCCCTGGCTGCCGAGCGGCACTGACAGCACACCGGGGAGGAACGGGGCGAAGGCCATGGCCAGCGCGATACCGCCCGCGCCAATGCCGAAGGCGAGACGACGTCGATCATGTCGCAGCCCCCACATGAAGCCGGGGACGAGGAGCGCGTAGTTGATCCGCGCCGCGCAGGCGAGCGCCGAGCCGAGTCCGGCCAGTGCCGCCCCTCTGCCCCTGCGGACCGTGAGCCCGGCGAGGGCCGCGACCATCGCGGCCACCGCCAGCCCGTCGACATGGGCGCCGACGACGAGTTGCCAGAGCACGATCGGGTTCAGCGACCACGCGAGGTGGACGCGGACACGCCGCGCACGGTCGGATCCCGCCAGCCTGTCCAGCAGCACCGCGGTCGACACGAACGCCGCCCCGTTGAAGACGGCGATCCACCAGACCGTTCGCAGCGCCGAAGCGCCGCCCAGCATCGACGCCAGCCACTCCGTTACGGTCGCGAGCGGACCGTAGTTCGACGGCAGGTACGCCCACGGGTCCGCCATCGCGTACTGGCCGACCGGGTCGCCGATGCTCGCCAGCAGCTCGGGGGTCACGGTGTACGGATCGCCGCCGAGCGTCGCGATCCGGCCTGACGCGGCGTAGTGCAGAACATCCGTGGTCCCCATCGAGGGCACCAGCAGCACCGTGGCGGTCGCCAGCACCCCGCCGACGAGGAGCCAGCGGGGGCGGGGCGCCCAGCCCTTCCGCACCGCGAGGAGCCCCAGCCCCACTCCCACGGCGCCGATCAGCAGGACGATGATGACGAGCGGATACACGAGCAGGTCAGGCGGGTGCCTCTCGGTGAACCACGGAGGCAGGGCGGAGGGCGAGCCATAGCGTGGCTGTATCGCTGAGGGGCCTAGTGCCCCGAGGACGACCATGAGCGCGACGCTCACCGCGACCGCCGCGAGCCCGGCCCCTCCAGCCACAAGACCGGCCCTGGGCGCAGCCCTAGGCGCAGCCCTACGAGCAGCATCGCGTCGGCGGGAAGGTGGGAGCACGTGGGAAATCCTAGTCGTCTTGATCGCATAGCCGCCCAAGCTTCGGGGAAGAGGCCCGCGTACGCGGCGCACGTACGCGGGCCTCTTC
>JBOHCT010000101.1:0-14967 GCA_050699055.1 Streptosporangiaceae bacterium | reverse complement strand
AGGTCACAATTTGATTATTACAATAATTTCGGCTGGCGGCGGAGATAACCACGCGCGGACATCAGCGAGCGATGTGGTGGATCCTTTAGTCATGCGCTACTGAGAAGCGAGTTTCCGAACGGCTCCCAGTGAGCACGCCTACGCGGGCATCGGCGTGTGGGCTCCGGTCATTCTCATCATCCTGCGCATCGCCCAGGGCATCGGCGTCGGCGGCGAGTGGGGCGGCTCGGTCGTGCTCTCCATGGAGTGGGGCCACAGAGGGAAACGCGGTTTCATCACAAGCTGGCCGCAGTTCGGGGTGCCGGTCGGCCTGCTGTTGGCGAACGCCATGGTGGCGCTGTTCAGCGCCGTCTCCGGTGACGCTTTCTTCGCGTGGGGATGGCGGATCCCGTTCCTGCTGAGCTTTGTGCTCGTCGGGATCGGGCTGTACATCAGGCTCGGGATCATCGAGACGCCGATCTTCACCAGGCTGGTGCGGGAGAAGCGCATCGAGCGCCAGCCGCTCGCCGCGGTCCTGCGGCGCAACTGGCGGGAGGTCGTCCTGGCGGCCTTCCTTCGCCTCCCGGAACAGGCGCCGTTCTACATCTTCACCGTTTTCATCTTCAGCTATGGCGTCTCCGCGCTGAAGATGGACCGGGGCTTCCTCACCGTCGCCGTCGTGTGCGCGGCGGCTCTGGAGCTGTTCAGCATCCCCTTCTTCGGCTACCTGTCCGACATCTACGGCCGCAAGAAGGTGTACCTTGTCGGCGCGGTCGTCACCGCACTGTGGGCGATCCCGTACTACTTCCTGCTGGGGCTCGGCATCCCGTGGCTGGTGTTCCTCGTGATCGTGCTGTCGTTGATCCCGCACGACGTCTTGTACGGCCCGCAGGCGGCGCTGATCGCGGAGAGCTTCACGGGGCGGCTGCGCTATAGCGGCGCCTCGCTCGGTTACCAGAGCGCGTCCATCATCGCCGGGGGCCCGGCGCCGCTCATCGCGGCGGCCTTGTTCGCCGCCTACGTCTCGCCGTACCCGATCAGCGGGTACGTCATCTTCATCTCCATCCTCGGCTTTATCGCCACGGTCCTGCTCCCCGACCGGTCGAAGAGCGACATCTCCGTGGAGTACGACGCGGCCGCTGTACCGTCGGAGGGAGGACGCGCATAGGGAGGGCCGGAGTGAGCATCAGGGAGACGGGGTGGTTCTTTCCCGCACCCGACGAGTCCGAGCTCCCGGAGCGGCTGCGGAAGCTGTTCGCCAAGGCCAGACAGAACCTCGGGTTCGTACCGAACGTGTTCCGCTCCTACGCCTACCGGCCCGAGCGGTTCTCCGCGTGGTTCGACCATTACAAGCAGCTGCACGAGCCCACCGACAACCTCTCGGCCGCGGACAGAGAGATGATCGCGATCGTCGTCTCGGCCGCGAACCACTGCATCTACTGCCTGGCGGCCCACGGCGCGACGCTGCGGGAGGAGCTCGGCGACCCGGTGCTCGGCGACCGGATCACGTTCGACTGGCGCCGCGCCGGCCTCGACGGGAGGCGAGCGGCGATCTGCGCGTACGCGGAGAAGCTCACGCTCCAGCCGCTGGAGTGCGACGAGGCCGACCTGGGTCGCCTGCGTGAGGTCGGGCTCGCCGACGAGGAGATCTGGGACGTCGTCGAGATCGCCTCGATGTACAACTTCACGAACCGCATGGCCATGGGCCTCGGTCAGATCGCGAACCCCGAGTACCACTCGATCGGCCGCATCCCACCCGAACGTGGCACCCCCTCCCCCGGTGTCTGAGCATCCGCGGCGTAGGTGACGCGTTTCTTCAGGCGCCTGCTCGTCACGGGGCCGGCACCCCCTCGGCCAGGAGGCCTTCGGCCCGCAGCTCCACCCACAGGTCGCCGGGGATCGGCTGGCGCAGCATGCGGATGTTCTCCGCCACCTCCCCTGGCGAGCGCGCCCCGACGAGCACGCTGGTGACCGCCGGGTGGCCGAACGGGAACTGCAGCGCGGCCGCCTTGACCGGTACGTCATGGCGCCCGCACACTTCCGCGATCCGCCGGGCCAGCCGAAGACGCTCATCGTCGGCCGGCCGGTAGTCGTACGTCGCCCCGGGTCGCGGGTCAGCGAGCAGTCCGCTGTTGTAGACCCCACCGACGAAGACCGCGATGCGCTTCTCCGCGCACACCGGCAGCAGCTCCCGCCCGGCCGACTGGTCGAGCAGGCTGTAACGGCCGGCGATCAGGAAACAGTCGAAGTCCGCCTCGCGAGCGAAGCGGACGAGCATGTCCGCCTGGTTCATGCCCGCGCCGACGGCCCCGATGACCCCCTGGGCGCGCAGGTCGTCCAGGGCGACGTACGCCTCCCCCAGCGCCTGGGCCGGATGGTCGTCGGGGTCGTGGATGTGCAGGATGTCGACACGGTCGAGGCGGAGCCGGCGCAGGCTTTCCTCGAGCGACCGCCGCACGCCGTCGTAACCGAAGTCGAACACGGGTCCGTCGGGGGGTACGTCGCGGAAGATGTGTCGGCCGTCGACCACCTGGCCCGGCTCGGGCGGGGCGCCGGGCCGCAGCAGCCGGCCGACCTTGGTCGCGAGCGTGTACTCCTCCGGTGACCGGCCGGCCAGGCTCGAACCGACCCGCCGCTCGGCCAGCCCGTGGCCGTACAGCGGCGCGGTGTCGAAGAATCGGACCCCCTCGGCGTACGCGGTCTCGACGGTCGCGGCGGCGGTCGCCTCAGCGACGGGTTGGAAGAGGTTGCCGATCGCGGTCGTCCCGAGACCGAAGCGGGTGACGCTGAGCCTGGTACGGCCGACAGGGACGCGCTCCGTGGGATCGATGCTCATGACCACCCATTCTCGGATCCGCAGACATCCTATGTTTCGACCTGACGGTGACATCGTCGACAACGGCGTCAAGGCGGGTGACTCCTGCGCTCGTCGCCGGCCTCTCGTTTCGACCGCCGGTGGACGGACTCAACCCGAACGCGTGTCCCGGTTGACCCCGCTGTGGCAACCTGTTACGAATCCGTCGGATGTCTCATTGAGCGCACGCGCCTAGGACGAGGCCATGGCCACGATCAGTCCCACCCGCCGGGGAGGGCTCCGGTGAGCGCACCCGGAGGGGAGGCCGTCGTTGGACGGGTGCGGGCCAGGCTGTACGAAGGCCTGCGGGAGCGGCTGGAGGTCGCGGTCTCGCAGGTGTCCGCCGCTGCCGCGCTGATCGCCCTGTTCATCGCGCTGAGCTTCGCCTCGCCGCACTTCCTCACCGAGGAAAACTTGTTCAACGTCGGGGCGCAGACCGCGGTGACGGCGATCGTCGCCATGGCCGAGACGCTGATCATCATTACCGCGGGCATCGACCTGTCCGTCGGTTCGGTCGCCGCCCTGTCCGGGGTCATCGCCGCGCTCGCTATCAGTCGGCTCGGCGTCGGGGTCGGCCAGGCGACGCTCGTGGGGATCGTCGTAGGGATCGGGGCGGGACTCCTCGACGGCTTTCTGGTCACCAAGGCGCGGATCAGCCCCTTCATCGCCACGCTCGGCATGATGACCGTTGCCCGCGGTCTCGTCTTCATCTCCACGGGCGGCGTCGCGGTGTACGGCCTCCCCACAGCGTTCCAGCTCCTTGGCAACGGCGAGATCTCCGGCTTCCCGATCGCCATCCTCGTGCTGCTCCTCGTCGCGGTCATCACGGCGTTCGTGCTCTCGCAGTCCACGATGGGCCGCTACATGTACGCGATCGGCTCGAACCCGGAGGCGGCCCGCCGCTCGGGCATCCCGGTGGACCGCTACCTGATGGGGGTGTACGCCTTCGCGGGGGCACTGGTGGGGATCGGAGGGTTGGTCGCCGCGTCGCGGGTGAACTCCGGACAGCCGGGCTTCGGCGAGGACCTGCCGCTCGACGTGATCGCGGCCGCCGTGATCGGAGGCGCCAGCCTGTTCGGCGGCCAGGGGCGTATCGTCGGCACCCTCATCGGCGCGTTCCTGATCGCCCTGGTCCGTAACGGGTCAGTACTCCTCGGGATCAACATCTTCTACCAAGAGGTGATCATCGGCGTGATCATCTGGCTCGCCGTGTACTTCGATCGCCTCCGCCGTCGTCGGCTCAGCGAACGTGAATAGTGGAGAGTCCCATGACTGACAGAGGATCCAGGAAACCGCGGCGCCTACTCGCGGCAGGACTCGCGGGGCTTGCCCTCACCGCGGCCGCCTGCGGTGGCGGCGGCGTGAGCGTACACAACCAAGGCGGCTCATCGAACAACCAGGGCGGTGGCACCAAGTCGGGTCCACTCGAGCTGGCGGTCGTGCCCAAGGCCGTCGGCTTCGACTACTGGACCACCGTGAAGAAGGGCGCCATGTGCGCCGCGGACAAGCTCGGCAAGAAAGGGGGCAACAAGAACAGCACTGTCAAGGTCGACTGGACCGGCGTGAGCGCGGAGACCGACGTGAGCGGACAGGTCGACCTGCTGCAGAACTTCATCACCAAGCAGGTCGACGGCATGGTGTTCGCCGCCACCGACTCCACCGCGCTCCAGGGGGTGGTCCAGCACGCGAAGGGTGCCGGTATCCCGGTCGTCGAGATCGACTCCGGTACGAAGAGCCGCCCGTCCGACGTGCCGTTGTACGCGACGAACAACGAGGCCTCCGCGGTGAAGGCCGCGGGCCTGCTCGCGGACGCGCTCGGCCCGGGGAAGCACAAGGTCGCGATGATCGAGTTCCAGCCCGGGGCGCAGACGAACACCGAGCGCGCGCGTGGCTTCAAGAAGGGTCTGAAAAAGCACCCCAACCTGAAGCTCGTCGCCGACCGGCCGAGCCACAGCGACGTGAACAAGGCTCGCCAGGTCACAGAGAACATCCTGACGGCGAACCCGGACATCGACGGCATCTTCGCCGCCAACGAGCCCAGCGTGATCGGCGCGTCCTCGGCGGTGAAGGAGGCCGGCAAGCTCGACAAGGTGAAGATCGTCGGATGGGACGCCGCTCCGGACGAGATCAAGGCGTTGAAGTCGGGTGAGATCTACGCGCTCGTCGTCCAGAATCCCTTCAAGATGGGATACGTCGGGGTCAAGAACATCGTGGCGAAGATCCGAAAGGGTAAGAGTCTGCAGTCGATGGACACCGGGGTGACGTTCGTGACGAAGAAGAACATGGGCACCCCTGACGTCCAGTCCGTGCTGCATCCCAGCTGCGAGAACCCGCCCGTCTAATGGAGGAGGAGACGGGCGCGGCGGCGCCGGCGCGGACGAGCGACAGAGAGGAGCTGGTGCCCGTCCTCGAGGCCCGCGGCATCGTCAAACGCTTCGGGCATGTCCACGCGTTGCGAGGTGCGCACCTCACCGCCTATCCCGGCGAGGTCGTGGCGTTGATCGGCGACAACGGCGCCGGAAAGAGCACGCTGACCAAGGTGCTCTCCGGCGCCCACCAGCCCGACTCCGGCGAGGTCAGGCTGGAGGGGCGTACGGTCACGCTGCCGAACCCGATCGTGGCCCGCCGCATGGGTATCGAGACCGTCTACCAGGACCTCGCGGTGGCCGACGACCTCGACATCGCCTCGAACCTGTACCTCGGGCGGGAGATCCGCAGACGGGGGCTGCTCGGCAGGAGCGGGCTGCTGAACAAGCGGGCGATGCGCCGCGGTGCGACCAGGGCGCTGGAGGACCTCGGGGTGAACATCCCCCGGGTGTCTACGCCGATCGCGCTGCTGTCCGGCGGGCAGCGGCAGAGCGTCGCGGTCGCGCGTGCCGTCGTGTGGGCGACCAAGGTGGTGGTCCTCGACGAGCCGACCGCGGCGCTCGGCGTCGTGCAGACGGGCCGCGTGCTCGATGTCGTACGCCGGGTGCGCGGCCAGGGCATGTCGGTGGTGCTGGTGAGCCACAACATGCCCCAGGTCCTGGAGGTCGCCGACCGCGTCGAGGTGATGCGGCTGGGCCAGCGGGTGGCCCGCTTCCGCGCCTCCGAGGTGACCACGGATGACCTCGTGGCCGCCATGACCGGCGCCCTCACCACCGAGGAGGACCTCGCCGACGAGCGTCAGACCTGACCCGCCTGCGACGCCGGGGAGTGACACGCTCCGGCGGGGGGATGTAGGAACGAGACGAGGCGATCTCCGTTCGGGAGCGGCGATGGGACGCGTGTACGTCGTCGGCACGTTCGACACCAAGGGGGGTGAGCTGCGCTACGTCCGCGACCAGATCGAGGCCGCGGGCGTTACGACCGCGACGGTCGACGTGGGGACGCGGAGCGAAGCGACCGAGGTGACAGTCCCCGCCCGCGAGGTCGCGGCCCACCATCCTGGCGGGGCCGGCGCGGTGCTCGGCGGCGACCGCGGCACGGCCGTCGCGGGCATGGCGGTCGCGCTCGAACGGTACGTACGCACCCTGGACGACCTCGACGGCATCATCGGCCTCGGCGGCTCGGGCGGCACCGCGCTCGTCACCCCGGCGATGCGCGCGCTGCCTGTCGGCGTGCCCAAGGTCATGGTCTCGACCGTGGCATCCGGCGACGTCGCGCCGTATGTCGGGCCGAGCGACATCGCGATGCTGTACTCCGTCACCGACGTCGCGGGGCTCAACAGCATCTCGCGGCGGATCCTCGCCAACGCCGCCCACGCGGTCGCCGGCATGGCCGCACGCCCCGCTCCCCCGGCGGTCGGCGGCAAGCCCGCGATCGGGCTCACGATGTTCGGGGTCACGACACCGTGCGTGACCCAGGTGAGCGAGCGACTGCGTGACACCTACGACTGCCTGGTCTTCCACGCGACCGGCACCGGCGGGCGCTCGATGGAGAAGCTCGTCGACGACGGGCTGGTCGCTGGGGTCCTCGACATCTCCACGACCGAGGTCTGCGACCTTCTCGTCGGAGGCGTCATGGCGGCCACCGAGGACCGGCTCGGCGCGGTCGCGCGTACCGGCGTGGCGTACGTCGGGTCGTGTGGCGCCCTCGACATGGTCAACTTCGGTGCTCGCGACACCGTGCCGGAGCGCTTCCGCGGCCGGACGCTGTACGAGCACAACCCGCAGGTCACGCTGATGCGTACGACCCCGGAGGAGTGCGCGAAGATCGGCGCGTGGATCGCCGCGAAGCTGAACGCCTGCGCCGGGCAGGTGCGGTTCCTGATCCCAGACGGCGGGGTGTCGATGATCGACGCGCCCGGACAGCCGTTCCACGATCCCGAGGCCGACGCGGCACTGTTCGAGGCCGTCGAGTCGAACCTCCGGCAGACCGATGGTCGCAGGTTGGTCCGGCTCCCCCACCACATCAACGACGCCGCGTTCGCCGACGCCTTGATCGGAGCGTTCCGCGAGGTCATCACCTAGTCGACTGGAGGATCAGTGGCCCGTCTCCCCCGAACGGAGCTGATGGCACGGTTCCGCGCCATGGCCGCCCGCGGCGAGCCGATCGTCGGCGGCGGCGCGGGTACTGGACTGTCGGCGAAGTGCGAGGAGGCGGGCGGGATCGACCTCATCGTCATCTACAACTCGGGCCGCTACCGGATGGCCGGCCGCGGCTCCCTCGCCGGACTGCTCGCGTACGGCAACGCCAACGAGGTCGTCGTCGAGATGGCCCGCGAGGTGCTGCCGGTCGTGCGGCGCACCCCGGTGCTCGCCGGCGTCAACGGCACCGACCCGTTCATGGACCGGGGGCGTTTCCTCGCCGAGCTGGCCGAGCTCGGCTTCTCCGGGATCCAGAACTTCCCGACGGTCGGGCTGATCGACGGCACGTTCCGCGCGAACCTCGAGGAGACAGGCATGGGTTACGCCCTCGAGGTCGAGACGATCGCGTCCGCTCACGAGCTGGACCTGCTCACCACGCCGTACGTGTTCGGCGCCGACGACGCCCGTGCGATGGCGGGGGCGGGCGCCGACATCATCGTCTGCCACATGGGCCTGACCACCGGCGGCGCGATCGGCGCGGAGACCGCGAAGACCCTCGACGACTGCGTACGCCTGATCGACGAATGGGCCGCCGCGGCCCGAGAGGTCCGCGAGGACGTCCTCGTGCTGTGCCACGGGGGACCGATCGCGCTGCCCGAGGACGCGGCGTACGTGCTCGGGCGGACCCGCCGCTGCCACGGGTTCTACGGTGCGAGCAGCATGGAACGGCTGCCGACAGAGCGGGCGCTCACCACGCAGACCGAAGCGTTCAAGAAACTCTCGACCTGAAGGAGGCCACGATGCCCAAGTCGTACGCCAGCGCTGTCATCGGATCGAGTCCGGAACGGGTGTGGGAGCTGGTCCGTGACTTCAACGGGCTCGGCGGCTGGCTGCCGGCGGTCGAGCGCAGCGAGATCGAGAACGACAGGCAGCCCGACCAGGTCGGCGCGATCCGCCACCTCACCCTCGGTGACGGTGGGGTCGTACGCGAGCGGCTGCTCGTGCTCGACGACGCGGAAAGGTCCTACACCTACGAGATCCTGGAGAGCCCGTTCGCGGTGCGCCGTTACTTCTCGACGATCCGAGTGGCCCCGGTCACCGACAGCGGGCGGACGTTCGTCGAGTGGTGGGGCGAGTACGACTGCGAGTCCAAGGACGACGAGGAGCTCGACAAGACCTTCGCCCGCGGCGTCTACGGCTCCGGTCTGTCGGCGCTCAAGGAGCGCTTCGGCTGACGGCGCTCCACTGACATACCGGCGGCCTGCCCGGTGTCGGCGGCAGGCGGCCGGCGACACCGCCGTCGGTGCTCTGCTAACCTCCCCGCCAACGTGGCCGTGACCTCCGGCGGAACCGCGGCGTCACCCGGCTCGCCCGGACTTCAGCGGTATGAGAAGATCCTGGGCCGGTGTCCGAGATGAGGCCCGGTAACTGTTGCGTCACGATCGCGACACGTTCGACCACGAAGTGCTTCCGGCGCCGATAGCCGCCATCTAGCGTGTGGCCTGTCACACGCCGTGGTCGGCGTGGTTGTTCGGCGGGCGGCCCTCGATGCGGCCTGCCCAAAATGTGGCCGCCCAACGGCGGGCGGCGGGAAAGAGGGAGAGGCATGCTCGGAGGACGCAAGACAGCAGTGCCGGCGGCCGCTGTCGGGATCCTCCTCTTCGCCGCGGCATGTGGCGGTGGCGGTGGAGGAGGCGCCGGCGGCGGCGGGCAGGAGTCCAGCCTCGCCGCCTGCGATCAGAGCCCCAACATTTGCAACTCGGCGCAGGTGAAAAACAACACAGGGACGTTCAGCTACGTCATCGAGAAGAACGTCGAGGACTGGAACCTCCTGTCGATCACCGGCAACGTGTTCGAGACCGCCGAGGTCCTCGACGGCGTGCTGCCCTACGCGTTCGACAGTTACCCGGACCTGAAGCCGCACCTCAACACCGACCTGTTGGAGTCCGCCAAGGAGACCAAGACCAGCCCGCAGACGTTCGTCTACAAGATCAAGGACGACGCGGTCTGGAGCGACGGCACCCCGGTGTCCGCCAAGGACTTCATCTACGCGTGGAAGGTCCAGAACGGCGAGGACTGCCCGGACTGCGCGGCGGCTACCAACAGCGGCTACAACCGGATCAAGTCGATCAAGGGCTCCGACGGCGGCAAGACCGTGACGGTCACGATGAAGAAGCCGTTCACGGACTGGAAGATCATGTTCGGCCCGTTGTACCCCGCGCACATCGCCGAAAAGCACGGTGGCACGGACTCCGCCTCCGGCCTGGCGAAGTCGTTCAAGTGGTTCCAGCAGAACGTCCCGCCGGTTTCCGCCGGTCCATTCGAGATCAAGAACTTCAAGGACAACGTCGCGGTCACCGAGGTGCCCAACCCGAAGTGGTGGGGCGAGGGGGCGCACCTGAAGCGGCTGATCTTCCGGATCATCACCGACGCGACCCAGGAGCCGACGGCCCTCGCCAACAACGAGGTGCAGGCGATCTACCCGCAGCCCGAGGTCGACCTCGTGCAGCAGGTCGAGCAGATCCCGAACGTCAGCTACTACCTTGGCCAGGGTCTGATCTGGGAGCACTTCGACCTCAACCTGAAGAACCCGTTCCTGAAGGACGAGGCGCTGCGCGACGCGATGTTCACCGCCGTCGACCGGCAGAAGATCATCAACAAGACCGTCGGGCAGTTCAAGAAGGGCATCAAGCCGCTCAACAACCACAACTTCGTGCCCCAGGAGGACGGCTACACCGACACCGTCACCGCGACCGGACACGGAGCCGGCAACCTGGGCAAGGCCAAGCAGATACTGAAGCAGGCCGGCTACAAGATCCAGGGCGGCAAGCTCATCACGCCTGACGGCAAGACCGTCAAGCCGATGACGATCCGCTACACCACCGGCAACACGATCCGCAAGAACGAGTGCGAGCTGTTCGCCCAGCAGGTCAAGCCGCTCGGCGTGACCGTCAACATCAAGCCGACAGACGACCTCGGCGGCACGCTCGGCAACGGCGACTACGACGTCATCGTGTTCGCGTGGGTCGGCACGCCCTTCCCGTTCGCCGGCGCCGGACAGCTCTGGCTCTCCACCAGCGGCAGCAACTTCGGTCACTGGGTCAACAAGAAGTCCGACGCGCTGATCAAGAAGGCCGTCGCCTCGACCGACCGCCAGCAGGCGGCCAAGTGGCTGAACCAGGCCGACAAGATCATGGCGGAGGATTCCTACGTCCTGCCGCTGTACCAGAAGCCAACGTTCCTCGCGGTGCAGGACAAGTACGCCAACATCCGCGACAACGCGACGAACGTCGGCCCGCCGTACAACGCGCAGGAGTGGGGCGTCCGCGCCTCCTCCGAGTGACGCGGCTGGTTTACGCTCATCCCGGGGGGCCGGCACAGCGTCGGCCCCCCGGGGCCACGAAACCGCTGAGGTCAACGAAGATCGATGCTTGCCTACGCAGTACGCCGCATTCTCATCGGCATCGTCGTTCTGCTGGTGTCGACGTTTGTCGTCTTCCTCATGGTGTCGTTCTCGGGTAACCCGCTCGGCTACCTGCTCGGCCGCAACCCTCCGCCGTCGCCCCACGTCGTCCACCTCGAGGCCCACCGCCTGCACCTCGACCAGCCGCTGCTGGAGCGCTACGTCACCTGGTTGGGCGGGGTGCTGCACGGCGACTTCGGCCCGTCGGTGCACCACAACACCCACATCGGCCCCGAGCTGCTCGACCGCTTCATCATCACGATGCGGCTGATCGGGCTCGCGATGCTCGTGGCGCTGCTGCTCGCCGTGCTCGTCGGGGTGATGAGCGCGGTCAAGCAGTACTCCGCGCGCGACTACACGGCGACGTTCCTCGGCTTCCTCTTCCTCGCGATGCCGTCGTTCTGGCTCGCGCTCCTGTTGAAGCAGGCGGGCATCGACCTCAACAACGTCTTCGACAGCCAGATCTTCTACACGATCGGGGACACCTCTGTCTACGTCCAAGGGGGGACCTGGGCCCATATCAAGGACATCCTCGGCCACATGATCTTGCCCACGATCTCGCTGGCCCTCATCTCGTTCGCGTCCTGGAGTCGTTATTGTCGCGGGTCGATGCTCGAGGTGCTGAACAGCGACTACGTGCGGCTGGCCCGCGCCAAGGGCCTGTCGCGCTCGCGGGTCATGATCAAGCACGCGTTCCGGACCGCGCTGATTCCACTCACCACCGTGACCGCGCTCGACCTCGCCGCGATCATCTCCGGTGCGGTCATCACCGAGACCGTCTTCCAGTGGCACGGCATGGGCGACCTGCTCATCACGTCGATCAAGACATTCGACGTCTACGCCGTGCTCGGCTGGCTGCTGGTCTCGGCGGCGACGGTGATCGCGTTCAACCTCATCGCCGACCTGCTGTACGCCGTGCTCGACCCCAGGATCCGGTATGACTGAGCCCGTCGGCGACCAGCCGGGCGTCGACACGACGACGGGCGGCGCCCCCCCGCGGGCGGCGTCAACGATCGACACGGCGCTCGGCGGCCGCCCACCCACGGGCACCTCGGAGCGCGAGTTCACCGTCGAGCAGCGCAGCCAGCTGCAGCTGATCTTCCGGCGGTTCCTGCGGCACCGGATGGCCGTCGCGAGCCTGATCGCGTTCCTCTGCGTGGTGCTGTTCGCGTTCCTCGGCGCGGCGCTGTGGCATTACGGCTACCACCAGACCACCCCCGACAACTCCGTGGCCCCGTCGCTGAAGCATCCGTTCGGCACCGATGCCCTCGGCCACGACGAGATGGCCCAGGTGATGCGGGGAGCCCAGCAGTCGATCCAGATCGCGCTGCTCGTCACCCTCATCGCCACGTCGTTCGGCACCGCGTGGGGATCGGTCGCCGGCTACTACCGCGGTCTCGCCGACAGCCTGATGATGCGGTTCTCCGACCTCGTCCTCACCCTTCCGCTGCTGGCCGTCGCGGGGGTGCTGGCGAACGGCCGCGGGTCGTGGTGGTTGATCGCCCTGATCATTGGGGGGCTGCAGTGGGCGTACGTCTCCCGGGTCGCCCGCGGCGTCGTGCTGTCGCTGCGAGAGAAGGAGTTCGTGGAGGCCGCCAAGGCGCTCGGCGCGAGCGATCGTCGCATCATCTTCCGCCACCTGGTGCCGAACTCCCTCGGCACGATCATCGTCAACGCGACGATCCTCGTGGCGCTCGCGATCCTGCTCGAGACGGCGCTGTCGTTCCTCGGGATCGGCGTGCAGCCGCCCGACACCTCGCTCGGCCTGCTCGTCAGCGACGCCAAGACCGCGCTGTCGACCAGGCCGTGGCTTTTCTACTTCCCCGGGTTGTTCATCATCCTGATCGCCCTCACGATCAACTTCATCGGTGACGGCCTGCGCGACGCGTTCGACCCTCAGCAGACGAAGGTGCGCCGATGACAGGCCCTGGAACTGGTCCTCGAGCAGGTCAGCCGAGGGGCGTGCCCCGGGGGTCGCGGGCGCGTGACCGCGCCGCCAAGGGCGAGACCGTCCTCGAGGTCGAGGACCTCCATGTCGAATTCCCGACGGACGAGGGCGACGTGCAGGCGGTGCGCGGGGTCAGCTACGCGCTGCGGGCCAGCGAGTCGCTCGGCATCGTCGGCGAGTCGGGGTCCGGCAAGTCCGTCACCTCCCTCGCGGTCATGGGTCTGCTACCCCGCTCGGCCAGAGTCTCAGGATCGGTCCGCTTCCGCGGCCAGGAACTGATGGGAGCGTCAGACAAGGAGCTCAGCAGGATCCGCGGCAGCAGGGTCGCGATGATCTTCCAGGATCCGATGACGTCGCTGAACCCCGTCTACACCGTGGGGTACCAGATCATGGAGACGATCCGGGCTCACCACGGCGACGTGAGCAAGACCGCGGCCCTCGAGCAGGCGGCGCGGCTGCTGTCCATCGTCGGTATCCCGCACGCGCGCGAGCGGGTCGACTCTTATCCCCACGAGATGTCGGGCGGGATGCGCCAGCGCGTCGTCATCGCCATCGCCATGGCCAACGACCCCGACGTCATCATCGCGGACGAGCCGACCACCGCCCTCGACGTGACGGTGCAGGCGCAGGTCCTCGACACGCTCAACACCGCCCGCGAGGAGACCGGGGCGGCGCTGATCCTGATCACCCACGACCTCGGCGTCGTCGCTGGGCAAGCCGAGCGCGTCGTCGTCATGTACGCGGGGCGCCTCGTCGAGGACGGCAGCGCCGACGACATCTACTACCAGCCCCGGATGCCGTACACCCTGGGACTCCTCGGCAGTGTCCCGCGCATGGACCAGCCGAGAGGCACGAAACTGACCCCGATCGTCGGTTCGCCGCCGTCGCTGGTCAACCAGCCGCCCGGCTGCCCGTTCACCCCCCGCTGCCCGCTCGCCGGCGACATCTGCGAACGCGAGGAACCCGCGCTGGAGCCGACCACGAGCGACGGCCACCTCTCCGCCTGCCACTTCAGTGAACGACTCGAGGACGCCAGGCCGGATGACCTGTTCCAGGCCACGGCCGCCGACACCGAGACGCTCACGCTCATGTCCGGGAACGGGAGGTCCGGCACGTGACACAGCCCACGGCCACGCGGCCGGTGCCGCAGACAGGAGAGGCCCTGCTCTCCGTGCGTGACCTGGTCAAGCACTTCCCGGTGCGCGGCCGCGGGGTCCTCCGACGCAAGATCGGCGACGTCCACGCGGTCTGCGGGGTGTCCTTCGAGCTCCAGGAGCACGAGACGCTCGGGCTCGTGGGCGAGTCCGGCTGCGGGAAGACGACGACCGCGCGGGTCCTGCTCGGGCTCACGCCCGCCACGTCCGGCCAGGTCGTTTACAGCGGCAGGGACCTCACGCGGCTCTCCCGGCGCGAGCTCCGGCCGCTCCGGCGCGACCTGCAGATCGTCTTCCAGGACCCGTACGCCTCGCTCGACCCGCGCATCCCGGTCAATGAGATCATCGCCGAGCCGCTGCGCATCCACGGTTTGTACGGCGACAACGGGCGCGACAAGGTCCGCGCGCTGATGCGGCTCACCGGTCTCAAACCGGAGCACGGCAACCGCTTCCCGCACGAGTTCTCCGGCGGCCAGCGGCAGCGCATCGGGGTCGCCCGTGCTCTTGCCCTGCGGCCCAAGGTGATGATCCTCGACGAGCCGGTCTCCGCGCTCGACGTGTCGATCCAGGCCGGCGTCCTGAACCTGTTCGGGGAGCTGCAGGCGGACCTCGGGCTCGCGTACATCTTCGTCTCCCACGACCTGTCCGTCGTGCGGCACGTCGCCGACCGCGTGGCGGTCATGTACCTCGGCCACCTCGTGGAGGTCGCTCCGGCCGACGACCTGTTCCAGCGCCCGGCCCACCCGTACACCCAGGCGCTGATCTCCGCGATCCCGCTGCCCGATCCCCGCAAGGAGCGGGCGCGCGAGCGCATCACGATCGAGGGCGACGTGCCCAGCCCGGTGGCGCCGCCGAGCGGCTGCCGTTTCCGCACGCGCTGCCCCAAGTTCGCGAGCCAGCTCTCCGACGGCGAGCGGCGGAAGTGTGTCGAAGAGACGCCCCTGCTCGTCGACCGTGGCCAGGGCAACCCGGTGGCCTGCCACTACGCCGAGGGGTTGCGTCTGCTGTGAGGGGGTCTCGTCCCGGCGCGTACGCGCGCCGGGACGAGCACGGGAGGAAGG
>JBOHCT010000100.1:0-15018 GCA_050699055.1 Streptosporangiaceae bacterium | reverse complement strand
GCCGCTGACAAGGAGGGCTCCCGTGGTCGTCCTTCGGCGGACTCGCCGCCCTATCCACGGGCTTTCAGAATAACAGCCTCCGCCCCCCGGTCGCGGAACTCGACGCCGTAGGAGTTGACGTTCTGCCCGAGCAGTGTCACCTCGAGCGCGCCCTCTGCTACCAGCGCGCGGACCTCGGCGAGGATGTCGCCCGGCCGCCGGTCGCGCTCCTTGCCGCGCAGCGAGGGGACGATGCAGAACGTACACGTGTTGTTGCACCCGACGGAGATCGAGACCCAGGCGGCGTACGGCGACTCGCGGCGGGTCGGCAGCGTGGAGGGGAAGGTCTCCAGGGACTCGCTGATCTCGACCTGCGCCTCCTCCTGGACGCGGGCGCGGTCGAGCAGGGCAGGTAGCGCGCCGATGTTGTGGGTACCGAACACGACGTCGACCCACGGTGCCCGCCGGACGATCTCACCGCGATCTTGCTGGGCGAGGCAGCCGCCGACGGCGACCTGCATCCCCGGATGCTGCCTCTTTAGCGGCCGAAGTTGGCCGAGGTTGCCGTACAGCCGGCCCGCGGCGTTCTCCCGGACCGCACAGGTGTTGAATACCACGACATCCGGGTTCGCGCCTCCGGCGGCCCTGACGTATCCCGCGTCCTCGAGCAGCCCGGACAGCCGCTCGGAGTCGTGGACGTTCATCTGGCAGCCGAAGGTGCGGACTTCATAGGTACGCACACTCATCGGTACCAGGGTAGGCACTCGGGTGACCGCTGAAGCGCGCTCGCCCTCGCCTGACCGTGATCCGCGTCTGTGGTCGGGACACGCGGAATACTCCCTGTCCGCACCACAAGACGGGATCGGCCGGTCCCAGCACCCGCCACGCATACGACATCGGAAAACGCTAGGGTCTCCCGCATGACCGAACGTCCCTCGTACGGCACCTGGCCATCGCCGATCTCGGCCGCCGACGTGGCCCGTGCCGGGCTTCGGCTCGGATTTCCACGGGTCGTCGGCGACGACATGTGGTGGCAGGAAACGCGTCCGGCAGAAGAAGGCCGCACGACCATTGTCCACCGCGGCCCTGACGGTACCGCACGCGACGTACTCCCCGCGCCGTGGAACGCTCGGACCCGCGTCCACGAGTACGGCGGCCGCTCCTACCTTCCCTTGCCTGGGGACGAGGGCCACGCGATCGTGTTCGCTGACTACGCCGACCAGCGGCTCTACCACCTGGACGCGGACGGCGGCGGGCCGCGGCCGCTCACCCCCGAGCCGCAGGCAAAGGCCGGCGTCCGCTACGCCGACCTCGTCCTCGCACCTTCCCGCGACGAGGTGTGGTGCATACGTGAACGACACACGAGGGAGGGCGTGCGCCGCGACATCGCGGCCGTCCCCCTCGACGGCGGGGCCGCGAGCGATCCCGGCGCGATTCGGTCACTCGTGTCCGGCAGCGACTTCCTCGCCTTCCCGTGCCCCTCCCCCGACGGACGCCACATCGCCTGGATCGCGTGGGATCATCCGCAGATGCCATGGGACGGCACCGAGCTCCGCGTGGCAGCCGTGCGCGGTGACGGAAGGCTCGGCCCATCCACGGCGCTGATGGGTGGGCGGACCGAGTCGGTCCTCTCCCCGGTGTGGGCCGACGACGAGTCCCTCTACGCCGTCTCGGACTGGTCAGGGTGGTGGAATCTCTACCGCGTACCGGTCCTCGGCGGCCCACCCCAGCCGGAGTACCCGAGCGAGGAGGAGTTCGCGGGCGCGCTCTGGGCCCTCGGCGGCTCGTCGTTCGCCCTGCTCGGAGACGGTCGGGTGGCTGTCTTGCACGGGGTCGGCGACCACCGTCTGGGAGTCCTCGACCCGGACGAGGCCGAGCTGCACGACCTCGACCTCCCCTACACCGAGTGGGCGAAAGGGGTCGACACCGACGGCACGACGATCGTGGGCGTCGCCGGAGCATCCGACCGCCCGCTCGCGGTCGTGCGGGTCGACGTCGCGAGCGGCCGGGTCGAGGAGATCCGCCGCGAACTCGACGGCCTGCCCGACGCCGCGTACCTGCCGGAGCCGCGCCCGGAGACCCTACCTGGGCCTTCGGACCGCGAGGTCCACGCGAATATCTACCCTCCCGCGAACCCCGAGGTGACCCCGCCTGACGACGAGCGCCCTCCATACGTGGTGTTCGTCCATGGCGGACCCACGTCATACTCCCCCGCCCTGCTCGACCTCGAGAAGGCCTACTTCACCAGCCGCGGCATCGGCGTCATCGACGTGAACTACGGTGGGTCGACCGGCTACGGCCGGGCATACCGGGAGCGGCTGCGCCGTCAGTGGGGCATCGTCGACGTCGAGGACGCGGTGGCCGCGGTCCAGGCGCTCGTTGAGCGCGGGGAGGCTGACGGCGACCGCCTGGCGGTCAGAGGGGGTAGCGCGGGCGGCTGGACGGCACTGGCCGCCGTGACCCGCACCGACGTGTTCCAGGCCGGGACCTCGTACTACGGTGTCTCCGAGCTGCTGCGCTTCGTCGAGGACACCCACGACTTCGAGTCCCGTTACATCGATGGCCTCGTCGGCGAACTACCAGACGACCGCGATGTGTACGTTTCGCGCGCGCCGCTCTCCCACGTCGATGAGATCTCCTGCCCGGTGCTGCTGATCCAGGGGCTCGAGGACCCCATCGTGCCGCCCTCGCAGTCGGAGGAGGTCGCGAAGGCCCTCGCCCGTAAGGGGATCCCGTACGCCTTCCTCACCTTCGAGGGTGAGGCGCACGGCTTCCGCAAGGCAGAGAGCCTGATCGCGAGCCTCGAAGCCGAGCTGTCCTTCTACGGCCAGGTGTTCGGGTTCAAGCCTCCGGGCGTGCCCCGCCTCGAGCTGATCCGCCCCGAGTCATCGGAGCCTCCGCACGGTGCCTGAAAGATCGCGCGACGGGTGGCACGCGGAGTCTGTTGGTGAACCTCGCGGTCGTCGGCCCTTCAGGCCTCCTGGCTTCGGTTCACGTGTTCCCGAGACTCCGCGGTCTTTCGCCCCCATGGCTCCGCCCCTCCACCCCCAGTGGCCCTGCGGGCGATCGGCCGCCTCCGGCGTCATCGCGCTCCTCGGCCCTCGGACGCTCCACTCGGGAGCCTGCCACTTACCCGACGCGATTCCCCAACGCGATCTCCGACACCTTGCCCCCTGCCTGTCGCGGCGTCCCCTACTCGCGGAGGGCGGCCACAAGGTCGATCTCGACGAGGATGTTCGCCAAGGTCGAGCCGACCGTCGTGCGAACGGGGTACGGCTCCTCGAGGAACGACTCGTACACGCGGTTGAAGCCGGCGAACTGACCGAGGTCGGAGAGGTGCACCGTCGTCTTGACGACGTCGCCCCAACCGAGACCACGGACCACGAGGACGGCCTGCAGGTTGCGCATGACCTGCGCGGTCTGGTCCTCGATCGTCTCGCCCACGGCCTCCTGGGTGGTCGGGTCGTGCGGGCCGAGACCCGCGGTGTACAGGAACCCGCCTGCCACGATCCCCTGGGAGTACGCCCCGCGGGGCTTCGGGGCGTCGTCGGTCCGTACTTCCTGTCGGCTCACGTCGATCCTCTCTTTCGTGCGACCAATGAGGCATCATCCCACCGGCACGACATCGGCGCCCCGTCGCTAGAAGAACGTGTGCGCGATGTCCACGATGCGGTCATCGTCGTCGAGCATCGGAATCACGCGCCACTTGTCGAACGTCGTGCAGGGGTGGGAGATGCCAAGGCGGACCAAATCACCTGGCGTCAGCTCCGTCGAGGCGTCGACACGGACGAACGCGTGCTGGTCGTTGAGCTTCGTGACGGTAAGATCCCGGGCCGCTCGCTCGTCGCCTCCGCGGGTCCGTATGGTCAGCGGGATCGGCATCCCCTCATCGAAGGCGACGTCCCTGCGGCCGGCGTCGAGGTAAGCCAGGCCGGGCTCGGGTCGGGAGAGCACCCGGGCCCAGAGCTCCAGCGCTGGCACCAGACGGCCCGACCCCGCGGTGCCCCGCTCGAAGGGGGAGGTCTCCGCGTACGCGCCGTGGTCGTGGGTGACGTAGCAGCCGCTGCGGAGGACCACCGCGACGTCGCCGGAGCCGCCCGCATCGGTGAGCTCGCGGACGACGACGTCGAAGTACGCGCTGCCCCCGGCGGTCAGGACGAGCGGCGCGGGTCCGGGCACCCCGTCCAGCCCGCAGGTCACGAGCGGACGGATCGCCTCGCCGAGACGGCGCAGCTCGGCGCAGAAACGTGCGACCCCGTCGAGCACCTCGGCGGAGGTGCCGTGACCGACCACGCCTTCGAAGCACGCTGCGCCGACAACGCACAGCGAGTCGGTCGCAGCGGCCGCACGTGCCACGTCGAGCGCGGCACCGACACCGCGGGCTCCCGTACGTCCCCCGGGCCAGCCCAGCTCGACGAGGACAGGCAGCCGACGACCATGCTCCGCGCCGCTCGGTCGCAGCGCCTCGTCGAGCAACCGCACGCCCGCGACGCTGTCGACGTAACAGCAGAACTCGAACGTCTCGTCGCGTTCGCGCTCCGCCGCGACCCACGCGATCGCGGCGGGATCGGCGAGCTGGTTGGCCAACAGGATCCGGCGCACCCCGAACGCCCGGTAGACCCGCGCCTGCCGTACGGTCGCCGCCGTGAGCCCCCATGCGCCCGCCTCCAGCTGCCGCTCGAAGAGCTGCGGAGCCATCGTCGTCTTCGCGTGGGGGGCCAGCTCGACACTGGCGTCCTTGCAGTACGCGGCCATCGTGGCGACGTTCGCACGCACCGCCGTATCGCGCAGCACGAGCAGCGGCGTCGCGAACCCGCCGGCGCCGACGTGCCGGCGGACCAGCGCGGCGGGGGCCACCGGCCCTTCCTGCGCGACACCGGAGAAGCCCTTCTCCGTCGCGGGCACCGGGTGGCGGCGCAGCTCGCCGAGCGCCCGCGTCATCACATCCGGGTCGTACGCAAGGGGGTGAAGGGCGGTCATGTGCGTTCCCCTCCTCGTCACCGGACGCCGCTCCACGTCGGCACCCACTTCGCCGCCAAGCGCGCCGGGTTGCCAGTCTCTCAGCACCTTCCGCGCCCCCCGGGGCACCGGCGGCGTGTGTGGATCGCCCCCATCGACTCCGGAGACGGGCGGCGACGTGTGCACGCGTCGTGAGGGCTCAGCGAGCATACTCGGTGGCGCGGGACTCCCTGACCACAATCACCCTGATCTGGCCGGGGTATGTCAGCTCCTCCTCCACCTGCTTCGCGACGTCACGGGCAATGACCTGCGACTGGATATCGTCCACCTCGTCGGGACGCACCATGACCCGCACCTCGCGCCCGGCCTGCATCGCGAAGACCTTGTCGACGCCTTCGTACGAACCCGCGATCTCCTCGAGGCGCTCCAGCCGCTTGACGTATGCCTCGAGCGACTCGCGCCGCGCGCCCGGACGGCCGCCGCTGATCGAGTCGGCGGCCTGGACCAACACCGCCTCAACGGTCCGGACCTCGATCTCGCCGTGGTGGGCCTCGATGGCGTGGACGACGTCCTCGTGCTCGCCGTACCGGCGGGCGATCTCAGCCCCGATGAGCGCGTGGCTCCCCTCGACCTCGTGCGTGAGCGCCTTACCGATGTCGTGCAGAACGGTGCAGCGCTTGAGCAGCTCGCGGTCGAGGCCCAGCTCGCTCGCCATCATGCCGGCGATGTGGGCGGACTCGATCAGATGCTTCAGTACGTTTTGGCCGTACGACGTGCGATAGCGCAGCTGGCCGAGCAGGGTGACGAGCTCCGGATGCATCTCGGTGATACCGAGATCGACCATCGCGTCCTCGCCCGCCCGTACGCACAGTTGCTCGACGTCGGCCTTGCTCCGTTCGTAAACCTCCTCGATCCGGTGTGGATGGATCCGCCCGTCCAAGACCAGCTTGTCGAGGGTCAGCCTGGCAACCTCCCGGCGCACGGGATCGAAACAGGACAGCAGGACCGCCTCGGGCGTGTCGTCGATGATCAGATTGACTCCGGTCGTGGACTCGAACGCGCGGATATTGCGGCCCTCACGGCCGATGATGCGCCCCTTCATATCGTCGCTCGGCAGGTGGAGCACCGAGACGACAGACTCCGCTGTCTGTTCGGGGGCGATTCGCTGGATCGCGAGCGTCACGATCTTCCTGGCGCGCACGTCCGCCTCTTCGCGGGCCTCGCCCTCGATGTCCCGGACCAGAATGGCCGCGTCGCGCTTGGCTTGGTTCTCGATGTTGGCCACCAGCTCAGCCCTGGCCTGCTCGGCGGTGAGACCAGCCGTACGTTCGAGGATGAGACGCCGCTCCCCCGCGACGTCCTCCAGCTCAGCCCGTTTGCGGGCGACCTCCTCTTCCTGTACCGCGAGATGGCGTGACCGTTCGTCCAGCTGTTCGGTCTCGGTGTCCACCCGCTGCTCGCGCTCGGCGAGGCGCTGTTCGCGGCGCTCAAGGTCGCCGCGAAAGGCGCGGAGGTCGGCCTTGAGCGTACGGGTGTGCTCCTCGACCTCAGCACGCGCCTTGTCCGCGTGGCCGGCGACAGTAGCTTCGGCCCTGCGCGTCACCTCTTGCGCATCATCCGCGGCCTGTGCCCGGATCCGGTCTGCCTCCCTGCGTGCCTCCTCAACCTCCTCCTGCGTGGGGGGCGGGGTCTCCGCCCGGCCGGCGCCCGTCGGCGCCAGGGCGCTCCCGGTCTTGCGAACGACCACTACGAGGAGCGCGATGAGAGTGACGACGAGGGCCACCCCCATGATCAGGATCGCGCCATCCATGTCGCACACCTCTTCCGTCAGCCGCGAGCCCCCTGAGGGGCGCGGGGTCATGCGAGAGAGGAGGAGTCACGTCAGCAGCGAGACGGGGACCACGAAGCGGCAGGATGAACAACGACGGGATGAACGGCGGCCGCCGGCTATGTCGCCCCCCTGACACAGCGATCCGCCTCGCGGGCGGATCGCTGTGTGGGTGTGTGGGCGGCCGGATCGGTCGAGATATCACACCTGTGTCGCCAAGTCGGCGGCACCGGGATGCCACCCCGTGGCTTCTGCGCTGCGGGGAGTAACTCCTCATTGCCGTCGAGGTTAAGCGTGCATCAAGGAGCCAGGCAAGGAGCCGCCATCGAGGCACGCTCCACCGACCTCCCTCCCATAACCCTCCGACCTGGGCAGACAATGATCGGGCCAGCACCAGCACCGCCCCAGGCGACTGTGCGCTACTCCGCCCCCTCCCCTGCGTCCTCCGTGGGAAGAAGCTCGGTGTCCGCGCCCTCAGCTCCGAGCTCCTCGCGGACGATGGTCATGGCCAGCCCGGCCCGGTATCCCTTGCGTGCGAGCATGGCCACGAGCCGCCGGAATCGGACATGCGACTCGAGCCGGGCGGTCGCGGGCAGCTTGCGACGCACCAGGGCCCGCGCCGTCTCAGCTTCCTCCTCGGGACCAAGGGTCTCGAAGGCTTGGTCCACGGCCTCACTCGCGACGCCGCGACGGCGAAGCTCTTGCGCGAGAGCGCGCCGCGCCAGGCCGCGGCCGCTGTGGCGCGACTGCACCCACGCTTGCGCGAACGCCTCATCGTCGACCAGCCCCACCTCGCTGAACCGCCCGAGGACCCGCTCGGCGACCTCGTCGGGTACTGCGCGTCGCCGCAGTGCGTCGGCGAGCTGGGCGCGGGTCCGCGGCGCGCCGGTAAGCAGGCGCAGGCAGATCGAACGAGCGACGGACTCCGGGTCGCCGGGCGGGCCCTCGGCCGCGAGGCGACCCGGGAGCGGTCCGTCGTCACGCCTGCGGCCGCGAGGCTCCTTCCCCTCTCGCTTGGCGGACATGTCCTATGCGTCCCGACTCACGAACGCCTGGACGCGGGGCGCCCGGTGCCTGACCGGGAATTCCGCGCGGCGGTTTGGGTAGCGGAGTCTTGAGACGTTCCCTGGAGGTCACCTTGCCGTGCAGCTCCCTGCTGGTCAGCTCCCCCGGCTCCCTGCCAGGCGGCTGCCGTCCCGGGGTCACCGCGCCCCTCCCCGCCGGAAGCGCCTCGCTCGTTCTCGTCGTCGTCCAGGCGAGGTCCGATGCCGAGCTTCTCCTTGATCTTCTTCTCGATCTCGGCGGCGAGGTCGACGTTCTCGCGGAGGAATGCACGGACGTTTTCCTTACCCTGACCGAGCTGATCGCCGTCGTAGGTGTACCAGGCACCGGCCTTGCGGATGATGCCTTGCTCGACACCGATGTCGATGAGACTCCCCTCGCGGCTGATGCCCTGGTTATAGATGATATCGAACTCTCCGGAACGGAATGGGGGCGCTACCTTGTTCTTTACCACCTTCACCCGGGTGCGGTTGCCGATCGCTTCGGTGCCGTCCTTCAACGTCTCGATTCTCCGGATATCCAGTCGCACCGACGCGTAGAACTTGAGAGCCCGCCCGCCTGTCGTGGTCTCAGGGCTGTTGTGCACGATAATGCCATCGGCCAAGTAGTTGTGTGATCCTTCTACCTCAATATCGAAACGGTCCATCTTTTGGTAGTCGGTCCGACCCTGGATACCGAGCACTCGCGCCGGCACCGGACGCATCACGGGATCAACGAACTCGGGCTTCACATCGAACTGCCCGCGGAACCGCGGCAGCAGCTTGTACTCCATCGATGGGTGGATGTAAGGGGCGACGAGTACGTGCAACTTCTCCGTCTCGTTCTGGTCGAAGACGAGGAACGCCTGCTGCCTGCGCCCCCGGGCGACGAGTCGAGGGTGCAGACCGAAGGTGTCCTGCAGGTAGGCCGCGAGGCGCTCGCGCGTGTCCGGACTCATCGCCTGTAGGCAGATTTCGCTGCGCCCCCTGCCACCCGCGGTGCGCACCTGCTTGCCTTTGGTCCGCAGGGTGAACCCACCGTCGTCCATATACCAGATGGCGAGCGCGAGCGGGTGGAGTGCCTTGAGATACTCCCAGGAGAAAACCTTCTGGCCGCCGATATAGACAGCGTCCCGCAGCTCGGCTAGCTCGGGAAGCGGCTGGAGATCCAGGAACACAGAGCCCTTAGCGTTCGTAGTACGGGATTGGCCGATATTGCCAAACAGCGATGCTTTCCAGTCAGCGTATTCGGCCTGTCTCGCTCCATGACCCATCCGGAAGCGTGCGCTCAGACCATCGTGGTTAACGGGCTGGGACAGACAGCCATCACCCATCAGGCCACCAAGGATGACCTGCCACTGGAAGTCACTCAAGCGGTAAGGTTGCGCCAGCATGACCCGATCCCCTTCGCGGATCTCGCGGGCCTCCCGCCAGCCGCCTGGGGTAAGTATCGGGTGATTGGGCGTCATCGCCATGTTTGCGTACGGCTGGCCCGTACCACCGGCTGTCCGAGCCACCCTGAACTTCAGGAACTCGTCCGCTCGGCCATTGTTGAACCAGTTGACGACTTTCTTCGGAAGGAGCTGCCCGAGGTCTGGATCATAGGAGAGGACCTCAACTGGCATTCTCTGGTTGACGATCTTACCCAGCATCTCCTGAGATCCGTCGGCCAGCGTCACCTGCGTATACCAAGACCCACAGCCGAACATGACTCCGATTTTTTCACGAAGTTGGTTGATGAAAACCGCGGTCGTGGCGGAATTGTTCAGCGCGCCGGCGAGCTTGCGCAGGGCCTGCGACATGAGGCGGGCCTGAAGGCCCACATGGGTGTCGCCCATCTCGCCCTCGATCTCGGCGCGCGGCACGAGGGCGGCCACCGAGTCGATCACGATGAGATCGAGGGCCCTGGACCGGATGAGCATGTCCGCGATCTCCAGTGCCTGCTCGCCGGTGTCGGGCTGCGACACGAGCAGGGCATCGGTGTCGACGCCGAGCTTCTTGGCGTACTCAGGGTCGAGGGCGTGCTCGGCGTCGATGAACCCGACGATGCCCCCGCCCTTCTGCGCGTTCGCAACGGCGTGCAGCGCCAAGGTGGTGTTGTGAGACAGCACGCCGTTCGCGACGAAACTGTGGCTCCGCGGCAGCACGACGTCGAATGTCGGCTGCGGTCCCGCATCCTTGACCTCGACGGCCTCCTCATAGGCGTACTCGAACTGGGGGTCCCGCGGAGATTCCTTGAAGTTTCTGGCGACCTGTTCGCGGCGCCGCGTAGAGCGGAACCCCACCTCCGCAAGGAATCTGCTGACGACACCAGGGTTGATGGTCACGGCCCAGTAGTCGCGGTCGTACGTAGCGTTGTGTGACGCCGAGACCGTGGCGGGAATGCCGAGACCGTACAGGAGGAGCTGCACCTCGCGGGCGAGCCGCTCGGAGGCCGTACCGAGCCCGACCGTGGACGACCCGTCGATCCAGCCATCGCCTTCGAACAGGGCAGAGAGGAACGCGCGCTGTACCTTGTGCCCGGCGGTACGCACGCGGGCGGGCACGTTCTTGCCCGCGGCATTGACGTACCCAAGGCCATAATGCTCAGCCAGTCGACCGCGCAGGCCCGCCCCTCGAAGGTCGTACTCCTTGTCGTGGTAACACGTGACCTCAGCGTCGAAGAGATTCCGGGCGAGTTTCGTGAACTCCCCGCTCACCTCGGGATCCCAGTTGGTGAACCGGACCCTCGAGCGGTACGAGAGCGACCCCTCGGCGACGAGGTAACCAAGGAAGACCGCCTCGTCCTCGCTCAGCCCATCGCCGCTCGCAGCCTCGACTGCGCCGAAGAGTGCAGAGACGACGGTGTCCCCGGTCCGAATGCGGCCAGCCGTACGCCATACGATGAACCCGCGGTCGTTCAGCACCCGCACCGGGTGGTTCCTGGTCATGGTGAGGACGCGGCCGGAACGCAGCCGTACCCGGATGACCGGCTTGCGGTTGTTGTGCGTGAGCGCCGCGACGGGCTCCAGCTCGCCTCGCTCGTTGACGATCCGCACGCCGAGATCGCGGACGTCGGTCACGCGGGAGGTGCACGTGGCCGGCTGCCCGCAACGCCCGAAGAGTTCCGCGACCGTCTCGAGCCCCTGGTCGGTCCAGATGTAGGTATCGGCCGTGAGGCACTTCCCCGAGCTCTCCGGCCCGAATATCTCCACCACGCGTCCGCGCGGGAGCCCGCCGACGCCGAGGGCGGCGTCGAGCGCGATCGAGCCGGTCGGGATTACCTCAACCCGGGCGCGCCCCTCGTCGCCGAGACGCATGATCGAGCCCTTGCCGAACTGCCGCTCGATCTGGGCGAGCGCGGTGTCGAGAGCCTTCTCTCGATCGTCTGCAGTCATTGGTGATCCTCGCGGGTCGAGGGCGGTCTGTTGTCGAAAGCGAGGCTAGAAGCCGGGACCGACAGTCCGCGAGAGGCCGGACGGCTTCTGTGGATACCGCGCGTACTGTGGACGATAACCGAACACCTGTTCGAGGCGCCAGCGACACGCCGCACGCCGCCGAACCAATCTCACCGGGGCACGTACACCGTCAACGAACTACGGCCAAGGGCTCCTCATGGCGCGCTACCTCCAGCCGAACAAGCTGATCAGCAAGGTCGCCAACCCGCTCGTGATGCGGCTCGGCGCCGCCACCGCCCTGGCGGTGCGCGGGCGGACGACCGGCGAGACCCGGACCGTTCCCGTCAACGTCCTCGAACACGAGGGCCACCGGTACCTCGTGGCACCGCGGGGCGACACGCAGTGGGCCCGCAACCTCCGCGCGGCGGGCAGGGGCGAGCTGCGCCGGCGGGGCGAGGCCGAGGCGTTCGTCGCCGAGGAGGTCCCCGCCGAGCAGCGCGACCCGATCATCGGGGCGTACCGGCAACTCTGGGGCAGCCAGGCCAAGAAGGCCTTCGAGACCCTCGCGGACCCCGCGGACCACCCCGTCTTCCGGATCCTGCCGCCCGGCTGAGCGGTCACGTCCGGACGAGCGTGGCTACCGCCGCACGTCGAGGGCCAACAACCGCCCGTCCGGTCCGCGATCCGCGTTTGCGGTCGAAAGGCGCAGGACCCCACGCTGTCTCACCACTCACGCGGATCTTGCCCGGGCGCGGCTCCGGCGGGGCCACGGTCAGCGCTCACGCTCGGGGAGGCCCATTGCCTCGCACACCGCTCGCCACACGTGCTTGGCATCGACACCCTGGGCGAGAGCCCGCTCGACCGTGCGCCCGTCCAGCTCCTCGATCACGTAGTCACGCGCGAACGACTCCGCGTACGTCTCGCCGAAGTTCCGGTGCATCCGGTTCCAGAAGTCGGTAAGGCGCATGGGCCCAGTATGGGCGGCACGAGTATGGGCGGCACGCGCGACGGTACCCGGGCAGCATGACACCGGACCCAATGGGTACATGATCAGCGGGGCGGCGGCCCACGGGGAGGAGACGCATGGCTCTGGTCGAGAACCTGAGCGACTGGCGCGGACACAACGTCGTCGACCAGGACGGCAACAGAATCGGCAGGCTCGAGGACATCTACGTCGACACGACCACCGACAAGCCGAGCTTCGCCGCCGTCCGGGTCGGCATGGTCGGGCGACACCGGATCACCTTCGTCCCTCTCGACGGCTGCTCGGTCGCGCCCTCCTACCTGCGGGTCCGGCACTCCCGCAAGACGGTCAAGGACGCGCCCACCATCGAGCAGGAGAGCGAGCTGCCGGTCGAGCTCGAGGCCGAGATCTTCCGCCACTACGAGCTGCCGTACAGCCAGGTCGGCGCGCAGGGCGGCCGCCGCCTCGCACGCCGTTAGGACCGGATCAGGCGCTCTGCGGACGGGCGGACTGCGTGGCACGGACGCCCGGAGCGCGCTGGAGGCCGGTACGGGACTGTCGGTGCCGCGAGGCAAGATGGCGGTATGTCGGATCCGCTGACTGGCTTCTCCCCCGCGACCCGGGCGTGGTTCGAGGGTGCATTCGCGGCGCCCACGCCCGCGCAGGACGGCGCGTGGCGGGCGATCCGCCAGGGCGACCACACCCTCGTCGTGGCGCCGACCGGGTCGGGCAAGACGCTCGCGGCCTTCCTGTGGTCGCTCGACCGGCTCGCGGCGTCCCCGCCACCCGACGAGCCGGCCCCGCGCTGCCGGGTCGTCTACGTCTCCCCGCTCAAGGCCCTCGCTGTCGACATCGAGCGCAACCTCCGCGCCCCGCTGACCGGGATCCGCCAGGCCGCCCGCCTGCGCGGCGAGACCGAGCCCGACATCAGCGTGGGCATCCGTACCGGCGACACCCCGGCGACGGACCGCCGACGCTTCGGCACCAAGCCGCCGGATGTGCTCATCACGACCCCCGAGTCGCTGTTCCTGATCCTGACATCCCAGGCCCGCGAGGCACTGCGGGATGTCGAGAGCGTGATCGTCGACGAGGTCCATTCGGTCGTCGGGACCAAGCGCGGCGCGCACCTCGCGCTCTCCCTCGAGCGCCTCGACGCCCTCCTACCACGGCCCGCGCAGCGCATCGGGCTTTCCGCGACCGTGCGCCCCGTCGACGAGGTCGCCCGCTTCCTCGGCGGGACCCGCGCGGCCGCCGTCGTCCGGCCGCCGTACGAGAAGACCGTCGACCTCGACGTCGTCGTCCCTGTCGAGGACATGTCCGAGCTCGGCCAGCCGACCGGCGAGTACGACGGCTCGGCCCTGTCCGCGACCCGCATGTCGATCTGGCCGCACGTCGAGGAGCGGCTCGTCGGCCTGATCGAGGCCCATCGCTCGACGATCGTGTTCGCGAACTCCCGCCGTCTCGCCGAGCGGCTGTGCACCCGGCTCAACGAGACCGCCTACGAACGCCGACACGGCGAAGGGCTGCCCGAGCATCACTCGCCGGCCGAGATGATGGGACAGGCCGGAGCGTCCCGCGGCATGCCGCCGGCCGCCGAACACATCGAGATCGCCCGTGCACACCACGGCTCGGTCTCCAAGGAGCAGCGCGCCGAGATCGAGGAGGCGCTCAAGGCCGGCCGCCTGCCCGCGGTCGTGGCGACCTCCAGCCTCGAGCTCGGCATCGACATGGGCGCGGTCGACCTCGTGACCCAGGTGGAGTCCCCGCCGTCGGTGGCCAGCGGACTGCAGCGCGTCGGCAGGGCCGGCCACCAGGTCGGCGCGACCTCACGGGGAGTCATCTTCCCCAAGTACCGCGGCGATCTCGTGCAGACCGCCGTCGTCGCCGAGCGCATGCGCGAGGGCGCGATCGAGGAGACGGGCTATCCACGTAACCCGCTCGACGTCCTCGCCCAGCAGATCGTGGCCATGGTCGCGATGGACGAGTGGACCGTCGACGACCTCGCGGTCATCGTGCGCCGCGCCGCGCCGTACGCCACCCTGCCGGAGTCGGCCCTGGAGTCCGTGCTCGACATGCTGTCCGGCCGTTACCCGAGCGACGAGTTCGCCGAGCTGCGCCCGCGCCTGGTATGGGACCGGGTCGCCGGCCTCCTGCGGGGACGCCCCGGCGCGCAGCGGCTCGCGGTCACCAGCGGCGGCACGATCCCCGACCGCGGGCTGTTCGGCGTCTTCCTCGTGGGCGAGCGGGCGAGCCGGGTCGGTGAGCTTGACGAGGAGATGGTGTACGAGTCGCGGGCCGGCGACGTCTTCGTCCTCGGGTCGAGCTCGTGGCGGATCGAGGACATCACGCACGACCGCGTGCTCGTCTCCCCCGCCCCCGGCCAGCCCGGCAAACTGCCGTTCTGGCACGGCGACGCGCCGGGACGGCCCGCGGAGCTGGGTCGGGCGATCGGCTCCTTCGTGCGCGAGCTGTCCCGCCTCGGCCCGGACCCGGCGCGGGAGCGGGCCGGCCGGGCCGGGCTCGACCCGTACGCCGCCGCCAACCTCGTCTCCTACCTCGAGGAACAGCGGGAGGCCACCGGGTACGTTCCGGACGACCGCACCCTCGTCGTCGAGCGGTTCCGCGACGAGCTGGGCGACTGGCGGGTCGTCCTGCACTCGCCCTACGGCGCGCGGGTCCACGCGCCGTGGGCGCTCGCCATCGGTGCCAGGCTCCGCGAGCGCTACGGCGTCGACGCCCAGGCCGTCCACTCCGACGACGGCATCGTCCTGCGGGTCCCCGATACCGACGAGCCCCCGCCGCCCGGCCTGCCGGCGTTCGACCCGGACGAGCTGGAGCCGCTCGTGACCGGGGAGGTCGGCGGGTCTGCGC
>JBOHCT010000099.1:0-15164 GCA_050699055.1 Streptosporangiaceae bacterium | reverse complement strand
GCCCTCCAGACACCGACCCCGACGCGCTAGCCCGATCAGCGGGAGCTGCCGCCGTTGTCCCGGCGGTCCAGGGCCACCTGGACCGCGTGAGTGGCCTGCTCCTTCTCGTCGCTGTCACTCATACTGAAACCTCCCCCAGATCAACTCGACTGCGGAGACGCCCGCCGACCTCGCCTACGGCTTGTCGGTACGCGGCGTCACTGCGGTACCACCGGCGATCTTGTTGATCGCGTGGAGGAACGCGCGGGCGCTCGCCTCGACGACGTCCGTCGAGACGCCGCGAGCGTTGACCCGCTGGTCCGCGACGCGTACCTGCACGCTCACGTCACCGACCGCGTCGGTGCCCGGGGTTACCGCGGCTACCTGAAAGCTTTCGAGAACCGCGTCCGCGCCCGCCGCCTTGGCGACCGCGTTGCAGGCGGCGTCGACCATCCCGTCCCCGCCGGCCTCCGCCTCGCCGACCCCGTCACCCCTCGAGAGGCGTACGCGGGCCTGGGGCTCCTCGCTGGTGCCGTTCGAGACGTGCAGCCCGTCGAAGGCCCACACGCCCCCCTCGACCCCGCGCTCTTCGGCGCTCTCCTCGGTGACCAGTGCGGCGAGGTCGTCGTCGGTGAAGGTCACCTTGCGGTCTGCCAGCTCCTTGAACCGGACGAACGCGCGGTCGACCGCGGGCCGGTCGAGCTGGATGCCGAGGGCCTCGAGAGCGTTGACGAACGCGTGGCGGCCGGAGTGCTTGCCGAGCACGATGCGGTTGCCGGCGAGGCCGATGTCCTCGGGGTTCATGATCTCGTACGTGGTCCGCTCGGCGAGGACGCCGTGCTGATGGATGCCGCTCTCGTGGCTGAAGGCGTTGACGCCGATCACGGCCTTGTTGGGCTGGACGGCGTACCCGGACAGCATGGACACCAGCCGGGACGTACGCATGATCTCGCGGGTCTCCACCCCGGTCGTCAGGCCGAGTGTCGGCTGGTGGGTGCGCAGCGCCATGACGATCTCCTCGAGCGCGGTGTTGCCACCGCGCTCGCCGACGCCGTTGACGCACACCTCTACCTGGCGCACCCCCGCCCGGATCGCGGCCAGCGAGTTCGCCGTGGCCAGGCCGAGGTCGTCGTGGCAGTGCACCGACCAGGTGATGGCGTCCGCACGGGGTACCCGTCGCCGTACCTCGTCGATGATCTCGACGAACTCCCGCGGCATCGCGAAGCCCACCGTGTCCGGTACGTTGATCGTGGTCACGCCGCTCTCGGCGGCGGCGGCGAAGACGTCGACGAGGAAGTCGACCTCGGTGCGGGTGGCGTCCTCGGCGGAGAACTCCACGTCGTCGCACAGGGAGCGCGCCTGCGCCACCGCCCGCGCGGTCTCGGCGAGCACCTGGTCGGTGCTCATCCGCAGCTTCTTCTCCCGGTGCACGGGGGAGGTCGAGATGAAGGCGTGGATGCGCGGGCGCTCCGCGCCCTTGATCGCCTCCCACGCGCGGTCGACGTCCTGCTCTCGGGTGCGGCACAGCGCCGCGATGCTCGCGCCCTTGACGGTCCCCGCGATGGCTTGGACGCCGTCGAAGTCGCCCACGCTCGCGGCCGGGAACCCCGCCTCGATGACGTCGACGCCCAGCCTCCCCAACTGCTGAGCGATCTCGACCTTCTCGCTGACGGACAGCGCGATACCCGGCGCTTGTTCGCCGTCGCGCAGGGTCGTGTCGAAGACGATGACGTGGTTATCGGGATAATGCTCCTGCGTCACTGGTTCTCACTGATCCTTACTGCCTGGTGCCGATCGAACGGCCAGCGCGCCACTCCGCGGCGGGGAGCCGGCCTGTGAGTCAGGCCCCGCCGCGGCAGGTAAGGATCAGGAACTGGCGCATGATGCATGTGAGGTTACTCGACCAACGGCCCGCCTGTCTCGCGGAACGGCGGAGTGTCTCACCATATGAGACCACACTTTCTGGACAGCCTACTCCACCAGGTCGACCGTACGGCCGCTGAAGGCGCCGATCTCGCGGACGATGGTGTCGAGCACACCAGGGGGGATGGTCGAGTCCACGGTCAAGGCGACCAGCGCCTCGCCGCCCCGCTCGCCCCGACTGACCTGCATGCCCGCGATGTTGATCCCCTCGTCGCCGAGAATCCGGCCGACCACCCCGACGACGCCGGGGCGGTCGTAGTAGGTGAAGAACGCCATGTGCGCGGTCGGCAGCACGTCGACGTCGAAGCCGTCGATGTCGACGATCTTCCCGACGTGCCGCGGCCCGCCGATCGTGCCGGAGACCGACACGACGGTCCCCTCGGGCAGGATGCCGCGGACGACGAGCAGGTTGCGGAAGTCCTGGCTCTCCTCGCTCGTCACGAGATTGACCTCGACTGTCCGTTCCTTCGCGAGCAGGGGGGCGTTGACGTACGTCACCGCCTCCTCGACGACACCGGCGAACAGGCCCTTGAGGACGCCCAGCTCGAGGACGGCGACGTCGTGGGCGACGATCTCGCCGCGCACCTCGACGTCCAACCTGGCGGCGACGCTCCCGGCGAGAGCCGTGAACACCTGACCGAGCGTCTCCGCGAGCGGCAGGTACGGCCGGACGTCCTCAGCAACCGCGCCGCCCTGCACGTTGACGGCGTCGGGGACGAACTCCCCGGCCAGGGCGAGCCGCACCGAGCGGGCCGCTGCGAGGCCCGCCTTCTCCTGCGCCTCCCTGGTGCTCGCGCCGAGGTGGGGGGTCTCCACGACGTTGTCGAACTCGAAGAGTGGACTGTCGGTGCACGGCTCGTCGGCGAATACGTCGAGCGCCGCCCCCGCCAGCCGCCCCTCCTTCAGCGCGACCGCCAGCGCGTGCTCGTCGACGATGCCGCCGCGCGAGGCGTTGACGAGGTAGGCGGTCGGCTTGGCCAGCCTGAGCTCGCGCTCGCCGATGAACCCGACCGTCTCGGCGGACTTGGGCATGTGAACGGTGACGACGTCGCTGTGGCGCAGCAGCTCCTCGAGCCCGACCAGCCGTACGCCCATGTGGGCCGCCCGGGAGGCCGGGATGTACGGGTCGTAGGCGATCAGCCGCACACCGAAACCGGACAGCCGCTCGGCCACCAGGGCGCCGACACGGCCCAAGCCCACGATGCCGACGACCTTGCCGGCAAGCTCGACGCCGGTATGCGCGGAGCGCTTCCACTCCCCACCCCTGAGCGCGGCGTCCGCCCGCGGGATGTTGCGCAGGCAGGCGAGGAGCAGGCCTACGGTGTGCTCCGCCGCGCTCACGATGTTGGATTGCGGGGCGTTGACGACCATGACGCCGGCCTTGGTCGCGGCCCCGACGTCGACGTTGTCGAGCCCGACACCGGCACGGGCCACCACCCGCAGGTGGCGCCCGGTCTCGAACACCTCCGAGTCGACCCTGGTGGCGCTGCGCACGATCAGGGCTTCGGCATCGGGCAGCGCCGCGAGCAACCGCGCGCGATCGGCGCCGTCCGTCGCCCGCACCTCGAAGTCATGCTCGAGCACCGCGCGGCCGGATGGGGAGATCTCTTCAGCGACGAGGACGACCGGCTTGTTGTCCACAGAGACCCCTTCTTACCCGACTGGTCGCACAGTCTATCGAGCAGCTTGTGAACATGTTCACGATTCCTGGTCACCGGCCGAGCCACGGACTCAGGGCGGCGATCCGGCCGGTGCGCGCGACCGCGCAGAAAGCCTCTGCACTCGACCGGATCACACGGTGCAGACGATTGGTGTAGTCGATACCGACGAGCCCGAACGTGGGGGCGTAGCCCTCGTTCCACTCGAAGTTGTCGAAGGCCGACCAGTGCACGTATCCGCGGACGTCACAGCCTTCGTCCATCGCACGGCGGGTGGCGCGCAGATGGACGTCGAGGAACGCGGTGCGCTCCGTATCGTCGGGGGTCGCGATGCCGTTCTCCGTCACGATGAGCGGCAGCCCGGCGCGTGCCGCGGTGTGCAGGGCGAGCCGCAGGCCGTCCGGGTGCCAGCCCCACCCCATCTGGGTAACCGGCTCGCCGTCCGGGACAGGTACCCGTCCATCGGGCACCGAAGGATCGATGAGCTCACGCGTGTAGTACTGCACGCCGACGAAGTCGCCCGCCGCCTCGGGCCGCTCGCGGAGCGCGTCGACGTAGACGTCCTGCATCCAGGCGCGGACGAACTCGCAGGCGGCGGCACAGCCGGAGTCGTCGGGACGGGCGGGCTCGAAGGCCGGTAGCTGCAGGCAGATTCCCGCCCGGGGACGGGAAGGTCCCGTGCGGAGCGCCTCGACGCCGACCCGATGCGCGTGGATGAGTGTGTGGGTCACCCGCTGCCACTCGTCGAGGTCGGTGTGCCCGGGCGGGAAGGCACCGGTGAGGTAGCCGGACACGGCCGCGATCTGCGGCTCGTTGATCGTGCACGCATACGGCATGAGATCACCGAGGGTCTCCGCCACCTTCGCGACGTATGCGCCGAAGCGGTCGGCCGCGTCCTCGGCGAGCCAGCCACCACGCTCCGCGAACCAGCGGGGCAGCGTGAAGTGCTGGAGGGTGGCAAGAGCGGTCAAGCCGTGTTCGGCGAGCGAGGTGAGGACGCGCGCGTAATGGTCGAGCGCGGCCTGGCTCCACTCTCCCGGTGCGGGCTCGATGCGCGCCCACTCGATCGAAAGCCGATGCGCGTTGTGCCCGAGCCCCGCGAGCAGGGCGAAGTCCTCCGGATAACGGTGATAGTGGTCGATGGCATCACCCGACGGCTCTTTCGCGGGCGTCCCCTCGCGGTGCTCCCACTCCCACCAGTCGCTGCCGACGTTACCCCCCTCCACCTGGTGGGCGGCGGTCGCGGCACCGAACATGAAACCCGGAGGGAAGTCCGCATCATGGTGCATGGCGCGACGCTACATGATCGGCAGGCGGCGTCCGAGGGATCGCGCCGCCGATGGCCCCATCGCTCAGATACCAGACTTGGTACCGGGCAGCGCCGCCGCTACCGCTCCGCCGTGAGCCAGCTCATGAGCGGACGCAGCTTGGCCCCCACCTGTTCGATCTGATGTCTCTGCGCCTCCTCGCGCAGCTTCAGGAAGTTCGGACGGCCGGCGTCGTCGTCCGCGACCAACTCGCGTGCGAAGGAGCCGTCACGGACCTCGGCGAGGATCTTACGCATCTCCTCCCTCGTCCGGTCGTCGACGACGCGCGGGCCGCGGGTGTAGTCGCCGTACTCGGCGGTGTCAGACACCGACCAGCGCATCTTCGACAGGCCGCCCTCGTACATGAGATCGACGATCAGCTTCATCTCGTGGAGGCACTCGAAGTACGCGACCTCGGGCTGGTAGCCGGCATCGACGAGCGTCTCGAACCCCGACTGGATGAGCGCGGAGACACCGCCGCACAGCACCGTCTGCTCGCCGAAGAGATCGGTCTCGGTCTCCTCGGCGAACGTCGTCTTGAGCGCGCCCGCTCGGGTGCCGCCGATCGCCCTCGCGTACGACAGGGTGAGCGGCCAGGCGCGACCCGACGGATCCTGCTCGACGGCGACGAGCACAGGAACGCCGCGGCCGTCGACGAACTGCCGGCGCACCAGATGGCCGGGCCCCTTGGGCGCGACCATCGCGACGTCGACGTCGGCCGGCGGCTGGATGAGGTCGAAGCGGATGTTGAGCCCGTGACCGAAGAACAGCGCGTCGCCCTCGACGAGTGCGGGCGCGATCGCCTCCGCGTACAGAGAACGTTGCACTGTGTCGGGAGCCAGCACCATGATGAGGTCGGCCTCTTCGCAGGCATCGGCCGGAGCAACGACGCGCAGGCCGTCGTTCTCGACCTTCTCCCGGCTCCTGGACCTCTCGGGCAGGCCCACCCGCACGTCCACCCCTGAGTCGCGCAGCGACAGCGCGTGGGCGTGACCCTGGCTGCCGTACCCGAGAACCGCGACGTTGCGGCCCTGGACCACCGAGAGGTCAGCCTGGTCGTCGTAGAAGATCTCTGCCATGAAGGACTCCTTGCTATCGGATCCGAATCTGTGGTCTGAAGGCGAGAATCGAGAATACTGCCGCCCCCGTCCGCGGAAACGGCGCCATGACGCCGGATCGCTCAGGGGCCTCGCACCACATCGAGGACTCAGGCGGTGCGCTCGAGTGAGCGCAGGGTACGGTCCGTGATCGAACGCGGGCCGCGTCCGACCGCCACCATTCCGGACTGCACGAGCTCCTTGATGCCGAACGGCTGCAGGACGCGGATGAGCGCCTCGAGCTTGTCGGGCGTACCCGTCGCCTCGACCGTCACGGCGTCCGGCGAGACATCGACCACCTTGGCGCGGAAGAGCTGAACGGTCTCCAGCACCCGCGAGCGGCTTTCGATGTCCGCCCGGACCTTGACGAGCAGCAGCTCGCGCTGCACCGACGACTCGGGGTCCAGCTCGACGATCTTGATGACGTTGATGAGCTTGTTGAGCTGCTTGGTCACTTGCTCGAGCGGGAGCTCCTCGACGTTCACCACGATCGTGATGCGAGAAACGTCGTCGTGTTCCGTGGGGCCGACCGCGAGCGAGTCGATATTGAAGCCGCGCCGCGAGAACAGCCCTGAGATCCTGGCGAGGACACCCGGCTTGTCCTCGACGAGAACGGACAGCGTGTGTTTGCTCATAGCTGGGCTACTCCTCATCTTCCCAGGTCGGCGCCATGTTACGAGCGATCTGGATGTCGTCGTTGCCGGTCCCCGCGGGCACCATCGGCCACACCATCGCGTCGTGATGCACGATGAAGTCGACCACGACCGGGGCGTCGTCGATCGTCCTCGCCTTCTCGATCGTGGCATCGACGTCCTCGGCTTTCTCACACCGCAGGCCGACGCAGCCCATCGCCTCGGCGAGCTTTACGAAGTCCGGGACCCGGGTGCCCGGGTGGGCCTGTGGGTCCGGGCCAGCGGCATACAGGTCGGTGTTGGAGTACCGCTCGTTGTAGAAGAGCGTCTGCCACTGCCGCACCATGCCGAGGTTGCCGTTGTTGATGACGGCGACCTTGATCGGCACCCCCTCGAGCGCACACGTCGCGAGCTCCTGGTTGGTCATCTGGAAGCAACCGTCGCCGTCGATCGTCCACACAGTGGCGTCGGGACGGCCGACCTGTGCCCCCATAGCCGCGGGCACCGCGTAGCCCATCGTGCCGAGCCCGCCGGAGTTGAGCCAGGTGTGCGGCTTCTCGTACCCGATGAACTGTGCGGCCCACATCTGGTGCTGGCCGACGCCCGCGACGTAGACCGCATCCGGCCCGGCGAGCTTGCCGATCCGCTCGATGACGTACTGCGGCGCCAGTGAGCCGTCCGACGGCTGCTCGTACCCCAGCGGGTACGTCTCCCGCCAGCGTCGTAGCTGGCCCCACCAAGCGGCGTAGTCGCCCTCGCGGCCAGCGGCCTGTTCGTTCTGGACCGCGACGACGAGGTCGACGATCACCTCACGGCAGTCGCCCACGATCGGCACATCGGTTCGCCTGTTCTTCGAGATCTCGGCTGGGTCGATGTCCGCGTGGATGACCGTCGCGTCCGGTGCGAACGTCGACAGCTTGCCGGTCACCCGGTCGTCGAACCGCGCGCCCAGCGAGATGAGCAGGTCGGACTTCTGGAGGGCGGTCACGGCGGCGACGGTGCCGTGCATCCCCGGCATACCGAGGTGACTGGGATGGCTGTCGGGGAAGGCACCGCGGGCCATGAGCGTCGTGACGACCGGGATACCGGTGAGATCGGCGAGCACGCGCAGCTCCTTGGCCGCCCTCCCCTTGAGCACGCCGCCCCCGACGTAGAACACCGGGCGCTTGGCCTCGACCATGAGACGGGCCGCCTCGCGGATCTGCTTCTGGTGCGGCCGTGTCACAGGGTGATATCCGGGCAGGTCCAGCGGCTGCGGCCAGGAGAAGGGAGCGGTTGCCTGCAACACATCCTTCGGAAGGTCAACGACCACAGGCCCCGGGCGGCCGCTCGAGGCGATGTGAAACGCCTGCGCGATCGTGCGCGGGACCTCCTCGGGGTCGTGGACCAGGAAGTTGTGTTTCGTGATCGGCATGGTGATGCCGCTGGTGTCCGCCTCCTGGAAGGCGTCCGTGCCGATCGCGGCCCTCGCCACCTGGCCGGTGATAGCGACGATCGGTACCGAGTCCATGTAGGCGTCCGCGAGCGGCGTCACGAGATTCGTCGCGCCCGGGCCGCTCGTCACCATGCAGACCCCGACACGGCCGGTGGCCTGCGCGTAGCCCTCGGCGGCGTGACCGGCCCCCTGCTCATGGCGGACCAGTACGTGGCGCACCTTCGCGGAGTCGAGGAGCGGGTCGTACGCCGGCAGGATCGCCCCTCCGGGAATCCCGAAGATGGCGTCGACTCCGAGGTTCTCCAAGGAGCGCATCAGCGCTTGGGCTCCGGTCAGCTGCTCGGTCATCTGTGGTTTCCTCGCCTCAGGGGTGGACCAAATAAAAATCCCCCCGCGCCTTACGGCGATCGAGGGGAGCGCGCAGGTCGTACCCGGTCAGCGGCCTGCGCGCCGACCAAGTACGAGAATGCTGCGGGTAGGTGTCACGGTCCAGAACGTTGCCGGTTCTCGGTCCTGGTGTCAAATCGGCGGGATCGCTATCTCACGATACGAGCAAGGCGAGATCCACGGACATCGGATGGGCCGCTCGCGGACGCGAGCTCGGCGCACAGGACTCCGCTGGCGCCACCCGCTCAACGGAAGCTGACCGCGGGTCGCTCACCGGGTGGGGACGTGCGAACGGCCCGGAAGCGCGACCGTGTAGCCGGTGGCCGGGCTCACGCCAGTACGGAGCAGCGACTCGACCCCCCGGGCGGCCATCGGACGGGCGACGAGGAAGCCCTGCCCGCCCGCGCACCCCATCTCCCGCAGTTGGTCGAGCTGCTCGGGGCGCTCGATACCCTCCGCCACGACCAGCAGCCCGAGGTCGCGGCCGAGGCGGACGATCGCGCGGGTCAGCTGGGTGAGGATCTCGTCGCGCCCCAGCCCACCGACGAACGACGGGTCGATCTTGAGCGTGTCGGCGGGGAGCTGACGGAGGTAGGCCAGGGACGCGTAACCGGTGCCGAAGTCGTCGATCGCGAGGCGGACCCCCAGCGCGCGAAGCTCGCTCAGGCACGCGAGCACATCGTCAGCGCCCTCGACGATGACATCTTCTGTCACCTCCAATGTCAGCGCCGTGGCGGGGAGACCGCTCTCGGCGAGGGCGTCGGAGACCGTCTGGACGAAACGCGGCTCGCTCAGCTGTCGGGCGGACAGGTTCACGGCGACCCCGATGTTCCAGTCGGCGCCTCGCCAGCCCGCCACCTGGCGGCACGCCTCCCGCAGCACCCACCTACCGAGCGGGACGATGAGACCCGACTCCTCCGCCTGCCCGATGAAGCCCTGAGGGGGGACGAGGACACTGCCGCGCCACCACCGCACCAGCGCCTCGACGCCGGTCACCCGGGACGTGGCAAGATCGACCACCGGCTGGTACTCGACCGCGAACTGCCCCTGTGCCAGCGCCCGCTGGAGATCCGCGACGAGCTCCAGCCGCCGGACGATGTCGGCCCGCATGGAGGCGGCGAAGACCTCGACACGGCCGCCGCCCCTGCTCTTGGCACGCGCCATCGCGACGTCGGCGTCGCGCAGCAGGTCCGCCGCGGCAGTCACCTCTGGGCCTTCCGCGGCGAACGCCACCCCGACGCTCGCGGTGAGGGCGACGTCTCGTCCAGCAAGACGGAACGGCTCCGAGATCGCGCGTACGAGGCGGTCACCCAGGTCGACGACGCTTTGCGCCGGCGACCGCCCCTCGACGAGTACGGCGAACTCGTCACTGCCGAAGCGCGCCACGGTGTCGCCGACCTCGGCTGCACCGCGCAGTCGCCGCGCCGCCTGGGTGAGGACGTGGTCACCGCTCGCGTGCCCCTCTGAGTCGTTCACGGCCGCGAAGCCGTCGAGGTCGATGAAAAGCACGGAGACGCTGGTCGACCGACGGGCCAGCACCTCCCGCGTGCGCTCCTCGAAGTACGCGCGGTTGGGCAGACCAGTAAGGCCGTCGTGGAAGGCCAGATGGGCAAGCTGCTCCTGGAGCGCCACCTGGTCGCTCACGTCGCGCGCGGCGAGCAGCAGGCCAGGGCCGTACCTGCACAGCGTCGTCTCGGCATGCCGCCACGTGCCGTCGCCCCCGCGGAGACGACAGCCGAGCCGGACCGGGCTGACGACCGCGTCGTCAACGAGAGCTTCCACCTGATCGCGGACACGAGGAAAGTCCTCGGGGTGCACGAGGTCGTCAAGTGAACGGTCCACAAGTTCGCTCGGCTGGTACCCGTACACGTGCCGCCAGCCGTCCCCCGCGTACAGCACAACGCCCCCGCGGTCGGCGACGGCGACCGCGTCACCCCAGTTCTCGATGAGGATACGAAAGCGCCGGTCGGCCGCGCGAAGCTGGTTGCGCAGCACGCCCTCCTCGACGGTGGTCCACGTCAGCCTCACGAGCAGGGCGAGCAGGACGAGCGCCCCGAGCACGACGGCGATCCCATCGATCACTACAGGCCCGCCCGCGAGAGAGCCCACGAGCACGTACATCGTCGCCGCTGCCGCGGCGGAGGTGGGGATCAGTACGTCGAAGCGCCCGGAGCCGAAGACGTCGCGGGCGGTGTCGCCGGGCCGCCATGTCCACGGTGAGACGGCCACGAGCAGGTATGCGACCACCCACCCGATGTCGGCCTGTGGGGGGTAGGCCCCTCGCGCGTAGGCGACCGAGGAGGCGGCGTCCGTCACGGCCGCCACCGCGACCCCCAGCAGAGTCACGATCGCCGCCCGGCGGGCGCCTGGGCCGACCCGCAGGACCAAGGTGCCGACAAGGCAGAGCATCACGACGTCAATGCCCGGATGCACGACGGCGACGGGCAGGACGCCGGCTCCCCGATACACCGAGGCGAAAACGGCAACCCAGCTCACCCAGAAAACCGCACCCGCGCAGACGCCGCTGTCGAGCAACACGCGCGCCCACGAGGCGCCGCCTCGCAACGTGGTACCCGCCGCGGCGAATCCCGCGACCAGTAGTGGTACGGCCAGGATGTAGAAGAGGTCGGCCAGCGAGGCGGAGCCGGCCGCGCGTCCGAGAAGGATGCGCATGACTATGGCGACAAGGTCGCCCACGAACCACGCGCCCGCTGCCAGTCCGATGCGCCACCACGCGCTTCGCACCCGTCCGCTGAGGTGATGCGACGCGACCAGGCAGGATACGGCGGCCGCCGCCGCGCAGAACGTCGACACGCTGGCGCCGACCGGTGCGCCGGCCCCGACGTGGGCGAGCATGGATCCGGCGGCGTACGCCGCGCCTACGGCCGCGACGAGGCACAGCGGGGTCCAAGGCGAGCGCAGCCCTCGTCCGCTCATGGCGTGCCGTCAGTCACAGACGGCTCCCTGCGCGGGGGAGCCCACTAGCTTGGCGTACTTCGCCAGTACGCCGGTGTCGTAGCGCGGCGAGCGAGGCTTCCACCCGGCTCGGCGTCGTTCCAGCTCGGCGTCGTCGACGAGCAGATCGAGGGTGCGGGATTCGAGGTCGAGACGGATCCGGTCGCCCTCGCGCACCAGGCCGATGGGGCCCGCCTTCGCGGCCTCCGGGGCGACGTGCCCGATGCACGGCCCATGGGTGCCGCCGGAGAAACGCCCGTCGGTGACCAGCAGGACGTCGCTGCCCAGGCCGGCGCCCTTGATCGCGCCAGTGATCTGCAGCATCTCACGCATCCCCGGACCACCCTCAGGGCCTTCGTACCGGATGACGACGGCGTCACCCGCCCGCAACAAACCCTGCTCCAGCGCCTCCATGGCGTACTTCTCGTCGTCGAAGACCCTCGCGGCGCCTTCGAGCACCGTGCCTTCGAAGCCCGCGGACTTGACCACGGCCCCCTCGGGAGCGAGTGAGCCGCGCAGGACCGTAAGGCCGCCGGTGCGATGGATCGGGTCGGCGAATGCGTGGATGATCTTGCCGTCCAGGTCTGGCGGGGCGATCTCGGCGAGGTTCTCCGCGACGGTCCTGCCGCTGACCGTGAGGGGGTCGCCGTGCAGGAGCCCCGCGTCGAGTAGCGCCTTCATGACCACAGGCACGCCGCCCGCCTGGTCGATGTCACTCATGACATAGCGACCGAACGGCTTGACGTCGGCGAGGTGCGGGACCCGGTCACCGATGCGGTTGAAGTCGTCGAGGGAGAGATCGACGCGGGCCTCGTGGGCGATCGCGAGCAGGTGCAGGACGGCGTTGGTGGACCCGCCGAGCGCCATGACGACCGCGATGGCGTTCTCGAACGCCTCTCGCGTCATGACCTGCCGGGCGGTGACGCCGCGCCGAAGCAGCCCGACGACCGCCTCGCCGGAGCGTACGGCGAAGCCGTCGCGGCGCCGGTCGGGCGACGGCGGGGAGGCGCTTCCCGGCAGCGACATGCCCATCGCCTCCGCGGCGGCGGCCATCGTGTTGGCGGTGTACATCCCGGCACAGGCGCCCTCGCCCGGACAGGCGCGGCGCTCGATCTCGCGCAGGTCGTCTCGTGTGATCTTGCCGAGCGCGCAGGCGCCGACACCCTCGAAGACATCGACGAGGTTGATGTCCCGGCCGTCGAGTCGGCCCGGCAGAATGCTCCCTGCGTAGAGGTAGACCGCCGCGAGGTCGAGCCGTGCCGCGGCCATCAGCATCCCCGGCTCCGACTTGTCGCACCCCGCGAGAAGCACGCACCCGTCGAAGCGTTCGGCGTGCATCACACACTCGACGGAGTCGGCGATGACCTCACGGGAGACGAGTGAGGCCCGCATCCCCTCATGGCCCATCGAGATGCCATCGGACACCGAGATCGTGCCGAACTCGAGGGGGTACGCGCCGGCCGCGCGCACGCCTTCCTTGGCCCGCCCGGCAAGTCGGTCGAGCGAGAGGTTGCATGGCGTGATCTCGTTCCACGACGAGGCCACACCGATCTGCGGCTTCTCGAAATCTTCGTCGGACATGCCGACCGCACGGAGCATCGCGCGGTGCGGAGCCCGCTCGTACCCTTCGGTGACTTCGTGACTGCGTGGCTTGAGATTCGCTGACATCGCCTGGCTCCAGAGCGGCACAGCACCCGTCATCCTTCATCGGGATCGCCGACTCCGGCACGGGAGCCCCGTACGCGTCTCGCGGTGTCGCTCACTGTACGGCGCCAAGGTCACGAAAAAGTGTCGAGTTCAGGGAGCTTTCGCAGCGCGACACATCGCCCGCGCCCCTACGCGAAGGAGGCGGCTCAGTACGCGCCGGAGATCACGTTGACCAGCGGCTGGCCAGAGACATACCGCTGCAGCTGGTCCCAGGCAAGGCGCACCGAGCGCCGGTATGACACCGGGGTCGAGCCCGCGACGTGCGGCGTCAGCAGCAACCCCGGCACGCGCCACAGCGGGTGGTCAGACGGCAGCGGCTCAGGGTCTGTCACGTCGAGCGCCGCCCGCAGCCGCCCGGTGGACAGCTCCGCCGCCAGTGCCTCGGTGTCCACCACTGCGCCTCGGGCGGCGTTGACGAGCAGCGCCCGGTCCTTCATCCGGGCGAGGAAGCGGGCGTCGACCATGCCGCGGGTCTCGGACGTGATCGGCACGAGGACCACGACGACGTCGGCGCGCGGGAGCAGGTCCGGCAGGGCGGTCTCGGCGGCGACCCCTTCCTGCGGATGCCGGGCGACCCGGAGCACCTCCACCTCGAATCCCGCCAGCCGGCGTTCCACCGCCGCGCCGATCGAGCCGTACCCCACGATCAGCACGGTCCTGTCGGCGAGTGCGTCCGTTCGGATGAAGTCCCACCGGTGTTGGTGCTGGGCCACCGCGAAACGGGGGAAGCCGTGGAGGGCGCCGAGAATCGCGCCGACCACCCATTCCGCCGTGCTCGCGTCATGGGCACCACGCGCGTTGCACAGCAGCACACACTCGGGGACGTACGCACGCAGCGCCTCCACCCCCGCCGTGAGCGTCTGTACGACACGCAGCCGCGGCATCTTGGTCATGATCTCGCCGGTCTCGGCGCCGCCCAGGAAGGGCGGAACGTAGAACTCCACCTCGCCCACGCCCGGCGGAAACCGGCCGCCGTCCCATACCTCGACCGTCGCACCTGACAGACGATGGTCGCCTCGCCCGTCGGCGACCATCGTGGGAACCCATGCTCTTATCTCGGTCCGCCTCGACATGCCCGTATGTACTCCTCGAAGTCCCAGCTCTCGAGGAACTTCCCCGCCGCCTCGCGGCCCGAGTCGTACAGCCGCTCCTGCGTCTCCTTGGACAGGCCGAAGTCGGTCGGGGAAACCTCGCTCGTATCGACGAAGATGCTACGGACAAGCGTGCACCGCTCGGCCAGGTGCGCCTCGTCGAGGGCCCCGTACATCGCGTCGACGATCGCGAGCGCGAGATCGACCGGGCCGTGGATCTCGCTGGGTTTCGGCTGGGCGCTCGGCCGCGCGGACAGCTTCACGCCGAACGTCGGCCACCGTGGCGGCCTCTCGTCGGTGCGGTCGAACATCGTGATCGGGTACGTCGAGTACACGCCGCCATCGACCATGGTCGACGTTCCGCTCCCCGCGCCCCGCAGCGTGACCGGCTCGAACACGAACGGGATGGACGCGGACATGCGGACCGCATCGGCGACGACCTGCTCGTCGGGGTCGAGGCCGTAGTCCGGGTAGTCCCAGGGCAGTTGGACGAAGCGTTGCCGGGAAAGGTCACTCGCCGTGACGACCAGCCGGTACCGGTGTGACTCGGGGAGGTCGGTCCCCTCGTCGGGCGGCAGCTTGAGGTCACCGAAGGTACGGACGCCGAAACGGTCCAATGTGCGCAGCATCCAGTCGTGGAGGTAGTCGCCTTCGTAGATGCCGTTCTCGGCGAACAGCGAGGCGACGTCGACGAGTGCGGAGAGCGGACCGATGTGGCCGGCGATCGTCCCCGCGATGCCCCCGCGGTCGGCGAACCTCGCGTAGTCGACCTCGTGGGCGAGCCGGCCGATCTGGTCCAGCGACTCCCCCGCGGCCTCGATCGCGGCGACCCCGGCGCCGGTGATCGCGCCGGCGGACGTGCCCGCGACACGGGGGAACGAGTATCCTGCCGCGGCGAGCCTGGCCACCGCGCCGGCCAGCGCGATGCCCTTCACCCCTCCGCCCTCGAGGACGAGGTCGGCATGCTTGGCTTCCATCCCCGCGACCATATCG
>JBOHCT010000098.1:0-15165 GCA_050699055.1 Streptosporangiaceae bacterium | reverse complement strand
ACTCCGGTTCGTGCGCCGGTATCCATCCGGCGCCCAACGGCACGTACACCGTCACGCTCCGATCCGGGCTGCTGTTGCAGCACAAACGCGACCAGCAGGCGTTCAGGCTGAAGGTGCCACCGCAGACCCCTGCGGGCGTACGGGCCAGGCGGGCGGGTCCCCGTCAGGTGCTCCTGCGGTGGAAGAAAGGGTCGGCCGGCGACCTCGCATCCTACGACGTCCTGAGTGCGTCCGGCCGGCTGCTCGCGAAGAGGCTCCCCGTATCGCACACCTGTCACGGCGGTGAGTGCGCGGCCGTTCTGGACGTCTCGCCCGACAACGCCGGCCAGAAGGTCGGATTCCGTGTGCGGGCCCGTCGCCACACCGCTCCCGGCTCCGCCGCCACGATCGCCTCGGGGCCCTCGTCAGTGGCATCCGTCGTCCTTCCCGACCCGCCCTCCGCCAAGCCCCGTATCACCCACACCCAGGGGGTTCCTCCGCCGCCGTCCGGCTCGACCCCGATGTCGCCGCCCAGCATCGGCAACCCGCACCCGACGCTTCCTGACGGGCTGGCCCGCCCCAAGATCGACCTACCCAAGCTCCGGCCCCTGGCGTCGACGTCCGCCCTCAAGCTTCCCGACGTGGCGAAGAACAGCAACGATGTGTTCAAGCCGCGGCTGACATACCCCACACCGAAGCTTCCTCAGGCGTCCCCGGCGAGCTCGTCCGGTCAGCCGCGCGCACAGGCGTCTGATGAGCAGGCCGCGGTCTTGCAGGCCACCGACTGGTGGAAGTCAGTGGCGTTGGGCTTGGTGCTTCTTCTCGTGGCCGCGCACCTCGGCGCGTGGTCATGGCGCGTCAGGCCGGCTCCCGCCAAGGCGTCGTCGCGCCGTGCCAAGGCGGGTGTTGCCACGGCGGACACCGCTGAATCCGCCCAGGTCGGCAGGACAGGCGGCCCGTTCGGCGCCTACCACGGCAGGCGCCGCCGGTAGGAAACGAACGCGTCAGGAGGGGGGACGCGGGGCCTCGGCGAGCAATGCGCCGAGCAGGTGGATGGCTGCGGCCTTGTCGAGGGGGTCGTTGCCGTTGCCGCACTTCGGTGACTGGATGCATGAGGGGCACCCGGCCTCACACGAGCAAGCGCCGATGGCCTCACGGGTCGCCTCCAGCCACCGTGCGGCCGTCTCGTACCCGCGTTCGGCGAACCCGGCTCCCCCGTCGTACCCGTCGTAGACGAAGACCGTCAGTTGACCGGTGTCCTCGTGTCGGGCCGTCGAGACCCCGCCGATGTCCCAGCGGTCACAGGTGGCGAACAGCGGGAGGAGCCCGATCGAGGCGTGCTCCGCGGCGTGTGCCGCACCGGGGAGATCGACCCCGGCCCGCTCCAGCTCCGCCCGCATGTCGTCCGCGATCGTCCACCAGACGGCACGGGTACGCAGCGTTCGAGCCGGAAGGTCGAGTGGTTCCTCGCCGAGGACCTCGCCGGTCTGGATCCTGCGGCGAAGGTACGATACGACCTGCCGAGTGACCTCGACCGCACCGAAGTGCACAGTCGCCGGCCCCCAAGACACGCGGCGAAGCCGATCGAGCACGCGGATGTCGGTGACCTCGCGCGCGAAGGTCGTGTAGTCGGGGTTCTCCGGGTCCACGAGGGCGACACGTTCGTCGAGGTCGAGGGAGCTTACAACGTACGACTCGCCCTGGTGGAGGTAGACGGCCCCGGCATGCACCGTCGTGTGCGCCGCGGGCTCGTCGACGGTGCCGAGGAGCCTGCCCGTGCGGCCCTCCACGACGTGGATCGGTGCCCCGCCCGTCCCGCGGATGTCGGCGAGGTCTGTCGCGCGTTCGCGGCGCGTCCAGTACCACCCGGTCGGCCGATGGCGCAGCAGCCCGCGCCGCACCAGGTCGGCGAGCACCCCTTCGGCGGCCGGGCCGAAGAGCGACAGGTCCCGCTCGGTGAGGGGCAGCTCAGCGGCAGCCGCGCAGAGGTGCGGACCGAGAATGTGCGGGTTCTCCGGGTCGAGCACTGTCGCCTCGACGGGCTGGCCGAACAGGGCGTCCGGGTGGTGGACGAGGTAGGTGTCCAGCGGGTCGTCGCGGGCGACGAGTACGGCCAGCGCGTCCTGCCCGGAACGTCCGGCGCGGCCCGCCTGCTGCCACATGGACGCCCGCGTCCCCGGCCATCCGGCCAGAACGACGGCGTCGAGGCCCGAGATGTCGATGCCGAGCTCGAGCGCGTTGGTCGCGGCCAGTCCCAACAGTTCACCGGAGCGCAGGCGGCGCTCGAGCGCGCGGCGCTCGTCCGGCAGATAACCCGCGCGGTACGCGGCCACCTGCTCGCGCCGAGCCGGCGCCGCCTCGTCAAGCGCGCGCCTGGCACTGAGAGACACCGCTTCCGCCCCACGCCGCGAGCGGACGAACGCCAGCGCCTGTACGCTTTCGACCACGAGATCGGCGAGCAGGTCGGCGGCTTCCGCTGTCGCGGTGCGGCGCACGGGCGCGCCCCGCTCTCCGCTCATCTCGGTGAGCGGAGGTTCCCACAGCGCGAACGACATCGCGCCGCGCGGCGAGGCGTCACGCGACACCTCCTCGACGGGCAGGCCGGTGAGGCGGGTCCCGAAGGCGGCGGCCCCGGATACGGTGGCCGACGCGAGGACGAAGGTGGGGGCGGCGCCGTGTCGCTCGCACACCCGACGGACCCGCCGCAGAATCTGCGCGATGTGAGACCCGAACACGCCCCGGTAACCGTGGCACTCGTCGACCACGACGTATCTGAGTCGGCGAAAGAAGGGTGCCAGGCGGCCGTGACGGGGCAGGATCGAGTAGTGGAGCATATCCGGGTTGGTGAGGATGTAGTTCGCGTGCTGCCTGACCCACTCCCTCTCGACGCGGGGGGTGTCGCCGTCGTAGGTCGCGGCGCGTACCTGTGTGAGCCGCAGGCCGCGCACGGCCGTGAGCTGGTCAGCGGCGAGAGCCTTCGTCGGCGCGAGGTAGAGCACGGTCCCGCCTTCCAGGACACCGGTCACCGCCGGCAAGAGGTAGGCGAGCGACTTTCCCGACGCGGTCCCGGTGGCGACGATGACCGAGCGCCCGGCCCTGGCGTGCTCGGCCGTTCGGGCCTGGTGCTCCCACGGCGTGTCGACGCCCGCTCTGCGCAGGCGCTGGACGAACAGCTCGGGTACCCAGTCGGGCCATCGGGCCCGGCTGCCGTCGCGACCCGGTACGTGCTCGACGTGGGTCAACCGGTCGCGCCGGGCGGGCGCGCCGAGCAGCCGACCCAGCAGCGCATCGGGCTGTGGCACGGGCGAGACCTGGGTGGACACGAATGTCTAGTGTCCCATCAGCGCGTCGGCTTCCCTAGTTTCGCATGGACGAGGCGGCGCAGCGTGGTTGAATGCCGGGGCGCGGCGGGTTCGCCCGTACGTCACGTAGCGGTGCCCTGCTGCAGGATTCGCTGGAGGATTTGTGGACTTGAAACTGGACCACCGGAGCCAGGACGGCGTCACCATCGTCGAGGTAGGGGGCGAGATCGACGTCTACACCGCGCCGAAGCTGCGCGAGCTCATCATCGATCTCGTCAACCAGGGCGAGTACAAGCTGGTCGTGGACATGCAGGAGGTCGATTTCCTCGACTCGACCGGGCTCGGCGTGCTCGTCGGCGGGCTGAAGAGGGTGCGCTCGCACCAGGGCACGTTGCGCCTGGTGTGCACGCAGGAACGCATCCTCAAGATCTTCCGCATCACGGGGCTCACCAAGGTCTTCGGGATCTACGAGACCGTCGGCCTCGCGACCGACGCCATCGAACAGGAAAGTTAGCCGTACAGACGGAGGGGTCATCTCTGGGTGGTCTCCACTATGGCCACAGTCGAGCTCACGTTCAGCGCGTTGCCCGCCCACGTACGTACCGCTCGTCTCGTCGCGGCCTCTGTCGCCCGTAACGCGGGGGTCGCCGAGCATCTGTTGGATGAGGTGCGCATCGCGGTCGGTGAGGCGTGCTCCCGAGCGGTGGAGGCGCACCGGCGGCACTGCCCGAAGGAGCCGATCCGCATCGAGCTGCATGACAACCATACGTTCGAGGTCGTGGTCGTCGACGCGGCGCCGGCCTCTGACGTAGCCGCACACGTGGATGCACGCTCCCCGGAGACGATGGCGCCGCCCAGGCGTCCCGACCGCGCGGCTGAGCCGCTTCCGCCTGACTTCGGTCTCGCGGTTGTCGCCGCCCTCGCCCACGACGTCGACGTCTCCGCCTCGCCCCACGGCGTCCGCGTCCGGATGAGCTGGCCGGCAGGGGCGGCCCGCACCCCGGATGAGGGGGTCCAGTAGCCTGACCGGGGGCACCCGCCTTGGTGCCGGCTGTTACCTGTGCGTACACTCCGGCACTACTCCCGTAAGTGCATCGGACGGCGGCGCCGTCCGCGGCCCGGTGACGGCCTCGCCTTGGCGACGGGCCACGGGCCGCGGCGCCCATGGGCAGGGTCACTAACGCAGGGCCCACGTCGAGGAGGACGGCATGGCAGGGCTCAAGCTCGTCGCTGAGGGCGGCGTATCAGTCGGTCTCGGCGGCGTCGACTTGACGCTTGTGATCATTGTCGCGGTGATCGCCTGCCTCGCGTTGGGCGTGGCCGGCTACCTCGTCCGCGAGGTGCTGGCGGCTGGCCAGGGCACCGAGCGCATGCGCAACATCTCGCACGCGGTGCAAGAGGGCGCCGCGGCCTACCTGGGGAGGCAGTTCCGCACCCTCGCCGTCTTCGTCGTCCTCATCTTCTTTCTGCTGCTGGCGCTACCCGCCGAGTCGCTCGGTGTCCGTATCGGGCGCTCGGCGTTCTTCGTGTTGGGAGCGGGATTCTCCGGCCTGACCGGGTTCGCGGGCATGTGGCTCGCGGTCCGCGCGAACCTGCGCGTCGCGGCGGCAGCCCGGGACACCGGCGACGAGCGACAGGCCCTCCGCATCGCGTTCCGCGCCGGTGGGGTCGCCGGCATGTTCACCGTCGGGCTGGGGCTGCTCGGTGCCGCGATCGTCGTCCTCATCTTCCGCGGCCAGGCCCCGCACGTCCTGGAGGGTTTCGGGTTCGGCGCCGCGCTGCTCGCGATGTTCATGCGCGTCGGCGGCGGGATCTACACCAAGGCCGCCGACGTCGGGGCCGACCTTGTCGGCAAGGTCGAGCAGGGTATCCCCGAGGACGACCCGCGCAACGCCGCGACGATCGCCGACAACGTCGGTGACAACGTCGGTGACTGCGCCGGCATGGCGGCCGACCTGTTCGAGTCGTACGCCGTCACCCTCGTCGCGTCCCTGATCCTGGGCCGGGTGGCGTTCGGGACCGAGGGACTGGTCTTCCCGCTGCTCGTGCCGATGATCGGTGTCATCACCGCCGTGATCGGCATCTTCACCGTCGTGCCGCGGAAGAAGGACCGCAGCGGCATGGCCGCGATCAACCGCGGCTTCTTCCTTTCCGCGCTGATCTCGGCGATCGGCGTCGGCATCGCCGCGTTCACCTACCTTCCTTCGAGCTTCTCGCAGCTCTCCGGCGTCGGGCCCGGCATCGCGGGCGTCGACGGCGACCCGCGGTGGATCGCTTTCGGCGGCGTACTCGTCGGCCTGGTCCTCGCCAGCGCGATCCAGCTCCTCACCGGATACTTCACCGAGACCTACCGCCGGCCGGTCCAAGACGTGGGCCACACGTCTGTGACCGGCGCCGCGACCGTCATCCTCTCCGGCTTCTCCGTCGGCCTCGAGTCGGCCGTGTACGCCGCACTCCTGGTGGGCGGCGCGGTGTTCGCCGCGTTCCTGCTCGGGTTCGGCAACGTGACAGTCGCCCTGTTCGCGGTCGCGCTCGCCGGCACGGGCCTGCTCACCACGGTCGGCGTCATCGTCTCGATGGACACGTTCGGGCCGATCTCGGACAACGCGCAGGGCGTCTCGGAGATGTCGGGTGATATCGAGGGGGCGGGCGCGGTCGTCCTGGAGCGCCTCGACGCCGTCGGTAATACGACGAAGGCGATCACGAAGGGCATCGCGATCGCGACCGCTGTTCTCGCGGCGACCGCGCTCTTCGGCTCCTTCCGTACGGCCGTCGAGTCCGCTCTCGCGCGTGCGGGCGAGCGGACGGCGGGCTTCAGCCTCTCGATCGACAAGCCGGACGTCCTGTTCGGGCTGATCATCGGCGCCGCGGTCGTCTTCTTGTTCTCCGGCCTCGCGATCAGTGCGGTGTCCCGTGCCGCCGGTCGCGTCGTGGACGAGGTCCGCGAGCAGTTCCGTACGAAGCCGGGGATCATGGACTTCACCGAGCGGCCCGACTACGGCCGGGTCGTCGACATCTGCACCCGCGACGCCCTGCGTGAGCTCGCCACCCCCGGCCTGCTCGCCGTCCTCGCGCCGATCGCGGTCGGCTTCGCTCTGGGATACGCCCCGCTCGGCGCCTTTCTCGGCGGGGCCATCGCGGTAGGTGTGCTCATGGCGGTGCTGCTGTCCAACTCCGGAGGTGCGTGGGACAACGCCAAGAAGCTCGTCGAGGACGGGCACTACGGCGGCAAGGGCTCGGAGGCCCACGAGGCCACGATCATCGGGGACACGGTCGGGGATCCGTTCAAGGACACGGCCGGACCGGCCATCAACCCCCTCATCAAGGTCATGAACCTCGTATCGCTGCTCGTCGCGCCCACCGTGGTGGCGTACGGCGACAACGTCGCGATCCGCGTCGCCGTGCCGGTGGTGGCCGTAGGGATCCTCGTCACGATGATCACCTTGTCGAAGCGCCGTTCGAGAACTCAGCTCCTCGCGCCAGGCAAGCCCGAGGAGGTCGCCGAGGCTGACACCTCGACCAAGGCCAAGGCCTAGTGACCGATGACTGACGGCCGTCAGCTGCTCCTGCTGCGCCACGGGAAGGCCGCTTTCGCGTCGGGGCTCGTGGACGTCGAACGACCCCTCGTCGAGCGCGGGGAGCGCGACGCTGAGGCCGTCGGTCGGTGGCTGCGCGACGCCGAGGTCCGGCCCGACCTCGTCCTCTGCTCGACGGCGCGGCGTGCGCGCCAGACCTGGGACGCCGTCGCATCCGGTCTCGGAGCCTGGACCGAGGTGCGTTACGACGAACGGGTCTACCGCGCCGAAGCCGACGAGCTGCTGGACATCGTCCGTGAGACCGATGAGGGCGTGGGGAGCTTGCTGATCGTCGGCCACAACCCGACGCTCCAGCGGGTCGCGTTCGCCCTGACGGAGGCGGAGCGTCTCGGTGAGGGATATCCGTCCGGTTCCCTCGCCCGCGTCAGCGTCGACGAGCTGTGGGTGACGGTTGGGCCCGGGACCTGCGGGCTCGCGGACTTCGTGCCGCCACCGGCACCTGAACGGGGCCGGCGAGCCCAGCAGCTCTACCCGCGCGGCCTCTAACCCGACGTATGCGGCATCCTCGGCGTCCGCCGCCTCGACCTCCTCGCGGGAGATGCCGAGCAGGAAGAGGATGGCGTCGAGGTAGGGCACGTTCACGGCGGTGTCGGCGATCTCCCGAAGCGCGGGCTTGGCGTTGAACGCGATGCCGAGGCCCGCCGCGGCCAACATGTCGGCGTCGTTCGCACCGTCGCCGATCGCGACGGTCTGGTTGATCGCGACCCGCGATTGAGATGCGAAGCGGCGCAGGGCCTCGGCCTTGCCGCGCCGGTCGAGCACTGGGCCGACCAGCTGTCCGGTGAGCCTGCCATTCTCGATCTCGAGGTTGTTGGCCGCGGAGTAGTCGATGTCGAGACTCTTCGCGAGGTCGTCGGTGACCTGCGCGAAGCCTCCGCTGACGATCGCGAAGCGGTAGTCGAGGCGCTTGAGCGTGCGGACGAGCGTGCGCGCGCCGGGGGCGAGCCGGAGGCTCCGGCGAACGCGGTCGAGCACAGTCACGTCGAGGCCGGCGAGCAGCGCGACCCGACGCCGCAGCGCCTCTTCGAAGTCGATCTCCCCGCGCATCGCCGCGGCGGTGATGGCGACCACCTCACCGCGACAGCCGGCGAGCTCGGCCAGAAGCTCGACCACCTCGTCCTGTACGAGTGTGGAGTCGACGTCCATGACGATCAGCCGGTTCGCCCTACGATGCAGGCCGGAGCGCTGGACGGCGACGTCGACGTGCTGGGCGGCGGCCTCGGCGGCGAGCGCGGCCCGCAGGGTGTCGGGCTCAGCCCCTGAGACCTCGAGTTCAAGGCACGTGACCGGATAGCGGGCAAGCCGTACGATCCGGTCGATGTTGGCGCCGCAGGCGGCCACCCTGCTGGCGATGCCGGCGACGGCCCCGGGCAGCAGCGGTTCCGCGAGCACCGTCACGTGCAGCCGGCCACGCCGCCGCACGCCGTCGTCGCCGGTACCCGCGGCGACCTCCACGTCCATGTCCAGACTCGTCGCCGCGCCCCGCACCGCCTCCCGGATCGCGGGCAGGTGGATGTCGTCGAAGGAAACAAGGACACCGAGAACCAGCCGTCCGCGGATGACCACCTGCTCGACGTCGATCACCTCGACGGGGTGGGCCGCCAGCGTCCCGAACAGGTGTGAGGTCACGCCCGGACGGTCGCGCCCGGTCAGCGTGATGAGCAGCGTACGTGGAGTCTGGGGAGGGTCGTCCATGCTGGGACAACGCTACCCCTGGCGCTACTGGGGCTACCGGGCGCCCGCGGCGATCCCCCGAGAGCCTTCGCCCGAGTCTGTCGTCCAGGGCGGTACGCTGGGCCGAGCCTCAGGCGAGATGGTCGGCGACGCAGTTGAGGGCTGCGACCTTCGCCCTCCGTACCACCCGGTCCAGGTCGCGAAGCGTCGCCCGCCGGTCGGCCATCTCGCTGGCCGTGACCGCGCCTCCTTCGTCCTCGAGGGCCAGGGCGGCGACGACGCCGATCCTCCTGGCCATTTCCACCACCCTGTGTGCACGTGGTGGGTAGCTTGGAGCAAGACCGCTTCCGGCCACGCCGGGGGGCTCCCGCAGCTGCGCCAGTGTCTCGGTCACGTCGGGGCGCCACTTGGCGACGTCGAGGCGGCTGAGTGTCTCCGTCGACTCGCGGATCGTCACGATCAACGTCTGCTCGGCCTCCGCCAGCGAGGGCACATCCGGTCTGCCGCCCGTCGCGGGGTGGGCCGCCCATCGAATGCCTACGTACGACGACCCGCGCCGGTCCTCTTCCGGTACGAGTCCGAGCGGACCACTCGAGAGGGCGACGAGGGCGGCCTCCCCCGCTTCGATGGCGGCGGCGTTGAGCGCGGCCGGGCCCATCAGCCCCAAGGGGTCCCCGGGCACGGGCAGGGCGAGGCGGAGTTCGCTGATGCCGCGAGTCCGCAGGAGGGCAAGCGCTTGGCGGAGCGGGGTCTCCGCGCCCTCGCCGGGCAGGCCGACGACGACTTGCGGACCGGCGTGGTATTCGACGGTGTCCGCGACCTCATCGAGGCCGACGTCACCGGTGAGCCACGCGTTGCCCCACGAGGTGAGCACCGCGGAGGGCGGCAGAGCGAACACCGCACCACGATAGGAGGTGAGCGCGCCCGGTAGACATGTACCGGCGGCCGCGGACGCGAGTGCGCCCGGTAGACATGTACCGGCGACTGTAGCGGCGAGCGGCCGATCGAGGTGGCGGCGAGGCGACGAGCGAGTCGGGGTGGCCGGGCGCGGGGTGGCCGGGCGCGGAGCGAGCCAGGAGGTGAGCGCGCCCGCCGGGGATGGATGCGGGCGTCAGCCGAGGCGAGGAGGTGAGCGCGATCGTGGGTAGGCCCGGCGAGGTGTTGCGACTGCGTGGCGTGACAGTCCGGCGCGACGGGGCGACACTGCTCGACAGCGTAGACTGGACTGTCGAGGAGGACGAACGATGGGTCGTCCTCGGCCCCAACGGCGCGGGCAAGACCACGCTGCTCCAGGTCGTGGCCACCGCATTGCACCCGACCAAGGGTTCGGCCGAGATCCTCGGCGAGCGGCTCGGCAAGGTCGACGTCTTCGAGCTGCGCCCCCGTATCGGCATCGAGAGTGCCGCCGTCGCCGAGCGGGTTCCGCCAGGGGAGAAGGTCATCGATCTCGTGCTGACGGCGTCCTACGCCGTCGTGGGCAGATGGCGGGAGGCATACGAGTCCCAGGACGTCACCCGCGCGGTCAGGCTGCTCGACCAGCTGGGTTGCTCACATCTGATCAGACGGAGGTTCGGGACGCTGTCGGAGGGCGAGCGTAAGCGTGTCCAGATCGCCCGGGCCCTCATGCCCGATCCTGAGCTGCTCCTCCTCGACGAGCCGGCGGCAGGGCTCGACCTCGGCGGGCGTGAGGATCTCCTCCACCGCCTGACCCGACTCGCCTTCGACGGAGGGGCTCCTGCCATGTGCCTCGTGACCCATCACGTCGAGGAGGTGCCCGCTGGGTTCACCCACGTCATGCTTCTTCGGGATGGCAAGATCGTCGCCGTTGGGCCGGTGGACGAGGTGTTGACCCAGGAGGCGCTATCGGAGTGCTTCGCCATGCCGCTGACCCTCGACCGGTCCGAAGGCCGCTGGACCGCGCGCGCCGCCTCCTGAGGCCGACGCCAGTGCCCACGCCGATACACGGTGGGTGATCCCCGCCAAACGCTTTGTGCGTTTAGGATCTGGGCGCGTAGACATCTGGGTAGGCACGCGGAGTAGGGACGAAGCCCTGCGACGCGGTCCTGGATAGGTGGTCGTCATGGAGACTCACGGCGCAGCCGCTGGCGGCGGACAGGTGGCGTCATGAACGTTCTCCTCATCGTCGTCATCGTCATCGCGATCCTGGTGCTGGTGGCTCTCGCACGCACGGTCCGCGTCGTCCCACAGGGGACAGCTGGCGTCGTGGAACGCGGCGGCCACTACCACCGGACCCTGGGGGCCGGGCTCAATGTCGTGCTGCCGTTCATCGACCGGATGCGGCCGCTGATCGATCTGCGCGAGCAGGTGGTGAGCTTCCCGCCGCAGCCGGTCATCACCGAGGACAAGCTCGTCGTCAGCATCGACACCGTCGTCTACTTCAACGTGGACGACCCGAGGACCGCCTCGTACGGGGGCGCCAACTTCATCACGGGCATGGAGCAACTCACCGTCACCACCCTCCGCAACGTCATCAGCGGGCTGGATCTCGACAGCGTGCTGACCTCGCGGGACGACATCAACAGGCGGCTGCGTGCCGCGCTCGAGGAGAAGGCGGCCGACTGGGGTGTCCGGGTGAACCGGGCCGAGCTGAAGGCCATCGACCCGCCCCCCTCGATCCAGGAGTCGATGGAGAAGCAGACACGTGCCGAGCGTGACAAGCGGGCCGCGATCCTCACCGCGGAGGGCGAGAAGCAGTCGGCGATCCTCACCGCGGAGGGTGAGCGGCAGGGTGCGGTGCTGCGAGCTCGTGGCGAGGCCGAGGCGGCTGTGCTCAAGGCGAAGGGCGACGCCGAGGCCCAGTCCGTACGCGCACGCGGGCAGGCGGAGGCGATCGCGACGGTGTTCCGCGCCATCCACCAGGGGAAGCCCGACAACCAGCTGTTGGCCTACCAGTACATCCAGATGCTGCCCGAGATCGCGCAGGGCGACTCCAACAAGGTGTGGATCGTCCCGAGCGAGATGGGAAAGGCGCTGGAAGGGCTCGGGGGGTTGTTCGACGTCGCGAAGGGCACGTCCGGAGAGCCGCCCGCCGAGGCGGACGGCTCTCACCGTAAGAAGGAGTGAGAGCATCCGGCGGGGTACGCGTGCGACCCCGTCCGCAGGTGCCTATCTACGGGTGGGACGTTTGCCGTGCCGGAGCACGGTAACGGTTTCGAGGTGACATACCTCCGACATCTTGGGTTGTCCGTGGCGGGCGGCGGCTTTGACACGTGCCCGCGGGACGAGCAACCTCTAAGAACGTGTTTGCGAGGCGCCGGGGTGAGTGGGCAGGCTCCCGAGCGGAGCGTTCGAGGGCCATCGGGGGTGGCGGGGCGCGGTCGTGGGGGCGAAGAGCTGCGGGGTCTCGGGAGCACGTGAACCGAAGCCAGCAGGCCCGCGGGGCCGACGCCCGCGAGGTTCACAAAGAAACTCCAGAGATCCGATGACTCCTCGGGAGGATCCAACGTGGTAGAGAGCCGTTCCCCGCAGTCACCCGACCGCGTGATCGTCCAAGTGCCCGACGCCGATGCCGGGACCGTCGCCGACGCCGCACGACGGGCGCGTCAGGCCGGCCGGGAGTGGGACCGGGCCGGCGGTCCGGCTCGGGCGCAGGCACTCGCCGCCGCCGCTGAGAGAATCGGCGCGGCCGCCGACGAGTTGACTCGGCTGATGGTCGACGAGGTGGGCAAGCCGGTGACCGAGGCGCGGGGCGAGGTCGCGCGCGGTGTATCGATCCTGCGTTACTACGCGCAGCAGGCACTGGAGCCCGATGGCGAGACCCTGCCCACCGCGAACCCCAAGTCACTGTTGTACGTGCGCCGTCTGCCACACGGAGTGACGGGCCTCATCACGCCGTGGAACTTCCCGCTCGCGATCCCGCTGTGGAAGGCGGCGCCGGCTCTCGCGTTCGGTAACGCCGTCCTCTTGAAGCCCGCGCCGGAGTCGACCGCCATGGCGCTCCGCCTGGGCGAGCTGCTCGGGGGGGCGTTGCCTGACGGCCTCGTCCACGTCCTGCCCGGGGACGCCGAGGCCGGGCGCGCGGTCGTAGAGGAGTCCGACGCCGTGTCGTTCACCGGCTCGGTGGAGGCTGGCGGTGCGGTGTCGGTCGCCGCGGCGCGGCGCGGCATCCCGGTTCAGGCCGAGATGGGCGGCCTCAACGCTTCCATCGTGCTGCCGGACGCCGACCTCGAGAGCGCGGCGGGCTCGGTGGCCGGTGCGGCCATGGGCTACGCGGGTCAGAAGTGCACGGCGACGGGCCGGGTGGTCGTCGTGGGCGACGACCACCGCTTGAGCGAGGCAAGCGAAGCGCTGGTCGATGCCGTACGCGGCCAGCGGATCGGGGACCCCGCCGACGACGACACCGCTGTCGGTCCGCTCATCGCCGAGGACGCCCGGGACAAGGTCGTGGCCGCGGCCGGAAGTGCACGCGGGCAGGGTGCACGTGTGCTCGTCGGGGGCGGTCCCGTCGATCGTGCCGGCTGGTACGCCGAGCCGACCGTGGTCGCCGACGTCCCCGACGGCGGCCAGTTGCTGACAGAGGAGGTATTCGGTCCGATCGTCGCCCTGCGGTCGGCGGGCGACCTCTCCCAGGCGGTACGCCTCAACAACGCGGTCCGCTACGGCCTCGTCACGTCCGTCTACACCCGCGATCTCGACATGGCCCTCGCCGCCCTCGGCGAGCTCGACACCGGGCACGTACGGGTCAACGCTCCGACCTCCGGCGTCGACTTCTGGGCGCCGTTCGGCGGGGAGAAGGCGTCCAGCTACGGCCCGCGCGAGCAGGGCAAGGCGGCCCGCGATTTCTACACCACCACCCACACCCTCACGGTCGGTCCGGCAGCCCGATGACCTCTCCAGGAGGGCGACAGATGACGAACGGCCTGTGGCGGGTGGCCATGCCGGGAGGCTCCCGGCTCGCCCGAGGGCCCGTGGACTCCGGTCCCCGCGAACTGCTCGCCGGCGATGTCACAGTCGGTGGGTTGCTGGCCGCGGGATCGCCGGGACTCGCCGACCTCGAGACCCTCCCCGCCGCCGGCACCGTGCCGTCCGACGTCCGCCGGCTTCCTCCGCTTGACGATCAGCCGGTGTGGGCCGCGGGGGTGACGTTCGAGCGCAGCCGCGCGGCCCGCATGGAGGAGTCGCACGGCGCCGACATCTACGAACGGGTGTACGGCGCCGAACGCCCCGAGATCTTCTTCAAGGCGATGCCGGGCGCGAGCCGTGGGCCGGACGAGGAGATCGGTATCAGGTCCGACTCGACTTGGGATGTTCCCGAGCCGGAGCTCGGCATCGTCGCCGACGCGTCGGGTCGCGCGGTCGCCTACGTCGTGGGCAACGACCTGTCGTCGCGTAGCATCGAAGGCGAGAACCCCCTCTACCTTCCGCAGGCGAAGATCTGGGAGGGCAGCTGCGCGGTCGGGCCGTGCCTCGTCCCGGCCGCGGGAGCCCCACCGCTCGACGCGATGACGATCGCGCTCGCGGTCCGGAGGGCCGGCGAGGTGGTGTGCTCCGACAGGGTCGAGCTGGCCCGGATGCGGCGGGGCGTCGACGACCTGCTGAGTTGGCTCTTCCGGGCGCAGCGCTTCCCGCGCGGTGTCGTCCTGCTGACCGGCACGTCGATCGTGCCCGACCCGGACTTCACGCTGCGGGAGGGCGACGAGGTCGAGATCACCGCCACCGGCCTCGGGTCGCTCGTCAACGTCGTCCGTCCGGTGGAGGCCGTATGACCCGCATGACCACTGCCGCGGGGACGATCACCCGCCTGGAGACGTACGACCTCCGCTTCCCGACGTCGCGAAACCTCGACGGTTCCGACGCGATGAACCCGGACCCCGACTACTCCGCGGCCTACGTGATCGTGCGTACCGACCGCGGCGACGGTCTGGCCGGTCACGGGTTCACGTTCACGATCGGGCGGGGCAACGAGCTGTGCGTCGCGGCGATCGAGGCGCTCGCCCCGCTGGTCGTCGGGCTCCGTCTCGACGACGTCTTCACCGGCATGGGGGCGTTCTGGCGGCACGTCACCGGCGACAGCCAGCTGCGCTGGGTCGGGCCGGAGAAGGGCGTCATCCATCTCGCTACGGCGGCGGTCGTCAACGCGGTGTGGGACCTGTACGCGAAGTCCCTGGACAAGCCGCTGTGGAAGCTACTCGCGGACATGGACGCCGAGGAGGTCGTCGACTGCGTCGACTTTCGCTACATCCGCGACGCCCTTTCTCCCGAGGAGGCCGTCGACCTGCTGCGCAGGGCGGCGGCCGGCAAGCGGGACAGGGAGCGGGAGTTGCGTACGCTCGGCTACCCCTCGTACACCACGTCCGCGGGCTGGCTCGGCTACGAGGACGTCAAGCTGCGTCGGCTCTGCCGGATGGCGGTCGACGACGGGTGGGACCACGTCAAGCTGAAGGTCGGGGCCGACGCCGCCGACGACGTACGCCGGTGTCGCATCGTGCGCGAGGTCATCGGGCCGGAGCGGAAGCTCATGGTCGACGCCAACCAGCGGTGGAGCGTCGACGAGGCGATCGCGCATATGGAGCCGCTGAAGCCGTACGCACCGTGGTGGATCGAGGAGCCCACGAGCCCCGACGACGTGCTCGGTCACGCGACGATCGCGCGGG
>JBOHCT010000097.1:0-15245 GCA_050699055.1 Streptosporangiaceae bacterium | reverse complement strand
TTCTGGCTCATCACGCTGCCGCTGATGTGGGACACGGTGCAGGTCGGGGTCATCTACATCGGCATCCAGGCGCTCGACATGTTCACACTCGTCAACACCATGTCGGCCGCTGCCGGCGATGGGCGGACGATGGACCAGCGCCGCGCGGACGCGTTGGTGGATCTGCTCACCGGCCGGCACGGTCTCTCCTCACCTCTCGCCCGCGCGGCCGGAGCGTCGCCCGCGGCATCCGCAAGCCCCGGTGCGCCCACTGACCCCACCGACGGTGCCGACGCGGGGAACGCCGACCCGGGGAACGCCGACCCGGGGAACGCCGACGCAGGCAGTGCCGCCACAGGCAGTGCCGCCCACGTGGGGGTTCCGGCGCCGCGGGCGCGGGCACACGTGACCCTCGCCGCCACCACCCTCCTCGGCCTGGACGACGCCCCAGGCGAGCTGGCCGGCTACGGGCCGATCCCCGCGACCGTGGCCCGGGCCATCGCCGCCGACGCCACCTGGCGGCTCGCGTTCACCGACCCCGCCACCGCCACCCTGGCCGGGCTGTCCCGCCGCACCTACGCTCCCGGCGTGGTGCTCGGCGAGTTCATCCGGGCCCGCGACGTCACCTGCCGGTTCCCCGTCTGCCGCCAGCCCGCGACACGCTGCGACATCGACCACACGACCGCCTACCCCGACGGGGCGACCGAACCCTGCAACCTCGCCTGCCTCTGCAGGCATCACCACCGCCTCAAGCAGTAGTCGGACTGGCAGCTGCGACAGGACCAGCACGCGCGGCTTATCTGGACCACCCCCACCGGCCACACCTACACACCACGGCGCCCCAGGTCAGCGGGGACCCACCCACCGCGGGCCCGGCGGCCGAGGCCTGAGCTGCCCCCGGGTCCCTACAGCTTCGCGATCTCGTCGCGGGTGGGGAACGATCCCTGCGCGCCGTGCGCGCGGACGGCCGCGGCGCCCACCTTCACGGCGAAGGCCGTCGCCTCGCGGAGGTCGCTCCCTTCGGCGAGCCTGGCCGCGAGCGCCCCGGTGAACGCGTCGCCCGCCCCGGTGGTGTCGAGAGCCTCGACGGCGGGCGCCGGGAGGCGGAACACGCCGCGGCGGTCGTGACCGACCGCGCCGCCCTTCCCGAGCGTCACGACAACAGAACGCGGGCCGCGCCGCCGCAGCCGCTCGACCGTCCTTTCCGCGCCGCCGTCCCCCTCTCGTACGGACCCGCCGAGTAGGTAGGCGGCCTCGTGGACGTTCACGACCAGCGGGTCGCACACAGAGAGCACGTCGGCCTCGAGCGGCATCGGCGGGGCGGCGTTGAGGACTACCCGCACGCCGCGACCAGCCGCGGCCCGCGCCGCGTGATGGACGGTCTCCGGGGGCAGCTCGCACTGCAGGCAGGCGACGGCGACGTCCCCGAGGGCGTCGAACGCGGCGTCGACATGACCCGGGGCGACCCGCATGTTGGCGCCGGGCGACACGACGATCGTGTTCTCTCCCGCGGCCTCGACGTCGATCAGCGCGACGCCGGAGGGCGCGCCGTCGTCGACGCGCAGCGTACGCGGGTCCACGCCAGCGTCCCGCAGGTTCGCCGCGAGCATCCCGCCCGCCTCGTCGCTCCCCACGCAGCCGACGAACGCGACATCCGCGCCGAGCCGCGCCGCCGCCACGGCCTGGTTGTCGCCCTTGCCGCCCGGATAGCGGTGCACGTCGCCGCCGAGCACGGTCTCCCCTGGCCTCGGGTGGTGCTCGACGCGCACGACGAGGTCGGCGTTGATCGAGCCGACGACGACCACGCGGCCTGCGCGCCGTGCCCCGTCCCGTGCCATACGTACTCCCTGCTCGTGTGCCGCGCGACCATTGTCCATGTGCCGACCACTGTCAAAGGTGGGCGCACGCATGCCGGCGTATGGTCTGGGCAAGGTCAGTAGGGTCCCCGCTTTCTCCGAGGAGTCCCAAGGAGCCCGCATGACGACGACCGATCTCCCCGATCCGGTGACGCGGCCGGCGGCTGCAGCGGACATCGACGTCGGCGCCCTGGAACGCGACCTCGCCGCGCGCGTCGACGGCGAGGTGCGGTTCGACGCGGGCAGCACGGGTGCGTACTCGACGGACGGCTCCAACTACCGCCAGGTCCCGATCGGCGTCGTCGTCCCCCGGACCGTGGACGCCGGCGTCGAGGCAGTCGCCTGTTGCCGGGAGCACGCCGCGCCGCTGCTGTCCCGCGGCGGCGGGACCAGTCTGGGCGGGCAGTGCTGCAACGCCGCGGTCGTCATCGACTGGTCGAAGTACTGCCACCGGCTCGTCTTCGTCGACGCGGACGCGCACACCTGCGTCGTCGAGCCTGGCATCGTCCTCGACGCGCTGAACGCCCAGCTCAGCCCGTACGGCCTCGAGTTCGGCCCCAGGCCGGCGACCCACGACCACTGCACCATCGGCGGGATGATCGGCAACAACTCCTGCGGGGCGACTGCCCAGCGCAGCGGCAAGGTCTCGGAGAACATCGTCCGCATGGAGGTGCTGCTCTACGACGGCACCCGCATGTGGGTCGGGCCGACGAGCGACGAGGAGTTCGAGCGGATCGTCGCGGGGGGCGGGCGCGAGGCCGAGGTGTACCGCACGCTGAAGGCGCTGACCGACAGGTACATGGCCGAGGTCCGCACCCGTTATCCGGACATCCCGCGCCGCGTCTCCGGCTACAACCTCGACTCCCTGCTGCCGGAGAGCGGCTTCCAGCTCGCCGCCGGACTCGTCGGCTCGGAGAGCACGCTCGTCACGGTGCTGCGGGCGGAGCTGACGCTCATCCCCGTCATCAAGAGGAAGTCCCTCGTCATCCTCGGCTACCCCGACATCGCCGCGGCGGGCGACGCCGTCAAGCGGGTCGTCGGGTACGAGCCGATCGCGCTCGAAGGCCTCGACGACCGGCTGATCTACTTCGAGAAGCGCGAGCACCTGAACCCCGAGGCGATGAACCTGCTTCCCGAGGGTGCCGGCTGGCTCATGGTGCAGTTCGGCGGCGAGACCCGCGAGGAGGCCGACAACCGGGCCGAGGAGATGCTGCGGGGGCTACACAGGACCGAGCACGAGCCGAGCGTGCGCTTCTACGACGACCCCGAGCGCGAGGCCGAGATGTGGGAGGTCCGCGAGGCGGGTCTCGGTGCGACCGCCCGTCCGCCCGACATGCCGGAGACGTGGGAGGGTTGGGAGGACTCGGCGGTGCCGCCGGACCGGGTCGGCGACTACCTGCGCGACCTGCAGGGGCTCTTCCGGGAGCACGGGTACGGCCGGCCGTCGCTGTACGGGCACTTCGGCCAGGGGTGCGTGCACACCCGCATCCCGTTCGACTTCTACACCGCCGACGGCGTCGCCAACTTCCGCCGCTTCATCCACCGCGCCGCCGACGTCGTGGTGGCGTACGGCGGGTCGTTCTCCGGCGAGCACGGCGACGGCCAGGCACGCGGCGAGCTGCTCGAGAAGATGTTCGGGCCGGACCTCGTTCGGGCGTTCGGCCAGCTGAAGGCCGTCTTCGACCCGGGCAACAAGATGAACCCGGGCAAGGTCGTCGCGCCGTACCGCGCCGACGAGAACCTCCGGCTCGGCACGGCCTATGAGCCGGCCGACCCGACGACGCATTTCCAGTACCCCGAGGACTCGGGCAGCTTCCGCCGCGCGGTCATGCGCTGCGTCGGCGTCGGCAAGTGCCGCCGCGAGAGCGGCGGGGTGATGTGCCCGAGCTACATGGTCACCCGCGAGGAGGAGCATTCCACCCGCGGTCGGTCGCGGCTGCTGTTCGAGATGCTGAACGGCCACGCCGACTCGGCGGTCAAGGACGGCTGGCGCTCCACCGCCGTACGCGACGCCCTCGACCTCTGCCTGGCGTGCAAGGGCTGCAAGACCGACTGTCCGATGAAGGTCGACATGGCGACCCTCAAGGCGGAGTTCCTTTCCCACCACTACGCCGGGCGGCTCCGCCCGCTCGCGCACTACTCGATGGGCTGGCTGCCGCTCGTGTCCCGCGTCGCCGCGCTCGCGCCGGGCGTCGTCAACGCGCTCACCCAGGCGCCGGGAATGCGCGCGGTCATCACGCGGGGCGGCGGCATCGACCCGCACCGAGCGATCCCGCTGTTCGCGGGCGAGACGATGCAGCACTGGTACGGTCGCCGCGGCCCGCGGGGCGACGGCGCGCGCGGCGAGGTGGTGCTCTGGCCCGACTCGTTCACGAACGCCTTCCATCCCGCCATCGGCCGTGCCGCGGTCGAGGTGCTGGAAGCTGCCGGCTACCGCGTGGTCGTGCCGGAGCAGGCCGTCTGCTGCGCGCTCACCTGGATCTCCACCGGGCAGCTCGCCATCGCGCAGAAGGTGCTGCGGCGTACAGTCGGCGTGCTGCGCCCGCGCCTGCGGGCCGGGACGCCGATCGTGGGCCTGGAGCCGAGCTGCACGGCCGTCTTCCGCTCCGACGCCCACGAGATGTTCCCCCACGACCAGGACGTGAGCCGGCTCGCGCACCAGACCTACACGCTCGGCGAGCTGCTCCGCGATCACACCCCGGGGTGGGAGCCGCCGCGCCTGTCCCGCAAGGCGATCGTGCAGACCCACTGCCATCAGCACGCGATCATGGGGATCGAGTCCGACGCGGCGCTCATGCGCGACATGGGCATGGACGTCGAGGTCCTCGACTCCGGCTGCTGCGGCCTCGCCGGCAACTTCGGCTTCGAGCGGGGCCACTACGACGTGTCGATGGCCTGCGCCGAACGCGCGCTGCTGCCCGCCGTACGCGACGCGTCGAATGAGGCGGTGATCGTCGCCGACGGCTTCAGCTGCCGTACCCAGATCGAGCAGGGGGAGGCGGACGGTCGGCAGGCGGTCCATCTCGCCGAGCTGCTGCGCGCGGGGATGGATGACACCCCTGTGCCCGGGCGTCCGGAGGAGGCGTACGCCGAGCGGCCCACCGGGCCATCGCGTCCGGCGTCGTATGCCTCTCTCTTTGGGATCGGAGGCGCCGTCGCGCTCGGGCTGACCGGGATGGCCGCCGTGGCGCGGGCGCTGCGCCGCGGCTGACGTTCGGGTCTACTCGCCAGGCGTGTGGGTGGGTGTGGACGACGGGGACGGCGTCGACTCGCTCGTCTCGGACGTGGTCGGGGACGGCGTGGGCTCGGCCGATCCGGGCGCTGACGGCGAGGGGCTCGGGCTGTCCGTCGCGGTCGGGGTCGGGCTCGCGGAGGAGCCGAGCGTGTGCCAACCCTCGGTGAGGCGCGGGACCAGCGGCAGGTGCGCGTCCGGTGAGGAGGGTGACGCACTCGGGGACGGTGTCATGGCCATGGTGGACGCGGACGTCGACGCCGAGGGAGAGCCGTCGGTGGAGACAGGTGTCGGCGTTGCGTCGAGCGGAGTGGCCGGACCGAGGCGCTGGCTCTGGGACGGACCACGCGTCGGCTTGGGCATCATCACGTCAGGATGACGGGCGTGGCGGTCCGGCTCGACCCCGAACGAGCGGCGGGCCTCCGGGCCGCTCGCTCGCGGCGAGGGCGATGAGCTCTCGCCCGGTGCGTACTCCTCGCCGCCGAGAGGGATGAGCGGCCCCACCCCCCGCGCGCCGATGCCGAGCAACAGGACTCCGGCGAGAACCAGGGCGAGGCGCGCTCCCAGTCGCGCGGTGGGGAGGGGCCTGCGATGCCGCCCGCACGACACGACGTGGGCGTGCGCGGGCTGTACCGGGACTCGCAGGGCGGCGGCACGCCGCGCCAGCTCGTAAGCGCTGGCAGGACGGTCTTCTGGGTCCTTCGCGAGGCACTCCCCGACGAGGACGCGTACCGCCGGCGGGACGTCGTCGGGCAGCGCGGGTGGCGGCAGGTGGACGTGCGCGAGCGCGATGTTGACAGGGGTGTCATGGCGGAAGGGCAGCCGGCCGGCGAGGCACTCGTAGGCCACGATCCCGAGCGCGTAGATGTCGGTCGCCGGGGTGACCCGCCGGCCCGCGGCCTGCTCGGGCGCCATGTAATGGACCGTTCCCACGACGACGCCGGTCTGTGTCAGCGCGGGGGTGCCGAGCGCCCTCGCCGCCCCGAGGTCTGTCACTTTGACGATCCCGCTGGGGCCGATGATCAGGTTGCTGGGCTTGATGTCGCGGTGGATCACCCCGGCGTCGTGCGCGGCCTGCAGGGCGCGGGCTGTCTGCGCGGCGACGTCCAGCGTCGTGTCGACGTCGAGCGGCCCGCCCTCGGCGAGCAACGCCGAGAGGGGTCGTCCCGGGACATACTCCATGACCAGGAACGCGGTCTGGTCGTCCTCGATGTAGTCGTGAACCTTCGCGATCGCGGAATGGGTCAGCGCCGCGGTATTGCGTGCCTCGGCCCGGAACCGTTCGCGAAACATCGGGTCGCTGGCGTGCTCAGGCTTGAGGACCTTGACAGCGACACGCCTGCCCAGCTCCTCGTCCGTGGCGCTCCACACCTCGCCCATGCCACCGGAGGCGAGCCGCTCCTCCAAGCGGTAGCGGTCGCCAACGCGAGTGCCGGAAGCGATGGTCATCTCGGGGGTCCTCCCGGACGGGGTGGGAGCGGGGACGACGTGGCCGGGCCGGGGCCCGACGCCGACCCAGTCAGGACGGTGGTACGGAGCAGGTAGTCACCTCCGGCGGGGTGGTCGCGGACCGAACGGACGACCTCGAACCGCGTCGCTATACAAGCACCTCGTTGTGACAAGGACGCACTCAATGTCCATGAGGTTGCATCGCCCCCGTTACGATGCGCGTTCTCGCGTGTGCCTATCGTGACAAGACCGTGGTCAGTCGCTCCGGCACCTGCTTATAATTGACCGAATCAGGCCACATGCAACGCGTCGCGGCCGATCACGGGGCACGCCCAGAGAATACCGAAAGGGCCTCGGCATCGCTTGGGGCGGTGCGGACGTTCTCTTCGACGAAGGGCTCGATGTCGGGCATCCCGCCGCGGTGTAGGCGCTCGCCCGCGGCCTCCAGGTCGTACGCCGTGTGTCGCAGGGTCACGTCCGGGCCGATGAGGGCCCAGTACGCGCCGGTGCCGCCGTAGGGCATGCCCACGCTGCCGGGGTTGACGATCCGCCGTCGGTCGGCGAGCCGGTCGAATGGCATGTGAGTGTGCCCGACGACGACAGTGCTCTCGTCAATTCCGCCGAAGACCTCCTCGTAGCGCGCCATCGGGCTGTCGACCAGCACGATCTCGGTGTCGTTCCGTGGGGTCGCGTGGCAGAACAGGACCGCCCCGAGGCCGTCGACGTCGAGGCGGACTGTCAAGGGAAGCGCGGCGAGCCGGTCGCGGTGCTCCTGGCTGATCCGAGCGGCCGTCCACTCGACGCTGGCGTCCGCGGGACCGCCGGTCGGCTCGTACCGGCCGTCGTAAGCGTCGACCGCCCACCGGTCGCCGTTGCCCCTGACCCAGACGGCGCGGTCGCCCAGGCTGGCGAGCAGGTCGAGGGTCTCCGCTGGCAGCGGGCCCTCGGCGATGTCGCCGTTCAGCACGATCACGTCGGCGCCCACGGCATCGACGTCGCGCAGGACGGCCTCGAGCGCGGGGAGATGACCGTGGATGTCGGACAAGACCGCGGCGCGCATGCTGACCTCCTGCCGTGTCTGCGGCGAGGTTACGACCAGGGATCGGGGCGGAGAAGGCCTTCCGCGAGCGGCGAACAGGGTTACGGCCGACGTGCCGGGCGTCCGTGTACGGTCTCGGCGTGCGCCGCGACGTCATCCGTCAGCCGGGCCGCGTCGCCGCCGACCCAGCCGAGCAGCGCCGATCCGTTGGTGCGTTGCCACGGCAATCCGACCGTGAACAGGCCGGGCAGCGCGGTTCGCCCCGCCTCTTGACGGATCCATCCATCCTCCGCGACGACGGGGAGATCTACCCAGGAGAAGTCGGGGACGTACCCGGTGGCCCAGACGACGGCGCGAGGCCGGTGGACCGACCCGTCGGTCGCGACGAGGGCAACGTCCCGTGTCGCGACGACGTGTCCTACGAGCCGGACGCCCCGGCGTCGGGCGAGCAGGCGCGGCGAGTCACCGACGATGACCTCTTCGTGGCGCCGCAGGTACCTGCCGAGGAGGCTCCCCCTGCTGATCCGCGTGAGGCCGAGCCGGTCGAGCCATGAGAACACGCTGTGGCCCGCTACGCGCTCCGGCAGGAAGGGGTGCCGCGAGCCGAGAGCGAGGGTGACCGGGCGCGTGCGAGCGAGCTCATCGGCGATCTGCAGCCCGCTGTTGCCGCCGCCGACGACGAGTGCGGGGCCGTCGGGCAGCTGGTCCGGACGTCGGTACGCGCTGGAGTGAACCTGGCAGACCTCATCGTCGAGCGAGCGCGCCGCGCGTGGCAGCCTGGGCCTTTGGAAGGGCCCGGTGGCGACGACCACCGCCCGCGCGGTGAGGGTCTCGCACGGGGTCTGGAGCACGTACCCCTCTCCGCCGGCAGCGAGTCGGTGTACCGGGGTGCGCCACCGGACGGGCAGGTCGAAATTTGAGTGGTACGCGGCGAGGTAGTCGGCGACCTCGTCCTTGGTCGGGAGATGCTCGGGTGGCCCGGGGAACGGCAGGCCTGGCAGCGCGCTGAGCCCCGCGGGGGTGAAGAGCCGCAGCGAGTCCCAGCGGGTACGCCACGATGCGCCGGGCCCCTTGCCCGCGTCGACGATCAGGAACGACACGCCGCGTGCGGCCAGCTCGTGCCCGAAGCCCAGGCCAGCCTGACCGCCGCCGACAACCACCACGTCGTAGGTCCCTTGTGTGTCCATGGCCCCACCGTCGTCGACGGCGGCGCCCGGCGGATCGGCCTGCCGGCCGGTATCGACTCGGCCTCGCGACGGACGGACAAAGGACTCAGTCGCGGCGGGCGACGCCGTGTCGCCAGGCGTAGACGGCGGCCTGCGTACGGTCGGCGAGATGCAGCTTGGCGAGGATGTTGCTGACGTGGCTCTTCACGGTCTTCTCGCTGATGAACAGTCGCGCCGCGAGCTCGACGTTCGGGAGGCCATCCGCGATCAGCCGCAGCACCTCCAGCTCGCGGTCGGACAGTTCCCGGAAGGCATTGGGCCGCTCGCCGCGGGCTCCCTGCATCTCCTGGACCACGCGGGCCGCCACGCGGGGGTGCAGCACGGCCTCGCCGGCCGCGGCCTTGCGTACGACGTCGGCCAACTCCTCCGGCCCGACGTCCTTCAGCACGTACGAGTGCGCGCCCGCGCGGATCGCCGGGAAGACGTGCGCATCCGCGTCGTACGAGGTGAGCACGACCGGCCGGGTCCGCGGTGACCGGGCGGTGAGCCGCCGGATCGCCTCCACCCCGCCGATCCCCGGCATGACGAGGTCGACGAGCGCCACGTCGGGAACGTGCTCGGCCGCGAGCTCTACGGCCTCCTCGCCCGAGCCCGCCTCGGCGACCACCGCGATGTCCGGCTGGGTCTCGAGGAACCCGCGCACGCCCCCGCGGACCATCGCGTGGTCGTCCGCGATCAGGACGGTGATCGGCTCGCTCATCGCGGACCGCCCGAGGTCGACGGGCAGACGCAGGTGACCCGCGTGCCTGCCCCTGGGGAGCTGTCGACGGTGACGGACCCGCCGACCGCCGCGAGCCGCTCGCGCATGCCGGCGAGTCCCTGTCCGGGCGGGACGTCGGGCGGGTCGAACCCGCGGCCGTCGTCGCTGACGCTGAGGGTGAGCGCGGCTCCGTCGCCCGCGAGCGTGACGCGTACGGCGCGCGCCCCGCTGTGCCGGGCGGCGTTGGCGAGCGCCTCCTGCGCCGCGCGGAACAGCGCGTCGCTCGCCTCGGGTGCCGCGGTCTGACCGTCGAGGACCCGCAGGTCCGCCCCGATGCCGTGGCGCCGCGACCAGGCGGCGACGTGCTCACGGAGCGCCTCGGCCAGCGTCCGGCCGGCCAGCGCGGGCCGTCGCATGTCCTCGATCACGCCGCCCAGCTCGCGCTGGGCCGCGCGGACCGCCCGGTCGGCCTCGGCGAGGTGGCCCTCGGCGGCCGCCTGCCCCCCGTCCAGCAGCGTACGGGCCGCCCCGATCTCCATCGCGGCGACGAACACCTGCTGCTTGACCGCGTCGTGCAGGTCGCGGGCGAGGCGCAGGCGTTCCCCCTCGGTCGCCAGCCGCTCGACCTCGCCTCGTGAGGCCAGCAGCTCCCTGTTCGTGCTGAGCAGCCGGCTCGCCGCGAGGAACACGGCGCCGACGAGGGCGGTGAGCAGGGAGATCGCGATGAACGGCGAGGACGGGACCGCCATGCCCACCGCGGCCGTGGCGACGGCGAGTACGAGTACGGCGACGGCGCCCGGGACGAGCGGCAGCGTGACGCCCAGCAGGACCGCGGCGTAGAACTGGAACCCGAGGACGAACGGGCCGTAGAAGAAGGGGAGCGTCATCCCGAGGACGAAGAGCGCCGCGGCCGCGGCCCAGGCGGGCCTCGCGTCCGCGCCGAACACCGCCCGCCACGCCGACCAGACGTACACACAGACCGTGAAGGCGAGCGCCGCGGCGACCGGGCCTACCCGGCTGGGACCGTGCATGTGCTCGACGAGCGCGTGTATCGGCCACGCGAGGTAGATGAGCTGCACGAGCACGGCCGCGAACAGAAAACGCCGGGCACGCCGATCGTAGGCCACGACGTCGTGTCCGCGCGGTCGCTGGTCGGCGAGGTCGGGCGGGACTGTCACGGCACCAGCATGCGCCAGCCCGCAGCGGTCCGCATCCGTCCACGGTCGGAGTCGCTGCCGGCCGTCGATCGGGCCGGTGGGGTGCGCCGTCATAGCCTTCGTGGGGAGGCGACGGCGAGAGGACGGGATCGTGAGTACTGCAGACGCGCGTTTCGCGGGTGTGTATGTGGCGACGGCGACGATGTTTCGTGGCGACGGGGCGCTGGATCTCGATGCCTGCCGTGATCATTGCTCTTGGCTGGTGGATGAGGGTGTGCATGGGTTGACGCCGAACGGCTCGTTGGGGGAGTACGAGGCGTTGACCGACGCCGAGCGCGCGCGGGTGGTGGAGACGGCGCTGGCGGCGGCCGGTGATCGGGCGACGGTGGTGCCGGGGGTGTCGGGGAAGTCGGCGGGGGAGGCGCGCCGGTGGGCGGAGCACGCGGCGGAGGCGGGCGCGCCGGCGGTGCTGGCGTTGCCGCCGACGTCGCACGGGCCGACGGACGACGAGGTGGTGGCGCACTTCCGGGAGATCGCGCGGGTGGGGCTGCCGATCGTGGCGTACAACAACCCGTTCTCGACGCGGGTCGACCTCAGGCCTGACCTGGTCGCGAGGCTGGCGGAGATCGAGGAGGTGTGCGCGGTCAAGGAGTTCTCCCAGGACGTGCGTCGGGTCGCCCGTCTCCGGGAGGCCGCGCCGCGGCTGGAGGTGATCTGCGGCTGCGACGACGTGTTCGTGGAGTCGATGCTGATGGGGGCGGTGGGGTGGATCGCCGGGTTCGTGAACGCGTTCCCGGCCCAGTCGGTGCGGCTGTACGGGTTGTGTGTGGCGGGCGACTGGGACGCGGCGGTCGCGTTGTACGAGCGAATGCTGCCGATCCTGCGTTGGGACGCTGACCCGCGGTTCGTCCAGGCGATCAAGATCGCGTTGGAGGAGGCGGGGCGGTACGGCGGGCCGACGCGGCTGCCGCGCCTGCCGCTGCCGGACGCCGAGGCGGGTGAGGTACGTAAGGCGGCCAGGGCGGCGCTGGAGGCCGGGGTCTGATGCGTGCCCGGCGGATGTTCACCGCGGTCGACAGTCACACCGAGGGCATGCCGGCCCGGGTGGTCACCTCGGGGGTGGGGACGTTGCCGGGGGAGACGATGTTCGACCGGCGGCAGTATCTCGTCGACAAGCGGGACGACCTGCGGACCCTGCTGATGCACGAGCCGCGGGGGCACGCGGCGATGTCGGGGGCGATCCTGCAGCCGCCGTGCGACCCCGATGCCGACGTGGGGGTGGTGTTCATCGAGGTGTCGGGGTGTCTGCCGATGTGCGGCCACGGCGCGATCGGCGTGGCCACGGTGCTGGTGGAGTCCGGGATGGTGCCGGTCGTGGAGCCGGTGACGCGGGTGCGGCTGGACACCCCGGCGGGTCTGGTGACCGCGGACGTGGAGGTCGCCGACGGTTGCGCGCGGTCCGTACGGATCCGCAACGTGCCGTCGTACCTTCACCTCCGCGACGCGGTGGTGCGGGTGGAGGGGTTGGGGGAGGTCGTCCTCGACCTGGCGTGGGGGGGTAACTTCTACGCGATCGTGCCGGCCGCCTCGGTGGGCCTCGACGTGCGGCCGGAGCTGCACGACCGGATCGTCGGCACGGGCTTGGCGGTCATGGACGCGGTGAACGGGCGGCTGGAGTTCGCCCACCCGGAGCGGCCGGAGGTCGACGAGTGCCGGCATGTGATGTTCACCGCCCCGGCGGACGGCGGCGGGCCGGCGCGGTCGGCGGTGGCGATCCATCCTGGCTGGGTGGACAGGTCGCCGTGCGGCACCGGCACGTCGGCGCGGATGGCGCAGCTGGCGGCGCGCGGGGAGCTCGGTGTCGGTGAGGAGTTCGTACACGCGTCGATCATCGGCACCCGTTTCGTGGGGGAGCTGGTCGAGGAGACCATGGTTGGGGATTTTCCCGCCGTGGTGCCGACCGTGCGGGGACGGGCGTGGCTGACCGGGCTGGCGACGTACCTGCTGGACCCGGACGACCCGTTCCCGGCGGGGTTTCTGGTCGGGGGCCGCGGGTGAGCTGGTCCGGGGGGCTGCCGCGGTCCGCGGACGCGGTGGTCGTCGGCGCTGGGCTGGTGGGGGCGAGCTGCGCGGCGCACCTGGCGTGGGCCGGGCTGCGGGTGTGTGTGGTGGATCGTGGCGGGGTGACGGCCGGGACCACCGCCTCCGGGGAGGGCAACATTCTCGTCTCGGACAAGCCGCCGGGGCCGGAGCTGGCGTTGGCGCTGCGCAGCGTCGAGGTGTGGCGGCAGCTCGCGGAGGAGAGCGCCGTGGGGTTCGAGTACGTGCGCAAGGGCGGTGTGGTCGCCGCCCGCGACGGGGCGCAGCTGGCGGCGTTGCGGCGGTTCGCCGGCGCGCAGCGCCAAGCGGGGGTGGAGGTCGAGGACCTGGACGCCGACCGGCTGCGGGTGGCCGAGCCGCGGCTGGCTCATGGGCTGGCCGGCGGGGCGTACTACCCGCAGGACGCGCAGGTCCAGCCGATGCTGGCGACGGCCGCCTTCCTGCGTTCGGCGGGCGTGTCGGTCGTGGGCGGTGCCGAGGTGCTGGCCGCCGGGACGCGGCCGGACGGCGGGCTGGCCGGGGTGGTGACCGGCCGGGGGCGGGTCGCCGCGCCGGTCGTGGTGAACGCCGCGGGGCCGTGGGGCGGGGAGGTGGCGAGCCGGCTCGGCTCCCGGCTGCCGGTACGCCCGCGGCGCGGCCACGTGATCGTGACCGAGCCGCTGCCGCCGCTGGTCCGGCACAAGGTGTATGAGGCGGACTATGTCGACACGGTCGCAAGCGATGAGGAGGGGCTGAGCTGTTCGGCGGTGGTGGAGGGCACGGAGAGCGGCACGGTGCTGATCGGGTCGAGCCGGGAGTTCGCCGGCTTCGACCGCACGCCGAGTACCCGGGCGCTCGGGGAGGTCACCCGCCGGGCGGTCGCGCTGTTCCCGTTCCTCCGCGACGTGCGGGCGCTGCGGGCGTACGTCGGGTTCCGCCCCGCCTCTCCCGACCACCTGCCGGTCGTCGGGCTCGACCCGGAGGTCGGCGGGCTGTACCACGCGACGGGGCACGAGGGCGCGGGCATCGGGCTGGCCGCGGCCACCGGCGAGCTGGTCGCGGCGCTGGTCACCGGGTCGCGTCCGGCGGTGGACGCCGCGTCGTTCGACCCGGCTCGTTTCGCCCTGGCTGGCGCCCATGGCTGACGGCGGCGAGGTGACCTTCACCTTCGACGGGCGGACGCTGCGCGCGCCGCGTGGGGCGACGGTCGCCGCCGCGCTGATGGCGAACGGGATCCGGTCCTGGCGGGTGACGAGGACGGGTGGCCGCCCGCGGGGGCTGTTCTGCGGCATCGGCCACTGCTTCGACTGCCTCGTCGACGTCCGCGGCGATGGAGCTGGTGAGGTGGGGGTGCGGGCCTGCCGTACGTCCCTGCGCGACGGCGACCGCGTACGCACCTGCGCGTCGTACGGCGAGCGCCCGGAGCCGCCGGATGCGGGCTGATTTGGTCGTCATCGGGGCGGGGCCGGCGGGCATGGCCGCGAGCCTCGCCGCCGCCGACCTCGGCTGCGAGGTGACGCTCCTCGACGGCGCGTCGCGGGTCGGCGGGCAGATCTACCGGCAAAGCGACCTCCCTCCGCCCGGTCGTCAGGCCGCCCCGCAGGTAGGCGGGCGGCTGCCGCAGCGGTTCCACCGGCTCGTCGACCACCCGCGCGTCCGGTGGGTGCCGGAGTCGACAGTGTGGCTGGCGGAGCGCCGCGACGGCCGGGCGTTCCTGCACGCCACAGTCGCGAGCGGGCAACTGACGCTGGATGCGAGCGTGGTCGTGGTCGCGGCCGGGGCCACGGAGATCGCGCTGCCGTTCCCCGGCTGGGAGCTGCCCGGGGTGACCACCGCGGGCGCCGCCCAGGCGCTGCTGAAGGCCCAGTCGCTGCCGGTCGGTACGCGGGTGCTCGTCGCGGGGTCCGGCCCGTTCCTGCTGCCGGTCGCCGCCGACCTCGCCGACGCCGGGGCCACCGTGGTATCGGTGCTGGAGGCGACCCGGGCGGCCGCCGGCGCCCGGCATGGGCCTGACCTGCTGCTGCACCCGGCCAAGCTGGGCGAGGCTGCCGGCTACGCCGCCCGGCTGGCCCGCCGCGGCGTCCCGGTACGGCCGGGATCAGCCGTCGTAGCCTGCCACGGTCGGGACACGGTCGAGCGAGCCACGATCGCCCGCGTCGACCCGGCGTGGCGGCCGGTGCCGGGCAGCCGCCGCGGCGTGGACGTCGACGCGGTCTGCGTCACCCACGGGTTCGCGCCCGCCCTGGAGCTGCCGCGCGCCCTCGGCTGCGCCGAGCGGCGGCACCGCGCCAAGCCGGTCGCCGCGGTCTGGCACGACCGCGACCAGGCGACATCCGTGCCCGGGGTCTTCGCGGCCGGCGAGACCACCGGCGTCGGCGGCGCCCAGGTCGCCGAGCTCGAGGGCACCATCGCCGGCCACGCCGCCGCCCGGCACCTCGGCCGCCCCAGCGCCGGGCCACCACGGGCCGTACGCCGCCGGCTCGCCGCCGCTCGGCGCTTCGCCGGGATCATCGACCGCCTCTACCCGC
>JBOHCT010000096.1:0-15312 GCA_050699055.1 Streptosporangiaceae bacterium | reverse complement strand
AGCCCGGGGCTTCCGCAGCGCGGCCGCGCTCATCGCCATGGCCGACTTCGTCCACGGCGGCCTATGCCCCGATTCTCCCTACTGACGAACAACGACCGACTCCTGAACGCCGGGGAGAGCCGTCTTGCCGCAGCCAGACGGGCCGATAAGCGTAACAAACTCGCCCTCCCGCACCGAGAAACCGACACCGCCGACGGCTGGTACCTCACTTCCGTCGGGTCGGTGGTAGGAAATGGCGAGGTCCTCGACGAGGACGACGCTCGAGCGCTCCCGCCCATCCTCCGCGGCCCCGGCGAGCCGCTCTTCGTCCCCTGCTCGGTCGTCGGCAGCCGCGAACCTGGCTGGGTCGTCCGCCATGCCGCCTCCTGCTCGAAGCTATGGCCATCACCAGCGGTCCGGCCTTGAGTCTTCGCGTCAGATCGACGAAGAAACAGTCAGCAAGACTGTCAACGATCTTGGTGCCTTCGGCTCGGACTGTCAAGCACACGAGAGACACAACGGCGGCCGCGCGCCGGTCCAAATTTGTAGGCCAAACGCTCAGGCGGCTCGTCCGGTCGCTCCCTCATCCTCCCCTCCGGCCGAGCCCGCCCGCATCAGCTCGTCGAGGGCGTCCCGTTCTTTCCGGCCCATGTCAGCCTCCCGTTCGCGACACGGCGGGCTTGAGGGTGTCCTCGCACCACTGGCGGAAGGTGGTGGGGGTGTCGATCGCGGGCCGTGAGCCGGCGCCGATACCGAAGTCGAGCCGTCCGCCGGAGACGATGTCGACGGTCGTGGCGATCTTGGCCAGCATGGCGGGCGGGCGGAAGCGGTTGCTGGTCACCATTAGGCCGAGGCGCAGCCGTTCGGTCTGTGCGGCAAGCGCCGAGAGCAGTGTCCAGCCTTCGTAGATCGGTCCGTTCGGGTCGCCGACGATCGGCATGAGGTGATCGAACAGCCAGGCATGTTCGATCTCCGGGATCGTGTCGGCCTCGCGCCAGACCCGCAGGATGTCGTGGTAGTCGACCTGCATGGGGGCGGTCAAGATCCCGAAATGGGTCGGGGTGTGTTGGACATGGAGTCGTCGGTCCTTTCTCGGATGGTCAGCGGCGCCGCAGTGTCGGGTCGAGCAGGAGACGCGCGCTGGCGCTCCCGGCACCGACGTCGGGCTCACCCGTGGTCGGTTCAGGCGGCGGCGCGTTCGTCGGTCGGGCGGCGGCGCAGCGCGGTCTGCTGGATGGCGGGCGGGTCGTAGAACATGTCGAGCCGGCCCACGTCGGTACCCGGTGGGACGATCTCGTCGATGCGGTCCAGGGTCTCGTCGGTGAGTGTGACGTCGGCTCCCGCGAGCAGGTCGTCGAGGTGGTCCATCGTCCGCGGCCCGATGATCGCGGAGGTGACGCCGGGGTGGGCGATGGCGAAGGCCATGGCCAGGTGTGTCAGCGAGATCCCGGCATCCTGGGCGAGCGGGATGAGCTGCTCAACAGCATCAAGCCGGTGCTCGTCGCTAAGGTGAGTGAAGCCGAAGCCGGCCCGGTGGGTGTCGGTGGTCTGGTTCTTGCGGTAGCGGCCGGTGAGCATCCCCTGCGCGAGCGGGGACCAGACCAGGGTGCCCATCCCGTAGCGCTGGCAGACGGGCAGCACCTCGCGTTCGATTCCTCGGTTGAGGATCGAGTACGGCGGCTGTTCGGTACGAAACCGGTGCAGGCCGCGCCGCTCGGCGACCCATTGCGCCTCGACGATGTCCGATGCGGGCATCGACGAGCTGCCGAATGCCCGGACCTTGCCTGCTCGTACCAGATCGGTGAGGGCGGAGAGTGTCTCCTCGACGTCGGTGTCCGGATCGGGTCGCAGCTGAAACAGGTCGAGGTAGTCGGTCTGCAGTCGGCGCAGCGAGTCATCGATAGCACGCACCAGCCAGCGCCGCGAGGCGCCTTGTCGGTTGGGGTCGGTGTCGGTGACACCGCCGACGTCACCACCCATGGGAGAGCCTCCCTTGGTGGCGAGGACGACGCTGTCCCGGCGGCCCTCGAGGGCCTTGCCGACGATCTCTTCTGACTCGCCGTGGGAGTAGAGGTCGGCGGTGTCGATGACGTTGATCCCCGCGTCCAGCGCCTTGTGGATGATGCGGATCGAGTCGTCGTGGTCGGGGTTGCCGATGGCCCCGAACATCATCGCGCCGAGCGCGTAGGGGCTGACCTTGATGCCCGGTCCGGCCCAGCGTGCGGTACTGCATGACTGTCCTCCCAGAGGTGGTGGTGTGTGGCCGGCACCGCTTCGGTGCCCTATGATGATCCGAAGCGGAACGATGTTCCAGGACCATACGGAACATCCTTCCGGCTAGTCAAGTGGAGGAGCAGCGTGAGCGAGAACCCGATCGAGCACAGCGACGACCCGGGGATGCCGGGCCGTCCGGCACGTCGGATACGCGCCGACGCGCAACGCAACATCGACGCGGTGCGCGAGGCCGCCAAGACGGTGTTCGCCGCCTCCGGTGTCGACGCCCCGGTGCGGGAGATCGCCGCCCGCGCCGGCGTCGGCGTCGGCACCGTCTACCGGCACTTCCCGCGGCGCTCCGACCTGGTCGTGGCCGTGTTCCGGCACGAGGTCGACGCCTGCGCCGATGCCGCCCGCGCTTTGGCGGCCGAGCACGAGCCCGGCGAGGCGCTGGCACGCTGGCTGCGGCGCTACACCCGCTTCATCGCCACCAAACGCGGGCTCGCCGCGGCCCTGCACTCCGGCGACCCCGCCTTCGACCCCCTGCCCGCCTACTTCGACCAGCGCCTCCGCCCCGCCCTCACCTCCCTGCTGGAATCCGCGGCAGCCGCCGGCGACATCCGCGCCGACGTCGACCCCAACGACCTCCTACACGCCGTCGCCAGCCTCTGCCTACCCGCCCACGCCGACCAATCCCGCCACACCCAGCCCATGGTCGACCTCCTCATCGACGGACTCCACCACCGCCCCAGCCCTCGCGCCACGATTCCGCCGCACACCGGCAGCGACACCGGCGCTGACAACGTCGGCGACGACAGCTGAGACGGCGAATGGAACGTAACCGCCCACGCCAACAGGCGACCAACAGGAGCAAACCCGATGACCACCAACGACCCGATCCCCGCGCCCGGACCGATCCCCCCTGATGACCTCCGCCGTGAGCTCACGGTAGCCAGGCCCGACGACCCGAGGCTGCCCCATCTGTCCGTAGTAGGCGACACCTACACCATCCTGCTGTCCGGTGAAGATACCGGCGGTCGCTTCACGCTCATCGACATGTACGTCCCGCCCGGCGGCGGTCCCCCTCAGCACCGCCACGACTTCGAGGAAACGTTCATCGTCGTGGAGGGCCACCTGGACGCCACCTTCCGCGGTGCTGCCCGCTCCGCCCCAGCCGGAACCACGATCAACGTGCCCGCCAACGCCCCGCACCAGTTCCGCAACTCATCGGAGGAACCGGCGCGCCTGCTGTGCATCTGCGCGCCACCCGGTCAGGAAGAGTTCTTCACCGCCATCGGCGACCGCGTCGCGGGCCGAACCGCACCGCCACCCGAGCTAGACGCCGCGGCCCGGGCGGCTCGCATCGCGCAAGCCGAAGGGCTGGCCCCTCGTTACCGAACGGAACTGCTGCAGCCCTGAGCGCCCGCAGCACGTACTGAGCCTGCTCACCCTGGCCATCCCGAGACTGGACCCGATCCGATCCGCCGCAGCAGGGCCCGATCCAACCTGTCATCGCGAAGGAGTCGAACCATCATGCGTGTCTTTGTTACCGGCGCGAGCGGACACATCGGTTCCGCCGTGGTACCCGAACTCCTCGAAGCGGGGCACGAGGTAGTCGGCCTTGCCCGCTCGGACTCCTCCGCCGCCGCGTTGACGGCGGCCGGCGCCAGGGTGCGCCGCGGTGACCTGGACGATCCCGACGGCCTGCGGAAGGCCGCCGCGGCAGCCGACGGTGTCATCCACCTGGCCTTCAGGGACGACTTCGTCGGCGACTACGCCGGCGGGGCCGCAACCGACCTGCGCGCCGTCGAGGCGATCGGGGCAGCGCTCGAGGGTTCATCGGCCGCCACCTCAACCTGCCGGTGGTCAGCACTTCCCGCGACGAGGCGGACGCCCACTTCGGCTTCCTCGGGACCTTCGTAGCGCTCGACAACCCCACCTCAAGCGCGCTGACCCGGAAGGAGCTGGGATGGCATCCCGCCCACCCCCGGCTCCTCGAGGACCTCGACGAAGGCCACTACTTCGAAAGCCCCGCCACATGAGGCGCCGGGCAAGCTGCACCGACCCGACGGGCGGCTGAGCGCGGGGCACGAGGGCCAGCGACCGATACCACCGAACTGTCGGTCCGAAGGAAAGGACAGGAAAGTTGACGGAGACTGATTTGAAGGCGGTCCGGGACGGCGTCGCCGAGAGCCTGCGTGGCCTCGGCCTGTTGGAGGCAGAAAGATGACAGCTACTGGCACTGGAACGGTGATGATCACCGGCCCGACCCGGGGGCTGGGCCGGGCCCTCACGCTGGAGATGGCAGGCCGCGCAGAACTCGACCGCCCCGACCTGCTCCTGATAGGAAGGCCCGGCGAGACACTGACGGAGGTCGCCGTCGCGGGACGCGCGGCCGGGGCGACGGTCCACGAGATCCCCTGCGACCTGTCCCGGCTGGCCGACGTTCGGGCTGCGGCGGCCACGGCGCAGGACCTCCTCGCCACGGGTGCGGTGCGGCCCCTGCGGGCGCTGGTGGCCAACGCCGGATTGGCCACCGACACCCGGGCCGCCTCCGCCGACGGCTACGAGATGACCTTCGCCGTGAACTACCTCGCTCATGCCCAGCTCATCGGTGACCTCCTCGGCTCGTTCGCGGCACCCGCACGGATCGTGTTGCTCGGCTCGAACGTCTACCGCGGAACTCGGATCCTGCGGATGGTCGGCGTGCCCGGCCCAGAGTGGCGCGACCCCGTCGATCTCGCCCGCCCCGCACCCGCCGAAACCCCTGCAAACGCCCATACGGCAGGTGTCGCCTACGCCACGTCCAAGCTCGCGATCCTGTACTGCGCCCATGAGCTACAGCGGCGCGTCGCCGACGGGATCCGCGTGTCCGTGTTCGAACCCGGCTTCATGCCAGGCACCGGGCTGGGCCGGGAGCAGGGCCCGGTCGTCCGGGCGATGATGCGGGCCCTGCAGCGTTTCCCAGGGATGGCGTCCCCGTCCAGTTCGGCGCCGGCACTCGCCTCGATCGTCCTCGACGACCGCTGGGCGCACCTTCGCGACGGCGCCTTCGTGGTGATCGACAAGGAAACCGAGGTGGCACCCTTCGCGTACGACCGTGACCGGGAACTCAGGCTATGTGAGGCCACCGCCGACCTCCTTGAGAAGGCCACACCAGCGGACGCCTGAGAGCCCTCCCCTCGGCACGGGCAGCCGCGGTCAGCACAGGCTGTTCAGGGCGGGGGCAGCGCTGAGAGCCTGCGACATGTCGAAACTCTTGCGGCTCGTAGCCGTAATCTCGCCGTCCTTCACCTTGAAGAGGTTGACCTTCGCGTTGAAGACCCTCGGCTCGCACGTGATCCCGCCGGGCTCGGTGAAGTCGAGCGGCGGGACGATCCCCGTCTTCAGGTGATCCATCCGGACCAGGGCCTGCCGAATCGACTTCCCCGTCAGGGGTTGTCCGTGAGCCAGCGCCCGCTTGGCCGCGGCTTCGAAGACCCTGGTCGCGACGTAGCCGGCCCATGGCTGGTGGTTCTCCTGGAGACCCGCGGGCGCGAATTTCTTGAGGTCGGCGACCATCCGCTTCTGCTCCGGTGTCATGACTTTTGTGTCGTCCGGTGTGGCGGGCGCGTTGATGTACGCGGTGTCCGCCCCGATGACCCCTTCGCCCAGCGGGCCGAGCGCCTTCAACGCGCTCTGGGAGAGCACACTGACGTTCACCGCCACCTTCATGTTCCCGCCACTCTTCTTGATCGCCTGCAGGATCGGCTGGGTCTGCGCCGTCGTCGGATAGCCGTTCCCGATGCAGTCGGCCCCCTCGCTGCGCGCGCGGGCGACGGGAGCGCTGAAGTCGAGCACGTTCGAAGGGACGAGGATGGCCTTCACCGGCTGTGCGCCGCCGGCCTTCGCACCGGCGTTGAAGGCGCCGACGATCTGCGGGTCTGTCGGGATTCCCGACCTGGTGATGACGACGGGTTTCTCGCAGCCGGCCCTGGCGAGAGCGAAGCCCTGTCCCGCGATTATGGTATAGCCGGTTCCTACGGTGACGAAGCTCCCCTTATCGGTGTTGTCGGCGTTGACCGCGCCGATTCCGATAATGTTTGGTGTGTGCGCTTCGTCGATGATCGGGTACACCTGTTTGGTAAAGATATTGAAGCTGCCCACCAGGGCCACGACGTGTTCCTGCACCGCCTTGCGCGCGCAGGCCACTGTCGTGTTCGGGTCGCCGAGGGGCGGCTTCCCCGAGCTGCAGAAGACGTACTTCACCTGGTGCCCGTCGATGCCCCCGTCGGCGTTGATCGACTTGACGGCGGCTTTCACCCCGGCCTGGAGGTTCTGCCCGTTCACCGGGGGCAGGTTGATCTGCATGATCTTGATGGGGGAGCCACCGTCTCCCGAACCACCCTCCGCCGAGTTGCCCGAGCCGGCGCCGCCACAGGCGGTCACCGCCAGGCAGACGGCAAGGAGAATCGCCGGCGGCCCCGAACGCTTCGTCATCGTTCCCCTCTGCCGGGTGCGACCCGCCCGCACGCACGTGACTACGCGTCGCCCGGCTCCCGCTCGCGAGAGACCTTCGCTCATTCGGCTCACCTCACAGGTAGATCTGCTCGATCCGGCTTTCGTCACGGCGGATGGTGTCGGCGTCACCGCGAAGCTCGATACGACCGCGCCTGAGGAAACACGCGCGATCCGCCACCTCGAGGCCGAGACGGACGTGTTGCTCGACGAGAAGCACCGCGGAGCCGGCGTCGGCCGCCGATCGAAGCGCGCCGTGCAGTCGGGTGACGACAGCGGGCGCCAGGCCCAGGGACATCTCGTCAGCGAGGATGATCGCGGGCTGGGCCGCGAGCACCCGCGCCAGAGAGAGCATCTGCTGCTCGCCGCCGGACAGCAGGCCCGCCCGCACCCGCAGCCTCTTCTCCAACTCGGGGAAATACCGGAGAGCCAGCGCAGTGGCACCGCGGCCCAGCCGCAGGTTCTCGGCGAGGGTCAGCCGGGCGAAAACCGACCGCTGCTCTGTCACGACGCCGACGCCCCATCGGACGCGTCGGAAGAGAGGGAGGTCAGTGGCTTCGCCATCGATCTCCGTGCGACCGGCCAGCGGCTTCAGCGCCCCGGCGAGCGTCATGACCGTGGTGGTCTTCCCCGCGCCGTTCGGGCCGGCGAGCAGGACCACCTCCCCCGGGCAGACCGCCAGGTCCACGTCGCGGATGACCGGAACGCCGTGGTAGCCGGCGGAGACGCCCCGTGCGGCGATCGACGGCCTCATCTGTCCTCCCCCTGCGCGGAGCTCATTGACGTGCCGAGGTGGTCCCCAAGGGGCCCGACCGCGCGCTCACGCGCCTCCTCCTCGGCTGAGGTCCCCAGATAGGAGCTGCGTACGGCCGGGTCGCTCCGTACCTTGTCGGGAGGCCCGGAGGCGACGGTGCTGCCGAAGTCCAGGGCGAGCATCCGGTCGGAGACCGCTTCGACCAGGCTCAAGTCGTGGTCGATGAGGAGCACCGCCATCCCCCACTCGTGGGCGAGTCGGCGGATGGTTCCGGCGAGCTCCGCGCGCTCCCGCTCGTCGAGGCCGGCGGCCGGTTCGTCGAGGAGGAGGACCCTCGGGCCCGCGGCGATCGCTCGCGCTATGGCGAGCAGCCGTCGCTTCCCGTGTGACAGCTCGCCCGGCTGCCTCGACAGGACGGACTCGAGCTGAAACTGCCGGATGGCGTGCGCGGCGGCGGGTGTCAGCGCCGCCGTACCCGGCCGGACGAGGTCCTGCCACCAAACCCGCCACTTCCCGCTGTCGCAGGCGACGAGCACGTTCTCGTGGACGGTCAAGTCCTCGAAGAGCTCCAGCGACTGGAACGTCCGCGCGAGGCCGGACCGCGCCCGCACGCGCGCCGACCACGAGGCGATCTCCCGGTCGTCGAGGACGATCGCGCCCGCGGTCGGCGGGGTGAACCCGGTAATCGCGTCGATCAAGGTCGTCTTGCCCGCGCCGTTCGGGCCGATGACGCCGAGGACGGTGCCCGACTCGAGCGAGAAGCTGACGCCTTCGAGCGCCCGCACACCACCGAAGACGACGCGTACGTCCGTGACGCGGAGGGATGCCCGCTGCCGCCCGATGTCGGCCGCTGGGGACCCTGCCGCCTCTGCGGGCTTCGGGGAAGCTGCGGGCTTCGGGGACTCCGCCAGGCGCACGGACGGGCGTCTCCTCGGGGGCCGGCGGAGGACACGCTCGGCGAGAAGGCGGTTCTGTCGCGCCTGGAAAGGCACCAGACCGTTCGGCGACAGCATGATCACGAGCGCGGTGAGACCGCCGAAGATCACGGTGAGGTACTGGATGTTGGTGCTGCTGATGCTGTTCAGCAGCGCTGTGCCCACTCCTCCTTGCTGGCCGATGCCGCCGGCGAGCGGCCCGGTCACGTAACCGACGCCGCCGAAGACGGCGTTCGCGACGAGCGTCACCGACGTCATGGCGTCGAACCTGGTGAAGAGCGCGTTGGGGGACATCAGGACCGTGAGGATTCCGCCCAGGGACGCGATCATGGCGGCATAGCAGAACGCGACGAGCTTCGCCCCGAGCACACCCACGCCGAGCGCGGAGGCGGCCCGTTCGTTCGTGCGTACGGCGAGCAGCCGGCGGCCGGCGCGGCCGCGCCGCAGGTTCGCGAGCATCACCGCGACGACGAGAAAGACGAGGATGACGAAGACCGCGTAGCGCCTCGGGTGGAGGGTGGCGTCGAGATCGAGCCCGAAGAGGGAGAAGAAGCCGACAGAGAGCCCGGTGGCCCCGCCGTTGAACCGGTTGTTGGACAGCACGAGGTTGACGACGCAGACCCCGAACGCCAGGGTCGCGATGGCCAGGCTCATCCCCCGGGCACGCAGTGCGGCGAGGCCGACGACGAGGCCGATCGGCAGGCTCGACAGGATGCCCACGATGATGGCGGGGACGAACGGCCAGCCCGCTTGCACGAGCTGCGCGGTGACCAGCCCGCCGCAGCCCGCGATGGCCCACTGGGCAAGCGAGATCTGACCGGCGTAGCCGGTGACGACGACGATGCTCGCCAGCACGATCGCGCCGATGACTGTGACGGCGACCGCGACGACCCACGTCGGCGGCAGCAGCCACCACACGACGGCGATCCCCGCGGCGGTGGCCGCGAGCGCCTTCGGGACGGAGATCAGCCCGGCCGTTACTCGCGGCAGGCGTTCCGCGACGTAGCTGCGGACCGGCAGACCGCGGCCGCGGAGGACGATGACGATCAGGATGGCGGCGAAGGGAACCGCGGTGCCGACGCCCTCAACCGGAACGAAGCGCTGGAGCTCGGCCTGGAGTACCCCGATGGCGACGCCGCCGATGAGCGCGAGGGGGAAGGACTCGAGGTTGCCGATGACCGCCGCCGCGAGCGTGGGCAGCAGCAACTGCGTGGCCAGGCCGACCGAGAGCCCGGTGATCGGCGCGAGGAGGATGCCCGCGAACCCGGACAGGGCCGCGCCCAGCGCCCAGTTGGCACCGGCGACGCCCCTGGGCGACCAGCCGAGCGTGGCCAGGGCCTCCCCGTTCTCCGCCACCGCCGAGGTAGCGAGACCGAACCTGGTGTAGCGGTAGACCACGCCCGCGACCGCCGTGACCACGACGGCGATGAGGATCAGGAGGAAGTGGTCGACGCTGACCTTCGCCCCCAGCACAGAGACGGTGTCGATGGGCAGGAGGGACGCCACCGTGTAGCTGTTGCCGACGGGGTACTCGAGGCCGACGGCTCCGGTGATGACGACCAGCAGCGCCAGGGTGAGCACGACACGGGTCAGGTTGCTCGCCGCCTTGAGCGGTGCCATCAGGAGATGGGCCACCCATCCGAGCAGCGCGGATACGAGCACACCGATGACGACGGCCGCGACCGCCGGCAACCCATGCCTGTCGTGCAGCTCCCAGAAGGCGAAGGTGCCCACCATGCCCATGGCGCCGGAGGCGAAGTTGATGACGCCCGACCCGCGGAAGATGAGGACGATACCGAGCGATCCGAGGGCATAGAGGGCGCCGGCGCTGGCACCCAAGACGGCGAAGAGCAATACGGTGGACATGAGGTCGATTCCTACTGCCGGGCGAGCTCAGGCGATGAACGCGTCGGTCGCCATGAGGCGGGGGGCCGTCGCGGTCAGGACATCCGCAGGACGCCGCGGATGTTCCTGCCGCTCTTCAGGTCCTGATAGCCCTGATTGATATCGTTGAGTGAATACTCGCGGGTGATCATCCCATCCAGGTCCAGGAGACCGTTCTTGTAGTACTCGATAAGTCGCGGGATATCGCGCCTGGAGTTCACCGACCCGAAAATCGAGCCGACGATCTGCTTCTCGAAGTGGGTGAGGTCGAGCATGCTGAGCCGCACGTCCACCTCCGCTGCGGGGTGGATATTGGTAACGACGGCCCGGCCCCGCTTGCCGACCAGCGCCATCACGTCGGCCATCACGTCGCCGCGGCCGACTCCCATGGTCAGTACGACCTGGTCGCACATGCCCCCGTAGGTGGCCTCGCGGACGATCTCGAACGCCTCGCGCACCCCGGCGGCCGCGTGTGTCGCGCCAAAATCACGTGCCTTCTCCCGTTTCCATCCGATCGGGTCGACGGCGAAGATCCGTCGAGCGCCGGCCTGCCGGGCGCCCTGCACGGCCGCGGCGCCCAACCCTCCGACACCGATCACGGCGACGTCGTCGCCGATGCCCACCCCGCCGGTGTAGACAGCGCTGCCCCAGCCGGTGGGCACACAGCACCCGATGATGCAGACACGTTCGAGTGGCAGCGCCTGGTCGACGGGGATGGTCGAGAGCTCGTTGACGACCGTGTGCCGCGCGTAGCAACCGATGAAGCAGGCGATCGAGAGGTCGATGTCGCCCACGTGGTGCCGGGCCGTGTGGTCGAGTATCTGGCGCCCGCGGGCGATGAACTCACCGAGGTCGCAGAGGTTGTGCCGCCCCACCGAGCAGGACGGACACCTGCCGCAGCTCGGGATCGAGGAGAAGACCACGTGGTCGCCTACCGCGACAGTCGTGACCGCCGGGCCGACCGCTTCCACGACCCCGGCGCCCTCGTGCCCACCGACCATCGGCGCCTCGAACGGCACGTCGCCCACGGCGTGGTGGTCCTCGGAGTGACACAACCCGGAGGCCACCAACCGGACCAGAACCTCGCTCCGCCAGGGTGGGTCGAGCTCGATCGTCTCGATTTTCCAGTCCGATCCTGGCTCCCACAGAACCGCTGCCTGCGTACGCACGTCTCGCTCTCCTCAACACTTCAAGGTGTTGCCGGCGTCGACAGGGAGCGTGACGCCGGTGATGTACCGTGCCTGCTCGGAGCTGAGCCAGACGATGGCGTTGCTCACGTCGACCGGGTCGACCCACGGAATGGGCAGCAGGTTCTTGGACTGGAACTCCGCCTTCACATCCGCGCGTCCGGGATTGTCCAGGTCGGGACGGAACATCCGGTAAAGGGTCTCGTTCTGGATCATCGTGGTGTCGACGGATGTCGGGCAGATCGCGTTGACCCGGATCCAGTGCTCGGCGAGCTCGGACGCGAGCGTGCGGGTCAGGCTGAGGACCGCCACCTTGGTGGCCGAGTAGTCGGCGAAGTGCGTGGCCGAGACGAGGGCCGCCCCGGAGCTGGTCACGACGATGGACCCACCCTGTCCCCCCTCGATCATGACGGGTACGGCGGCCTTGACCGTGTGGAATACTCCGGTGAGGTTGACATCGATGACGTCCCGCCACTGCGCGGTGTCGATCTCCCACGTGAGCGCGCCCATCGGCATGACGCCCGCGTTGGCGCACACGATGTCCAGCCTGCCCATCCGCTCGACACCCTCGCGGACGGCCTCCTGGAGGGCGGGGAAGTCGCGCACGTCGGCCCGCCGGGCGACGATGCGGCGGCCCTCCTTCTCGACCAGGCGGACGGTCTCGGCGAGATCCTCCTCGTTCGCCAGGCCGTAGCCCATCCACTCGATCGAGCGCAGCGCGTCGATCGCGATGACGTCCGCACCCTCGGCGGCCAGCCGCTGGGCGTGCGAACGCCCCTGCCCCCTGGCCGCCCCGGTGATCAGGGCGACCTTGCCCTCGAGCAATCCCATGTCGCTCTCTCCTCACTGCCCGTCGGCGCTTGTCGGCACGAACTGCGGCACGACCACCCCGTCGGCGACGTGTTCGAAAGTGACCCGGACCGGCATCCCGACCGACACCTCGTCCACGGGGCAGTCCAGGATGTTCGCGACCACCCGCGGCCCCTCCGCCAGCTCGACCAGGGCGACGACGTACGGGACGCGATCGCGAAGCGCGGCGTGGGTGGGATGCCAGACGACGGTGTAGGTGTAGAGGAAGCCGTCACCCGCGAGCGGTATCCAGTCGACGTCCGCGCCGCGACACGCCGGGCATCGCGGCAGTGGCGGGTGTCGCAGCCGCCCGCAGTCGCCGCACCGCTGCGCCACGAGCGCGTGCCGTCGCGCCGCATCCCAGTACGGGGCGGTCAGGTCGGTGCTTCCTGGAATGATGGCCACGATCAACTCGCCAGGATCATCGCGCTGCCCGACGGCGCCCCGACGAGGGCGACGTCGGCACCGGGTACTTGGTTGGCGGCGGTCCCGCGTAGCTGTCGCACCGCCTCAGTCACGCCGTTCATCCCATGGATGTAGCCCTCGGAGAGGTGACCGCCGTGGGTGTTCACCGGAAGCGGGCTGTCGAGCCCTATCCCCTGCTCGGCCGCGTGCGCCCACCCCCAGCCGGTGGCGGCGACCCCGTAGCTCTCCAGGCCCTTGACGGTCATGAACGAGGTGGCGTCGTACAGCTCCGCCACCGACAGCCGGTCAGGCCGCACCCCGGCACCGGCGAACAGTCGTTCCTGCGCGGCCGGCGGAGAGAACTCGAGCAGGTCATCGACGTACAGGCCCATCGGCTCGTGGTAGGGGGCGAGGCTCTGCGTCGCCGCCAGCAGGTGGATCGCCGGCTGGCGCAGGCGGACGGCGCGCTCGGCGTCGGTGAGCACGACCGCGCACGCCCCGTCGTTCTCCAGGCAGAGGTCGAACAGCCGGAGCGGCCAGCTGATCATCCGTCCCTCGAGGTACGTGGGCCAGTCGAGCGGCCGGTCGCGCATCATCGCGCCCGGGTTGGCGTTCGCGTACCGGCGCTGCTGGAGGGCCACCGCGCCGAGCGCCTCGGTCATCTTGTCCTCGGGCACGTCGTAGACGTGCATGTACCGGGTGACCCACATCGCGAACAGGTGACCGGGCGACATCATCCCGTACGGCCAGGCGAAGGACCGGTTCTCGACCTCGGGGACCACGATGTCCGCGTCCGGATCGGGTGCCACCGCCCCTCCGCCAGGCCCCTGGTCGGCGCGGCCGAAGCGGCCGCCGGTGCTCTGGCTCAGCGCGCGATACACCACGACGGTCCTGGCCTGCCCGGTCGCGATCGCGCACGCGGCGTGGCTCATCACCGCGCCGAGGGCTTCACCGCCCAGCGGTGACTCGGCGAAGAACCGCAGCTCGCGGAGGCCGAGGCCGCGTACCAGCATCGGCGCGCTGACCGTCTCGAAGGGGGAGACGTAGCGGCACAGTCCGTCCACCTCCGCCGGCTCGATACCGGCGTCGTCCAAGGCGGCCAGCACCGCCTCCAGGGCGAGGTCCCACGCGGTCCTGGGCAGCCGCTTGCCGAACTCGGTCTGGCCGATCCCGACGAGCGCGGCCCTCCCACGGATCGTGGCGTCCGAGATCTCACCCACGGCGGGTCACCTCGCCCGGGGCTCCATCCCCGCGCCCGGCCTCGCCGCTCTGCTCGCTGTCGCCGAGCCAGGACGCGAAGACATCGGCGGTGTCCGCGCCCGGCTCTGCGGGAGCCGCCACCCGGACCGGGGACCGGGACATGCGTACCGGCCACGCCGGGACGGTCACCCGGCCCCACGTCGGGTGCTCGACGGGGACGAAGACCTCGCGAGCCAGCAGGTCGGGGTCGGCTTGGATCTCGGTCGTCGTCCGCACGGCCCCGGCCGGGACGCCCGCGCCGCCGAGCACCATCGTCGCGTCCAGCTTGTCGCGCTCGGCGGTCCAAGCCATCACGATCTGGTCGATCTCCGCCTTGTGCTCGCCCCGGCTCTCCATCGTCGCGAACCGCGGGTCGTCGACCAGGTCAGGACGACCGATCGCGTCGGCGAAGCGCCGCCACTGCTTCTCGTTTCCGCAGTGGATGTGGACGTAGTCGTCGGGGCCGAACGGCGGGCACGGATAGATGTCGGACGGAGCCGTCGTACGCGGGAACGGCGGGCCGTTGCCGAACCGTGGCGTGTCCCTGTCCATGCCGATCGGCCACCCGTACTGGATCCGCAGGAATGTCGCCACCTGGTCCGACATCGCCAGCTCGACGTGCTGGCCGAGGCCGGTGCGGTCACGCTGGTAGAGGGCGCCGAGGATGCCGATGGCGGCGACCATCCCGGTGCCGGTGTCGGCGACATCCGGCCCGGGCTTCATCGGGAGCCCGTCCGGGTGCCCGGTGATGCTCGACGCCCCCGACATCGCCTGCGCGATCGGGTCGAAGCAGGGAAAGTTCTCGTACGGCGAGCCTCTGGCGAAACCCTTGATCTGCGCGTAGACGAGCCGCGGGTTGATCTCGGACAAGACGTCGTAGGTCAGCTTCAGCCGCTCGATGACGCCGGGACCGAAGTTCTCCACGAAGACATCCGCGACGGCGGCCAGGCGCAACAGCGTCGCTCGGCCCTCGTCCGACTTGAGGTCGAGAACCATCGACTTCTTGTTGATGTTGTTGAGATAAAACGGAATGTGGTCGACGCTGTCACGGCTGCCCGGCGCTACCACCTTGACGACCTCGGCCCCCATGAACGCCAGGGCCAGAGTGGCCGACGGACCGGCGACCTGGTGGGTCAGATCGAGCACTTTCAGTCCGTGAAGCGCACCAGCTTGACCGCCGCTCGTGTGTGGTCCCGCCACGTGCCGACGCACCCTTCCCGCCGCTTCCTCAGAGCGCCCGGCAATAGGACTGCCGGGCTCGCGCGTTCCCGCATCACGACCGGCTTCGTTGTCGTCGGTCGACGCAGCTACCCACTGCGACTCCCTCCTCCGCCTTGCCGCTCGCGCGCGGATGACGCGTACTGCGGTT
>JBOHCT010000095.1:0-15772 GCA_050699055.1 Streptosporangiaceae bacterium | reverse complement strand
GCGCAGGGCGGCGGTGAGCGACCCGCCGCCCGCGTCGCCCGGGATCCTGGCCGGCCCGCTCATCCGGTCGGTACCCCCGCGGGCGTCGCCTCGCCCGGCTCGGGGCGCAGCCGCTGCTTCGGCGTCTCCTTGGTCGGGTCGAGGAATGGCTTCTCCGCCACGACCGCAGGCACCCTTCCGCTTGGGGTGTCGACGTCGATCTCGGTGCCGAGCTCGGTCAGCTCGACGGGCAGCATGGCGTATCCGATGTTCGCGTCGAGGCGCGGCGAGTAGCAGGCCGACGTCATCCGGCCGACCTCCGTGTCGCCCCGGTACGTCGGGAACACGTCGATCATCGAGCCGTCGTTGTACGAGCCGAGCCTGGACCCGCCGATCCGTACGCCGACGAGCTTGCGTGACACCCCCTCCGCCTTGGCGCGGGCGAGCGCCCGCTTGCCGAGGAAGTCGGCCTTCTGGTCGAGGTCGACCATCCAGCGGTAGCCGATGCCCACCTCGAACGGGTTGGTGGACAGGTCCATGTCGGCGCCGTAGGCGAGGATGCCCGCCTCGATGCGGCGGATGTGCGACGGGCCGATGACCGCGAGCCCGTGCGGGCGGCCCGCCTCCAGCACGGTGTCCCACAGCCGGATGGCGTCGCGGGTGGCGTTCTTCAGGTAGATCTCGTAGCCCAGCTCGCCCGAGTACCCCGTGCGCGAGACGAGCACGTCCATCCCCGCGAGGTCGTAGGGCCGCAGGTAGTAGTAGGGGATGTCGAGCACGCTCTCGCCGAACAGGTCGACCATAACCCCCGTGGACCTCGGCCCCTGCACCTGTACCGGCGCGACGTCGACCTCACGGATCGTGACGTCGTAGCCGGAGTGGTGCTTGAGGCCCAGCGCGTAGAGCAGCACGTCACTGTCGGCGAGCGAGAGCCAGAAGCGGTTGTCCTCCACCCGCAGCAGCACCGGGTCGTTGACGATCCCGCCGTCCTCGGCCGTCACGAAGACGTACTTGCACTGGCCTACCGCGCACTTGTTCAGGTCGCGGGGCACGAGCATGTTCGTGAAGTCGAACGCGTCGGGACCGCTGATCTCGACCTGCCGCTCGACCCCGACGTCCCAGAGCGTCACGCCCTCCACGAGGTGCCAGTACTCCTCGATCGGGTCGCCGTAGTGGCGGGGATGGTAGGTGTGGTTGTACACGCTGTACCGCGTCACCCCGTGCCGCCGCGACGCGTAGAAGTAGGGTGACTTGCGTAGACGCGTGTAGAGCAGGATGTCCGGGTGGTCGTTGACGGCCTCCCGAGACGGCGCGGCCCCCTCTGCGTTGGACCCGCCGTTGGCCCCGTCCGGGTCACCCGCGTGCACTGCCGTCCGGGCGGCGACCCCGTTCGGGCCTCGTCGAGGGGTCCCCGGGTGCTCGTTGATCACTTCCATGAGTCCACTCCTTCGTGACGCGCGGCACCCTGCGCCTCCCGTCCGTAACGCACCACACTCTCGGTAGTGAGTTTCCTATGGCGCAATTAGGTGCTCTATACGCAACACTCACGCGAGTGTCTCGAGGCTGTCAAGAGGTGCGCCGAGATCAACTTTCCGGCGTGTCGCGCGCCGGCCGCGGACCCTGACGTACCGGGGCGTAAGGTGCCGTAGGCGCAGTTCCGGCCGCGCGTCGCCAGCGGCCGTCAGGTCCGCTACTGGGAAGGGTCTAGTCGCCGAGGTACCCGAGTCGCCGGGAGATCTCCATGCCCGCCCTGGCGACCAGCTTGCCCGTGCGGGCTATGTCGTCCTCGGTCAGGCGGTACGACGGGCCCGACACGCTGACCGACGCCACGACCTGGTTCGACAGGTCCCAGATCGGCGCGGCGACGGCGTTGAGCCCGACCTCGAACTCCTCGACGGCCTCGGCGTACCCACGCTCGCGGAGCCGGCGGAGCTCGGTGCGCAGGACCCTGGTGTTCGTGATCGTGCCCGGGGTGAACCGCTCGCGCCTCCCCCGCAGGACCTTGCTCAGGGTGGGCTGCGACATGTACGCGAGCAGGACCTTGCCGCTCGACGTGGCGTGTAGCGGGGTGCGCCTGCCCACCCAGTTCTGCGTCACGACGGCCGCCGAGCCACGGACCTGTGTGAGGTTGATGCCGGCCCCCGGCCCGGCGATCGCGACGTTGACCGTCTCCCCCACCTCGGCCGCGAGCTCCTCGCACACCGGATGGCTCTGCCGTACGAGGTCGTCGCTCGCGGCCCGCGCGCCGGCGAGCCGGATGATCCCGAAGCCGAGACGGTACTTGCCGCGCGGGCCCGCCTGCTCGACGAGCCCGCGTACCTCCAGCGCGCCCACCAGGCGGAACGCCGTCGACTTGTGCACCCCGAGCTCGGTCGAGAGGTCGGTAACGCCGAGCTCGCCGTGCCGAGCGAGCAGCTCCAGGATCGTGACCGCTCGGTCGACGGACTGCACCGAGCTGCCGTTGCCCGACGTCCCAGGCTGAAAAAGGCTGGAATCCGGACTTTCGGCCTGCTCGTCGTTGCGCATGGGGCAACGTTATCAAGATCCGACGCAGCTCCTCAGGGCTTTGGGGGACCCAATCCTTCCGCCCGGAGTCCTCATCCGGGCAGAAGCCCCTGGCTGGCCCAGACACGACCGAACCCACGGGGGCGGGTCACAACGAGCGATCCGATCGCACGGCATCGAGGTCGCGCCGTAGGACTACGGTCCGTCTGACACGACTGTGCAAACGTCGGCGATCAGCTAGTATGTTCGACATGAGTGGGAAGGTGTCGGAAGAACGGCAAAGCGGATCGCGCCCGCCTGTTCCTGCGGCGCGGCGCCTCGCGGGTTCGATGGACCGAGCGGTGCGCGGCACCTGGAGAGGCCGGGAGGTCGCCGTGCGAGAGCTACGGAATCCGGGACGCGTTGTCGAGGAGATCACGGAGTCGGGTGAGAGCGCGCGCGTCACCAGCAACGGCCGGCTGGTGGCGTGGCTGGTCCCCGCGACCGCTGAGGAACGCCGCAGGGAGGAGTTGGTCGCGCGCGGGAAGCTTCGGCTTGGGCGCCGCGGGGGTTTGGCCGGCCGACGGCCGATGCCGCGGCAAGAAGCTGGGCGCCCGCTGTCTCAGGCTCTGTCCGAGCTACGGGCAGAGGACGATCGGTGATCTATCTCGACGCCTGCGCACTCGTGAAGCTGATCCGCGAGGAAGAGGGGTCCGCCGCCCTTCGAGCCTTCCTGGACGAGTACCGGGAGGTCGATCACGTCACCTCAGAGTTGGCCGGGACGGAGCTCGTGCGCGTCGTACGACGAGCCAATCACGACGATCAGGAAAGGCTGACCGTCGACCAGGAAGCCTTCGATCTTCAGCTGCGGGAGGCAAGGGACGTCTTTGACGCCGTGTCAAAGGTCGTGCTCGACACGGACGTCCTCGACCGCGCGGGCGCCATTGAGTCCTCGCATCTAGGGACCCTCGACGCCATTCAACTGGCCAGCGCCCTGGGGCTGGAGGACGCGCTCACGAGCTTCGTGACCTACGACAAGACCCTGAGGAAGGTCGCAACAGGGGTAGGCGTGCGCGTCGAGTCCCCGAGCTGATCCGTGACGAGGCCCTGCCGGCGACAACCGCTGCCACGGCGACGGCCGCGGAACGGGACAGGAGGTGGTCAGCCCGGACCGACAACAGTGCGGGTCTCGCTGCGGGACAGCGGACGCCCACTGAAGGTCAACGACAGCTGGATCGCCGCGACCGCGCTCGCCCTCGGGATCCCCGTCGTGGCTCAGGACGCGGACTACCACGACGTGCCCGAGCTCGACGTCATCACCCTATAAGGAGCCTTCGGCCCGCGCCTGGTGGTATGCCTTACTTACGCCGCCTCCTGCTCGGGTCCCCCGCGGGCGGCCACACCTGGCCGGTCGACAGTACGTGACCCCGAACGGGTGAAGCCGAGCAGCACCACCACGGCGGCGAGCATGCCCGCGCCGACCCACTGCCCGGCGGTGAGCGACGTACCGAGTACCGCCACGCCGACGATCGCCGCGGTGAGCGGGAACGCCAGCTCGCACAGCGTCGCCACGCTCGCGGGCGTGGATTGCAGCCCCCGGTAGTACAGCTGCAGGGCGATCAGGCCGGGCACGAGCGCGAGCAGCACAATTCCGAGCCAGTCGCCGCGCGGCGCGATCGCGGGACCGGACGTCCCGGACGTCGCCGCGACCCAGATACCGCTGCCGACCAGGCCGCCGGCGAAGCGCAGGCTGGTCACCTGGGAAGCGGTCACGTGCAGGCTGGCGTACCTGCCGAGGACCGTGCCCGCCGCCCAGAGCACCGCGGCGCCGACGGCGAGCAGCGCCGGGATGAGCCGGGAGGCCCCGACGGACAGCGGCGAGGGAAACGCGAGCAGCCAGGCGGAGACGAAAGCCGCCACGAAGTACAGCCCGTACGACCGCCGGGGGCGCTCGCCGAGCAGGACAGCCGCTGCGGCCACGGCGACGATCGGCTGCAGCTTCTGCAGGAGCAGCGGCGTCACCGCGTCGCCGTACGTGAACGCTTGCGTGAACAGGATCGTGGCCACCGCCGACGACCCCACCCCGATCACGGCGACCGCCAGCACAGTACGCCATCCGGCGCGGGCCGCTGCCCGTACGGCACCGGGCAGCCACGGCAGCGTGAGCAGGACGAGGAGTATGTGCTCACCGAAGACGACTGTGGCGGCCGGCAGCTCCTGGGCCAGCGGCAGCCGCATGAGCGCGTCGGTGCCCCAGAGAACGGCACCGACGGTGACGAGGGCGGGGCCGAGCGGCAGGGCCCCGGGGAGAGGAAGCCTTCGGGTCGTAGACATGGGTCACGCCTACGTTATCGGGCGCACCAAGCTGACCAGCGGCACGCGACACCGCCGACGTCGCGGAGGCGTTCTCGACCTGGCGCGACGAGTGCGACCACTCGCGAGAGATCATCGCCGCTTGCGGCTCTCTCGACGCCACCGTGCAGCCCCGCACGAAAACGTACTCCGTCCGGTGGATCGTGACCCACATGATCGAGGAGTACGCGCGGCACAACGGCCACGCAGATTTGTTGCGCGAGCGCATCGACGGCTCGGTCGGCACCTGAGCCTGGGCCCTTACCCGGCCGCCGCGCCGCGGTCGAGGCCGGCGAGCAGGCGGTCGAGCACCTCGCCCGCCTCGCGGCGTGCCCGGGCCGGGTCGTCGCCGCGGGCCGTGTAGAGACTCGCCTCGGAGATGAGCGCCGCCAGCAGCCGGGTCAGCGGAGGGACCGGCAGCGGGTCGATTCGGCCTTCCTCGATCGCCTTGCGCAGCCAGTCCGCCAGCAGGCTGTACCCGAACTCCTCGACCAACGCGTCCCACGCCTCATGGCCGAGCACGGCGGGCCCGTCGACCAGCACGATGCGCTGAAAGTCGCTGCGCATGCAGGCGTCGAGGAAGGCCTGGCAGCCGTTCCTCAGCTGTTCCCACGCGTCGCCTGGGCCGTCGGCGGCGCGCCGCAGCTCACGGTCGATGAGCTGCTCCGCCACCTCACGAGCGATCCGCTCCATGACCGCGCGGAAGAGATCGGCCTTGTCGCGGAAGTGGTGGTAGAGCGCACCCCTGGTGACCTGTGCGCGGGCCACGATCTCCTCGGTCCCGGTGGCGGCGTACCCGCGCTCGGCGAACAGCTCCCGGGCGGCCGCGACCAGCGCCTCGCGCGTGTCGGCGACGTGTTGGTCTCGACGGCGTGGTGACATACAAGTAGTATGTTCCGTACAGTCTGTATGCTGGCTGACGTGGGCGGCCCCGGGCCTCCACGCACTCCACTGTCGCACGGAACGGAGCTGGCGATCATGGGCTTGCCGCTGCACCTGTCGGTCAAGCTGGGCACCCACCTGATGAAGCAGAAGCTGCGCCGCCGGGACAAGTTCGCGATGCTCGTCGAGGTCGAGACGCTGTTCGCGTGCAACCTCAAGTGCGCGGGCTGCGGCAAGATCCAGCACCCCGCGTCGGAGCTCAAGCGGCGGATGTCGGTCGAGGACGCCGTCGGCGCGGTCGAGGAGTGCGGCGCGCCGATGGTCGCGCTGTCCGGCGGGGAGCCCCTGATGCACCCGCAGATCGACGAGATCGTGCGGCGGCTGAACAAACGGGGCAAGTTCGTCGTGCTGTGCACGAACGCACTGCTGCTGCCCAAGCACCTGCACAAGTTCCGTCCCTCGCGGAACTTCGCCTGGATGGTGCACATCGACGGACTGCGCGAGCGCCACGACGAGTCGGTCAGCAAGGACGGCGTGTTCGACCAGGCCGTCGACGCGATCCGCGCCGCCAAGGCGGCGGGTTTCCAGGTCTATACGAACAGCACGTTCTTCAACAACGACTCCCCGCAGACCGTCATCGACGTGCTCGACTACCTGAACGACGAGCTCGGCATCGACCGGATGCAGATCTCTCCCGGGTACGCGTACGAGAAGGCGCCGGACCAGGACCGCTTCCTCGGCGTGGAGGAGACCCGCGAGATGTTCCGCAAGGCCTTCGCCGACGGGCGGCGGCGCAAGTGGCGGCTCAACCACTCGCCGCTGTTCCTCGACTTCCTCGAGGGTGAACGCGACTTCCCGTGTACGGCGTGGGGCATCCCCTGCTATACGCTGTTCGGCTGGCAGCGGCCGTGCTACCTGATGGCCGACGGGTACGCCAAGACGTATCAGGAGCTGCTCGACGACACCGACTGGGAGAAGTACGGCCGCGGCCGGGACTCGCGCTGCGCCAACTGCATGGCCCACTGCGGCTACGAGCCAACCGCCGTGATGGCGACCACCGGCTCACTCAAGGAGAGCGTGCGGGCCCTGACCTCGGTCTGAACCGCCCGGTGCGCTGAGCCGGAGTGTCGGCCCCGGACTCCGCCTCACACCGTCAGATCCGTTTCCGTGGTCGGGTCGGGCAGAATTGGGTGCTTCCAGACCGCGGAAGCGGATCTAGGCTCCCGGGCCAGCGTCAGTGCGCGAGTGGCGGGCGCCGCTCGCCGTACCGGGTGACCTGCTCGAACGCGTGCCCGACCCGCAGCATCTCAAGGTCGCCCCGATGCGGCCCGACGATCTGCAGTCCGACCGGCAGCCCACCACCGGTGAAGCCGGCGGGGACGGACAGGGCCGGGCAGCCGGTCGCGGAGATGAGGTAGCAGGATCGCATCCAGTCGAGATACGTCTCCATCCGTACGCCCGCGACCTCGGCGGGGTACTCGAGGTCGATGTCGAACGGCGGCACCTGGCTGACCGGGAGCAGCAGCGCGTCGTAACGCTCGAAGAACTCCCGCACCCGGTGGTAGAGCGCGGCGTGATTGACCTCGGCACGCGCGACGTCGGGGCCGGTGAGACGGCGGCCCTGCTCGATGTTCCAGACGAGGGTCGCCTTGAGCCGGTCGCGATGGCGGTCGAGCAGCGCGCCGAACGTCAGCTCGAACTGCCAGGCCCGCAGCGTACGGAAGACCTCGTCCGCACCGGCCAGGTCGGGACATGCCTCTTCCACGACGCAGCCGAGGTCATCGAACACCTTGGCTGCGGGCTCGAGGGCCGCGGTCACGGCGGGGTCGACCGGGAGCGCCCCGCCGAAGTCCGGCGACCAGGCCACGCGCAGGCCGGAGAGGTCGCGGTCGAGCGGCTCGGCGAACGCGGCCCCCGGCTCGTCGAGCGCGATCGGCGAGCGCGGGTCCGGCCCGGCGAGGACCGAGAGCAAGAGCGCGGTGTCCGCGACCGTCCGCCCCATCGGGCCCTGCACCGACATCGTGGCCCACGGCGCCTGCGCCGGCCAGGTCGGCACCCGACCGGGCGACGGCCGGAAGCCCACCACGTTGCAGAACGACGCCGGGTTGCGCAGCGAGCCGCCCATGTCGCTGCCGTCAGCGAGCGCGTGCATACCGCACGCCAGCGCCACGGCTCCCCCGCCGGTGCTGCCGCCCGCGGACTTCGACAGGTCGTACGGGTTGTGCGTGGCGCCGAACACCGGGTTGACCGTGTGCGAGCCGGCCGCGAACTCCGGGGTGTTGGTCTTGCCGAGCGTGATGACGCCGGCCGCCCGCAGCCGCTCGATGAGCAGCTCGTCGCGTGCCGGTACGTTGTCGGCCAGCAGCGGCGACCCGTACGTCGTACGGATCCCGGCCGTGTCGTGGGTGTCCTTGTGGGCGACCGGCAGGCCGTGCAGCGGACCGACCTCCTCACCCGCCGTGAGCCGCTCATCGGCGGCCCGGGCCTGGGCCAACGCGCGGTCGGCGACCAGCGTCACGATCGCGTTGACCTGGGGGTTGAGCCGTTCGATCCGGGCCAGGTGCGCCTCGACAACCTCGCGGGCGGACAGCTCACGCATACGGAGGCGCCGCGCCAGCTCTCGGGCCGACAGATAGCAGACGTCCGCGCCAGTCACAAGGCGATCCTAGGTCGCCGACGGCCTTTGGTCAGGGGTAGGCGAGACGGAGCCGGCCGAACCGGGCGTGCGAGCGGTTGCGTGTCTTGCCCCGGACGATCTTCCGCCTATGGGAAGGTACCGGGCGTGAGCGTGACGCCTTTGCACTCCGAGGAGCAGCCGGCCTGGTCTGCCGACCTGCACCTTCACCTCTCCACGTCGCCGCTGACCCTCGCGGAGCTCACTGATCGACTCAAGGACGCCCACCCTGAGCTGAAGACGCGGCAGGTCGAGCGCGAGCTGGGCGCGCGTGGCGACGTCCACGAGACCGAAGACGGTTGGGTGAGCCTGCTCGCCGTGAGCGACGGCGCTGTCCTCACCCACATGCTCACCGAGGCCGAACGCGACACGGGCGTGCTCGCCGCCGACGGCGACCTCGATCTGTGGGCCCGACTCGCCGACGAGGGGCTGGGGATGGAGGGCGGCGGCGAGGTCCGGACGAACTGGGTACCGGACCCAGGGGCGGATGCCCTGGAGGCCGGCGAGGACACCTGGGGCGTGGATGGCGACCTCTCCCGCTTCGTCGGCGAGGCTCTGGTGGGGCCGGAGGGCTGGCTGCGCGGCTTCGAGCCCGATGAGCTCCTCGCGTTGCGGCTGCGCGACGGCACGCTCGAGGTCACCAAGGCCGACGAGCTGGAAAAGGTCAATACGGACGATCTCGCCAGACGAAGCACGCAGGTCATCGAAACCTGCTATCTCGCGGCCGCGGACGCCCTCACCGTGTACTCCGAGCACGTCGGACACGGCGACGAGATGGTGCCGGCCATGCCGCTGGACGACGCGCTCGCCGGCCTCCTTGTCGCGCACCCCGGAGTCCTCGACGAGCCGCTGCCGCCGCTCGGCATCCTGCTGCAGGTCGCGCACCTGAAAGTCGCCGCCGGATGGGTCGCGCTGCCCGGTGCGCCACGCGACCCCAGCGAGGTCGCGGGCATGTCCCCGCAGGAGATCCGGACGCTTACCCTGGCGCGCGGGCTCCTGCGCACCCACGGCGACGGCGAGGCGCCTGAGGAGACGTTCCGCACGTTCCTCGGCGCCCTCACCCAGCCGTCCGTAGTGGGCCGGCTCGCGGACCACGTCGAGCTGCACGGGGCGGGCGAGCCGCTGCTGGACGCGATCGGTCGGGCCGCGACGTCGCCTGTCGAGCGGGCGAGCGCCGTACTGCTCAGGGCGCGGGCCGCCGAGGGCAGCGGCGACTCGGTCACCGCCGAGCGCCTGGTCGGCGAGGCCCTGGAGCACGATCCCGGGTGCGAGCCCGCGCTGCTCGACGCCGCCGACTACGCGGCGACGCGCGGCGAGTCGTCGACAGCGGATGCCTACCTGCGGCGGGCCGGCGTTCCCGCGCACGACGCGTTGCGCCATACGCTGCGCCATACGCTCCGCGCGCCGGCGGGGGCGGGCTCCCGCAACAGGCCCTGCCCATGCGGGTCGGGCCGCAAGTACAAGGCGTGCTGCCTGCGGAATGTCCGTCACCCGCTGCCGGTGCGCGCGGCCACGCTGTACGCCCGCGTCGCCACCTACGCGCAACGGGCGCGCGGCAAGGAGCTGATCGAGGAGTACACCGCCGAAGCCGAGCCGTACGCCCGGCTGATCGCGCTGGACCTGGCGATCTTCGAGGGCGGTCTGCTCGACGCGTTCCTCCACCAGCGCGGCGCGTGGCTGCCTGACGACGAGCGCTCACTACTCCGCGGGTGGCGCGAGACACCGCTCCGCGCCTATGAGGCCGCCGAAGTCCGGCCGCACGTGGACGTCACGTTGCGGGCGCTGCCTGATGGCGAGCGGATACGGCTACCCGACCGCGCTCTGTCCTCGGACGCCCGACGGCTCGACATCCTCTGCACCCGCCTCCTGCAGGACGGGGAGGGCCCGCGGGTGCTCGCGCTCCCCCTCCGCGTCAACCGCACGCGCCGCCAAGAGCTGCTCGAGCTGCTCGAGGACGGGTACGAGCCCGAGGACGTCATGGCGTTCTTCGGGCCGCAGCCGCCACCCGGGCTGCGGAACCGCGAAGGCCACCTCTTGGTCGCGTGCTCGGCGTCGTACGACGTGCCGGACCACGAGGCCGCGTGGAAGAGCCTCGCGGCGGACCTCGACGAGGACGGGCCAAACCGGCTCGTCGCGACCCACGAGCTGGACGACGGGGAGTCGATCCTGCGCGGCTTCCTCCGACGCGAGCGGGGCCGGATCTCCGTCGAGGCCAACTCGGTCGAGCGCCTCCGAGACCTGCAGCGCCGGGTGCTCGACGCCGCCCCGGACGCGCGGCTCGTCTCGGAGTCGACGGTGCCGATGGAGCGCCTGCTGGCCGAACGCGACAACGACCCGGCGCCCGAGCCCGCCGAGGACGCGTCTGGGCTGCCGCCCGAGCAGGCCGCGGAGCTGCTCGACCAGGTCATGCGGCAGCACGAGCTGCGCTGGGTGGACGATCAAATCCCGGCGCTCGGCGGGCGTACACCGCGCGAGGCGGTGACGGAGGGCGGCGACGCGCTCGCCGAGCTGAACGTCCTCCTGGACGACATGGAGTGGCGGCGCGACGCCTCGGGCCAGGGAATGGACCCCGCCCGGATCCGACATGACCTCGGCCTGATCGGACAGTGAGCCGATCAGCGCCCGGAGCCCTGCCCGCGCCCGCGTGGGTCGACCTCGACCTCCTCCTGAGGGAACTCGAACACGAGGCGCAGCGTGGCCCCGAGCCCGCGGGCGTACTGCTCGAGCGTGGATACGCGGACATCGCCGCGGCGCTCGAGCTTGGACAGGTCCGACTGGGCGATCCCCACGCGCTCGGCCAGCTCCACCTGGGTGAGGCCAGCCCGCCGCCTGATGGCGGCAAGGGTGCAGCCGGATAAGGTTTCGGACCCCCGTCTCGACCCCTTCCAGCTTTCCGAGGATCATCACTGGCCTCTTCACCCGAGCCGTAACCCAACCCTCGGTGTCCTCCAAGGCGGCGAGCACCTCGTCGAAACGGTCACGAAGGTCGGCGACAACATGATCGGCGGTGAGCCGAGCATCAGGCTGTGGGCGAGGATCATGGCCGGGCCCGCGCGGCAGGCCTGCGGGGTTATCGCGTCGGGGTTGATCTCTCCGCGGGAGGCGGCGCGGCGCAGGATGTCGGGTATCTGGAAGCGGGGTTCGAGGACCCGGTCGCGGATGATCGCGACGATGTCGGGGTGGCGGCGGCCCTCGCCGATGAGGTGCCGAGCGCGGCACCGACGGGAGTGGTCGTCGTGTTCTCCGTCATGCGGGTGAGGACCGCGAGCAGGTCCTCGCGCAGGCTCCCGGTATCGGGCGGGTCGGGGGTGGTGGGAAGCGTGTGGGTCAGGGCGTCGAGTACAAGCTCGCTGGTGGAGCTCCAGCGCCGATAGAGCGGCATCTTGCCGCATCCGGCCCGTTCGGCGACTCCCTCCATGGTCAGCCGGCCGAAGCCCGCGTCGGCGAGCTCGGCGACCACCGCGTCGTGGATCGCCCGCACGAGCGCTTCCCCCTGGGTGGGGACGACGACCTGTGTGCCATCTCCCCGACCCCGGAAGCGTGGTGCGACCAGGACCAGCTCGAGCCCCTCGTGCGGGCCCGCGCCGAAGAGCTCGGGGTCGACATCCGGTTTGGCACCGAGCTCGTCGACTTCGAGCACGACGCGGACGAGGTGCGGGCGACGTGCCGTGATCGCGCCACCGGCCGCCAGTACAGCGTGCACGCGTCGAGGTGGAGGGCGGAGGCCTGCACGTGCGGAACGTGGGACGCTGGGGTTTCGGCGTGCCGTACCACCCCGAGCGCGGCGAGCGACTGGAAGATTTCACCAAGGATCGCTTCGCCGGGCTGATCCGCGCCGCGGTCGGTCAGGCCGGCCTGACGGGCGGCGTTCGTGGTCGACGACATCGCATCGCTCTCGCCGTACCGCGCACGGCAGATAGAGGTCCGCGGCCGTGTTGAGATCGTGAGTGTCGAGAAGGATGATCCAGCTCTCGAACTGGGTGTCGACGATCGCACGATCCGTATCGACCCCGTCAGGATCATCGCCGCGGGCCTTGCGGACGATCCGCTGGAGGTGCATAGCCGCCTGCTGAAAACCAGAGGCAACGAAGAACCTTTCCGTCGGGTCACCAGGGTAAGCCCCCTGAAGTAGAGCCGCTCAACGCCAGGCGGCCACCGAAGGCCGCGAACCGCTACGCGGACTCGACGGGAGCCGCCCCGAGGCCGAGCCGGTAGGCCATCGAGGCGGCCTCGAGCCGGGTGGACACGCCGAGCTTGGCGATGATGTTGGAGACGTGGACGCTCGCCGTCTTGGGCGAGATGAACAGCTCCGTAGCGATCTGGCGGTTGCTGTTCCCTGCCACGAGCAGGTCGAGCACCTCGACCTCCCGCTCGGTCAGCCCGAGACGCTCGCGGTACGAGCCCAGAGCCCCCTTCGGGACATCGTCCGCGTCGCCGCCGCGCGCGACCGCTCCGTCTTCCGCGGCTGGGTACCCCACGACACCGACCGCGAGACGGGCGCGGCGCCCGAGCGCCTCGATGTCGCGTACGAGTAGAGCGGCCCCCAACCCCGAGGCGATCTCGTACGCCTCGCGGAGCCGGTCGGCCGCGGCGTCCGTCTCACCCGCACGCAGCAACGCCTCCGCCGCGCGAGGCAGCGCCCGCGCGAGGTCGTACGGCTGCGGCACGCTTCGCCACGCGCCGACGGCCGCCTCCCACGCCGCGCCGTCGGGCTCACGCCTCGCCCTGGCCCGCTCCGCGACGAACACCGCGTGGTGGGCGACCTCAACGGGGCCGGCGACATGGACACCCTCGGCCTCCGCGTCCAGCGCGGCGAGTCCGCGCTCGACGGCCTCCACGGCGGCAGCGTCTCGCAGCGAGGCCGCGCGCTCGACGGCTTCCGCTCCCGCCGAGGCGCCCAGAGAAAGCAGCGGCCAGATGTGGCAGCCGGTCGTGAACGGCCGGCGATCGCTCAGCGCACCCGTCACCAAGGCGAGAGCGTCGTCCGGCCTCCCTCGGGCAAGCGCGACCGCTGCCTCCAGCCGCAGGACGGGCAACGCGAGCTGCGGGTCCCCGCACACGTCGCAGCCCAGCGCGCGGGACCGGGCGACGAGTCGGGCGGCACCGTCGACATCGCCGCGGGCCAGCGCCAGCTCGGCGCGGATACGAAGGAGGAAGGCGGCGTACGTGGGCGGGGGGTCGCGGTCGAGGACCCGGGTGACCGTCTCCTCGGCCTCCTCCCACCGCCCCAGGGCGAGGAGCGGCTCCGCGGAGTTGCAGGCGAGGAACGCGCCCTGCGTACGTTCCAGCCCGATCATCTCGGCATGCGCCCACCCGCCCCTAGCGACCTCGACGGCTCGCTCGTGCTGGCCGAACTCCGTGAGCGTGTTGGACTCGTTGATCGCGAGCCTGGTCATCTGGCCGTGGTCGCCGCACGCCGCTGCGATCTCACGCGCCTCCGCGTACCCGGCCAGACCGGCCTCGAGACCGCGCCTGTGCGTTTCGAGCACGGCGAGAGTGATCAGCGCGCTGACCTCGGCGTGCTTGTCGCCCACCGCCCTGGCGACGCGGAGCGCCTCCTCGGCGAACGCGGCTGCCTCGTCGTCAGCGAACTGCGTCATCAGCGTTCCGGCGATGGCGGCGAGCACCTTGGCACGGACCTCGCTGGTCGGCTCGGCGGACGCGAGGCGCACCGCCGCACGGAAGTCCGCCATTCCGTCGCCGCGTCCGATGTTGCGGGTCATCTTGCCGCGACGCTGCAGTAGAGCGGCCTCCCGCAACGGCTCCACCTGGTCGTCGATCTCCCCGAGCGCGGCGGTCGCGTACGAGACCCCGCGGGCCTGCTCGCCGCTGTCGTAAGCGGCGTCGACGGCCTGCTCGAGCACCCCGACGTGGCTCGTCCCGATCAGCCACTCAGCCTCGGGAAGCCGGTCCCACAGCTCGAGGACACGTTCGAGAAGGGTCAGCCGCTCGGCGTGGGCATAGGCACCCGCGGCCTCGCCGGCCGCGTGCCACGCCGCGACCAGCGCGTGCTCGGTGTCATGGGCGGCGTGCCAGTGGTAGGCGACCTCGACCGCACGGCGCACCCCCGGGAGGATCGAGCGATCGCGGTCGAGCGCCTCGGCGAAGCGGAGGTGCATGGCCGCATGCTCGCCGGGGAGCAGCTCGTCGTGGACCGCCTCGCGGATGAGCGCGTGACGGAACGCGTAGTCGTCTCCGTCGGCCACGATGACGTGGCCGTCGACGGCGGGCCGCAGCACCTCCGCGAGCGACGCGTCGTCGAGGCCCGTTACCGCCGCGAGCAGCGGGTGAGCGACCCGCACGCCGCCGGCCGAGGCGACCCTGAGGACGCGCTGGGTCTCGTCGGGCAGCCCCTCGACACCACGCAGGAGCAGGTCGCGAAGCGAGTCGCTGATCACGAGCCCGCCCTCCTCAGGACAGTTGAGGTCGGCCTCGACGAACAGCGGGTTGCCCTCGCTGCGGGAGTAGACCCGCTCGACGAGCGCGGCGTCGGGGTCTTGCCCGAGGATCGCGGCGCACTGGTCGGCCACCTCACCGCGCTGAAGCCGCGGGAGCTCGAGCCGGCTCACCGGGCGGGCCCGGTCGAGCTCGGCGAGCAGCGGCCGGAGCGGATGCCTGCGGTGCAGCTCGTCGGAGCGAAACGTGACGACGAGCAAGACACGCACGGCCCCGAGATTGTGTACGAGGAAGATGAGCAACTCGCGGGTCGACCGATCGGCCCAGTGGGCGTCCTCGATCAACAGCACGACGGGCGCCTGTTCCGCCAGGCGCTCCAGCAACAGGAGCACATGCTCGTACAGCCGCCCCCTCGCGTCGGGCTCCTCCACGGGTCGCCCCAACTCGGGGAGCAGCCGGGCCAACGCACCGGCGTGCACCAGCGACGTCACCGCTTCCGGGCCGGCCGCACGGACCAACCCGCGCAGCGCCGCCGCGAACGGCGCGTACGGTAGGCCCTCCGAACCCAGCTCGAGGCAGCCTCCGATGAGTACGTGGGCTCCGGAGTCGCGAGCCCGCGCCACGAACTCCTTGGCGAGCCGGGTCTTGCCGATGCCGGCCTCCCCGCCCACGAACACGGCGCGCGACTCACCGTGGGTCGCGCTCTCGAACGCCCGGTCAAGGGCGTCGAGCTGGTCGGCACGACCCACGAAAGACGGGCTCGACACGCGGCTGCTCACGGACCCCAGCATGCCACCCGGATCCGACAGTCCGCTCGAGCCGAGGCCGGAGCGGTCGACGTCCTGAACCATGCCGAGCCCCGCTACTGGCGGCTGCCCGCGAGAGTCCGGTCCGCCGTGTCCTCGGACGGCGGGACTCGGGAGGGCCCGGGGGTGTCGGGTACGGATGATTCCGCCATGTGGTCGGCCGACTCTGCCGCGGGTCGGCGGCCGGCCGACTCTGCCG
>JBOHCT010000094.1:0-15792 GCA_050699055.1 Streptosporangiaceae bacterium | reverse complement strand
GGCGACTTCATGACCTGCCCACTGCTGTACCGCCTTCGCGTGGTCGACCGCCTCCCCGAGCGGCCGACGCCGGAGACCGCTCGCGGGACGACGGTGCACGCCGTCCTCGAGCGTTTGTTCGACCTTCCGGCCGGCGAGCGGACCCCAGAGGCCGCGGTCGCCATGGTCGACGGCGAGTGGAGGCGGCTGGTCGACGCGGAGCCGATGCTCGGCGAGCTGTTCGAGGACGACACGGGCCGCGACGCGTGGTTCGACAGCGTCCGCCTCATGTTGCGGCGGTACTTCTCGCTGGAGGACCCTCGCCGGCTCGAGCCCGCCGAGCGTGAGGCCTACGTCGAGGCCGTGCTCGACTCCGGGCTGCTGCTGCGCGGCTACGTCGACCGTCTCGACGTCGCCGCGACCGGTGAGGTGCGGGTGGTCGACTACAAGACAGGCACGGCCCCGAGCGAGGTCTTCGAGGCCAGAGCGCTGTTCCAGATGAAGTTCTACGCGCTCGTGCTGTGGCGCGCCCGCGGCTGGCTCCCCCGCATGCTCCAGCTCATCTACCTGGGCAACAGTGAGATCGTTCGCTACGTACCCGACGAGGCGGACCTGCGGGCGACCGAGCGCAAGCTCCTCGCGCTGTGGAAAGCCATCGAGCGCGCCATGTCGACCGGCGAGTGGCGACCCCGGCCGAGCAAGCTGTGCGACTGGTGCCCGCACAAGTCGCTGTGCCCCGCGTTCGGCGGCACGCCTCCCCCGCTGCCCGAGCCACCGACACCACCCGCGAGTGGCAATGGAACGGAAAGTCACGCCAAGGCGGCCGGCCGAAGCCAGTGAGGTGTCACTCGCCTTCCGTGAGGAGCGGTCGGCCGATGGTTCGGCGGGGGTGGCGACCGGGCGCCCCCGCCGATCCAAGCTCAGTCTGCGCGACCGGGTACAGGCGGTCGTCTTCGCCTACGAGACGGGCCTGGCGCGGCCGGGGCCAGCACCCGAGACGAGATGATCGAGCACAGCGTCCGTACCGCTATGCGGAGGTACGCGCCTCGTCGGCGAGCTCGGCGGCCCGCTGCCGCGCGGCGGTGTCGTAGAGGAGGCAGGCGACGTCGGCGCCATCGGTCTGGGTGAGGGCGGGGTCGATGCCCTCGACGAACTCGATACGGACACCGCCGTCGACGGCGTACATGCGACGAACGCCCTTCCACAGCGGCTCGTCGGGGTGCTCGTCGCGGATGGTGCGTAGCAGGTCGAGGAGCTTGTCGGGCGACTGTTTGGCCGGGACGACGACGTCGTGGCCGGGCTGGTCGAGGGTATCGAGGTCGCCGACGATCGAGCGTTCGGCGTCGTAGGCGGCTTCGCCCGCCTCGACCCAGCGCTGTTCGAGGAGGAGACGCAGGTCGCGGGTCTCCCAGCCGCAGACCTGAAACGCCTTCGGGCAGCGGGGGTGGAAAGAGCAGCCGAGCGGGGGATGGACGGCGTCGGGGATCTCGCCGCGGGGGAGGTCGCGGGGAACGGCCTTGGCGGGGTCGGGTTCGGGGATGGCCCGCAGCAGCGCCTGGGTGTAGGGGTGCTTGGGGTCGGCGAAGATCTTCTCCGCGGGTCCGACTTCGACGAGCCGGCCGAGGTACATGATCGCGACCCTGTCGCAGAAGAACTTCGCCGTGGCCAGGTCGTGGGTGATGTACAGGTAAGTCAGGCCGAGGTCGTCTCTCAACCCGAGCATCAGGTCGAGGATCTTCGCGCGGACGCTCATGTCCAGCATCGACACCGGTTCATCGGCGACGACGAGGTCGGGGCCGAGGATGATCGCGCGGGCCAGGACGACACGCTGCTTCTGCCCGCCGGACAGGTCGCTGGGGTACTTGTCGAGGAAGCGTTCGGCCGGGGCGAGACCGACGCGGTCGAGGGCGTCGCGCACCCGACGGTCGACGTCGGCGGCGTCGGTCGCGAGCTTGTGGATGCGCAGCGGGTGGGCGACAGCCGCGGCCACGCTCATCGCGGGGTTGAGCGCGGCGTGCGGGTCCTGAAAGACCATCTGCATCCGGCGACGCAGCGGCCGGAACCGCCGGTCGGACAGCCCGGTGATGTCCCTGCCTTCGAGGCTGATGCTGCCGCCGGTGGCGGGGACAAGCCCGAGGACGGAGCGGCCGAGCGTGGTCTTGCCGCTGCCGGACTCGCCCACCAGGCCGAGGACCTCGCCGCGCCGCAGCTGAAAGCTCACCCCGTCGACGGCCTTGACCATGCCCACATCGTGGCCGGCGACACGCTGGAGGAAGCCGCCGCGCAACGCGAAATGGACCTCGAGGTCGCGGACGTCGAGCAGGGGCGCCTGCCCTACCGTGGCCGTCTCAGGGGGCGTCTCCGGACCCGGGTCAGGCTTCGTCGGCAACGGCGAGCTCCTCTCGTTCGAGTGCCTTCCCGCCGCCGGCCCGGATGCGGTCCTCGGGACCGTGCAGCCAGCACGCCACCCGCTGGCCACGCTCGGTCATCACCTCGACGGGCGTCTGCTCAGGACACACCCGCATCGCGTCCGGGCACCGGGGGTGGAAACGGCAGCCAGACGGCGGATCGGCGAGATCGGGCGGCGCACCGGGAATGTAGTGCAACCCCCTGGTGGACAGCGAGATGGTCGACGCCAACAGCTCCCTGGTGTAAGGGTGGGCCGGCTCGCCGAAGACCGTGCGGGCGTCGCCCTGCTCGACGATCTTCCCCGCGTACATCACCGCGACCCGGTCGCACGACTCGGCGATGATGCCGAGGTTGTGGGTGATCAGCAGCAGCGCGGTGTCGAAGTTACGTTTCAGGTCCGCGAGGATGCCGAGAATCTGCGCCTCCACCAGCACGTCCAGGGCTGTCGTCGGCTCGTCGGCCACGACGAACGTCGGCCGCGGCACCAATGCCAGAGCGATCATGATGCGCTGCCGCATCCCACCGGAGAACTCGTGCGGGTGCTGGTCGAAACGCGTCGGCGGGATACCCATACCGCCCAACGCCTCCAGCGCTCGCCTGCGCATCTCGGCCTTGGACAGCCCCGGCTCGTGGGTACGCAACGTCTCCACGAAGTGGTCGGAAACCCGCATCAGCGGGTTGAGCCGGGTCATCGGCTCCTGGAAGATCAGGCCCATCTGGGGCCCGCGCATGCGACGCAGCTCTCGCGCCGACGCCTCGACGATGTTCTGGCCCCCGAACAGTACCTCACCGCCCGACTTCGCGCCCGCGGGCAGCAGTCCGAGCAGCCCCCGCCCCAACGTTGACTTGCCGCACCCGGACTCCCCGACCAACCCCAACGTCTCACCCGGCCGCAGCGTGAGGTCGACACCGTCGACCGCCTTGACCACCCCACGCTCGGTGCCGTAATAGACCCGCAGGTCACGGACGCGCAGGACCGACTCGCTCGCTGCCATCAGCTCACCTGCTCCTCTGGGACCCGCTCCGGCGACGGCCGACCTGGCATCTCGATCTTCGTGGTCGCCCGGCGACGCAGGATCGGGTTCAGCACGTCGTTCAGTCCCTCACCGACAAATGTGAGGCCGACCACCAGTGCGACGATCGCCAGCCCCGGCCATACCGCGGTCCACCAGATGCCGGCGCCCGCGTCGGGGATCGCCCGCTTCAGGTCATACCCCCAATCGGCCGCCACCGTCGGCTGGATCCCGTAGCCGAGGAAACCGAGGCCGGCCAGGGTCAGGATGGCGTCCGCGGCGTTCAGGGTCGCGATCACCGGCACGCTTTGGATCACGTTGGCGAACACGTACCGCATCACGATGACCGGCGAGCTCGCGCCCAGGGCACGGGCGGCCTCCACGTACGGCTCCTCCCGAACCGAGAGCACGCTGCCGCGTACCACACGGAAGTACTGCGGAATGTAGATCACCGTGATGGCGACCGCCGCGGTCACCACCCCCCCGCCCAGCGGCGAGCCGGACAGCAGGAACGAGATCACGATCGCCAGCAGCAGGTAAGGGAACGCGAACAAAGCGTCGGTGACCAGTACGAGCACACGATCTATCGCGCCGCCGACCCACCCGGACAGCAGCCCCAACGGAACCCCGATGGATACCGAGAAGATCACCGCGAGCACGATGACCTCCAACGCCGTCCGCGCCCCATACACCACGCTGGACGCGACGTCGATCTGCCGGACGTTCGTCCCCAGCGGATGCGCCCACGACGGCGGCGTCAGCTTCGTGAACGTCTGCCCGCCCGCGCGGTACTGGTCGAACCCGTACGGCGCGATGAACGGCGCGAAGATCGCCAGCACCGCGAACAACGCCACGATCCCCACACCGACCCACAGCAGCCACTTCGGCAGGCCCCGCGCGGTCACCACCGGGGCGAGGAAACGCCGCACGCTCAGCAGCCCGCCCCGACGGGTCTGCGCACCGAGGGCCGGCGAAGGCTCCGGAGCAGACGGTGGTGTCGTCGTCTCAAAGTCTCTGGCCATCAGTACCGCACCCTCGGGTCGACCCACGCGTTCACGAAGTCGATCACCAGGCTCACCACAACCACGGCCAGCGCGAAGACCGTGATGATGCCCTGCACGGCGACGTAGTCGCGGTTGTTGAGGTAGTCGATCAACGCGCTGCCGATCCCCGGCCAGTCGAACGTCTCCTCCGTCAACACCGCGCCGGACAGCAGCAGCGCCGACTGCAACCCCACGATCGTGATCACCGGGACCAGCGCGTTGCGGAACGCGTGACGGAACACCACCCGCCACTCTCGCACCCCACGCGCCCGCGCCGCCTCGATGTAGTCATGACGCAGCGTCTGAATCACGTTCACCCGCACCAGTCGGATGAAGATCCCGCTCACCAACAGCCCCAGTGTGATCGCGGGCAGGCACAGGTGTGCCAGCACGTCCACCAGACCCGACCAGTCGCCGTCGATGATCGCGTCGATGACCAGGATGTTGGTATGTGTGGACATGAAGGCCTGCGTCGTGGGGCTGGCCTGGCCCGACGTCGGCAGCCACCCCAGGTACTTACCGAACACCAGCTGCGCGATCAGCCCGGTGAAGAACACCGGCGCCGCGTAGACGACCACGCCGAACAGCCGTCCGCCGACGTCGAACCACGTGTCACGGAAACGGCCAGCCGCCATCCCCACGATGAGACCCACGATCAGCGCCACGATCAGCGCGGACAACGTCAGCTCCAACGTCGCCGCGCCGTTCGTCTTGACGATGCCGATGACCTGCCGGTGGTCGCTGATCGACGTCCCGAAGTGCCCGGTGAACACCTGACGCAGGTACTCGCCGTACTGCACGATCATCGGCTTGTCGAACCCGGCCGCGTGCCGACGCTGCGCCAACTGCTCGGGCGACAGCCGCCCACCGAGCGCCGCCGACACCGGATCCCCCGGCGCCACCCGCATCAGCACGAACACGAACGTCAACAGGATCCACACCATCGGGATGACCAATGCGATCCTGGTGAGAAGGTACGTTCGCAGCGAGCCGCCGCCCTGTCGTGCCATCGATCCTTCAGCCTAGGAACCGGCGGTACCAGACACGAACCGGGGGTCGCGGTGGCGCGGCGCCACCCGACCCCCGTGCTTCGCGCTACTTCTTCCCGATCAGCCAGTACCGGAAGGTGTAGGACGGATCAAGCGTCTTCTCGACGCCGGTCACACCCTTGCGCTTGACCGCGATCTGCTTGCCCTGCCACAGCGGGATCAGCGGCGCGTCCTTCGCCCCGATCTTCTGGATCTTCTCGAACGCGGCGTTGCGTACGGACTGCTTCGTGCTCGCCCGCTCCTTGCTGATCGCCTTGTCGACGGCGTCGTTGCTGTAGTGGTTGTTGAGGAACATCGTCTTGGTGCCGTAGAAGGGCGCCACGTAGTCGTCGGAGTCCGGGTAGTCGGGGAACCAGCCGAGCTGGAAGGCCGGGTACTGGTCGCTGAGCGCGGCCTCGTTGTACTGGTCCCACTCGGCCGACTTCAAGGTGACCTTGAACAGGCCGGTGGCTTCCAGCTGCCGCTTGATGTTGGTGTACATGTCGGAGGACGGCGCGCCGTAGTGGCTGGGCGTCCACCAGATCGTCAGATCAACGGGAGTCTTGACCCCGGCCTGCTTCAGCGTCTGCTTGGCCTTCGCCTTGTCCGGGCTGGTGCCGTACAGGGGTTTGAACGCGTCGATGTGACCGGACAACCCCTGGGGCACCATCGAGTACAGCGGCTCGACCGTGCCGTTGTAGACGTTCTTGGCGATCGACGCCCGGTCGACGCTCAACGCGACGGCCTTCCTGATGGCCGTCTTCTGCTGCGGCGAGTCGCCCGGCATCCGCTTGAGGTTGAAGACGATGTACTGGATCTCCGCACCCTGGCCCGTGACCACCTGGACGCCCTTGCTCTCCTCCTTCTTCAAGGACGCGATGTCGGTCGGGCTGAACGTGCGGTAGTCGACGTCGACCTCGCCCTGCTCGATCGCGAGCTTCATCGACGAGGGCTTGGAGTAATAACGGACGATCACGCCGCTGTTGTGCAGCTTGACGTCGCCGCCGTAATGCGGGTTGGGCTTCAGCACGAGCTGCTGGCCGGGGCTGTACTTCGTCATCTTGTACGGCCCCGACCCCACGATCTTCCCGCTGTTCATGACCTTGTTCGCGGGAAAGACCTTGTGGTCGACGATCGCCATGCCCGGGTCGGCCAGCACGAAGGGGAAGACCGCGAACGGGTACTTGAGCGTGAAGACGACCGTGTCGTCGTCCTTGGCCTTGATGTCCTTCATCGGGGCGAGCAGGCTCGAGGCGCCTGTAGTGGCCGCGATCTTGACGTTGCGGTGGAAGGAGTACACGACGTCCTTCGCGGTCATCGTGTCGCCGTTCCAGAACTTCTGGTTCGGCTTGAGCGTGCACTTGTAGTGCGTCTTGTCGGTGAACTCACACTGCTTGGCCGCGTCGGGCACCGGCGTGGTGCTGCCCGCGGGGAACCGCACCAGAGTCTGGTACATGTTCCACATCGGCGTCCACGAGCCCATGTCGTAGGAGCCGGCGGGATCGAAGGACACGACCTTGTCGGTCGTGCCGACGACGATCGGCTTGCCGCCACCGCCAGCATTGCCGCCACCGCCGGTGTTTCCGCCGCCACCACCGCAGGCGGCGGCGACCACGGCGAGTACCCCGAAGACGGCCGCCGTCCCGGTCAGGCGCTTGCTGTGCATCGGCTTCACCTCTGCCCCATCGCAGAATCCCGCCGCAGAGGACCACCCCTGGGGCGGCGTTCTCGCGGAACGCGGGCACGGGTCAGCCCCGGCCGCCCACCACGCTCCGTCGTCGCTCGACGTTAGCTCTCCGGTGTCCCGACGAGCCAGCCGGAGTAACGCTTCGGTGAAGACGGATACCCAATCGATGCCTGCCGGTGACCTGCGGCACGCCTCGATACTCCCTGGCACGCGGACGTTCCGGAGCGTGTTCGGCCGGCACAGCAGCCCTCAGCGGGGCCCATCGTCGCAGACGCGGGCCGACATCGCGCCGGTGATCAGGGCGAGGTCGACGTCGGTGAGCGAGCGCAGCACGATGCGCCCAGGAGCCGGCGGGATCGGGACGACGCTGGGAACGACGACGGTGAGGCAGCCCGCGGCCTCGGCCGACGCGACGCCGTTGGGCGAGTCCTCGAGCGCGGCGCAGCGAGCCGGGTCGACCTGGAGTGCCGCGGCGGCGCGAAGGTAGGGGTCAGGCTCCGGCTTGGTATGCGGCACGTCCGTGCCGCTCACGGTCGTGTCGAACCACTCGCGTCCCAGTTGGTCGAGGACCGTGTCAACGAGGACCCGCTGCGCCGACGATACGAGCGCGCAGGGGACCCGGGCACGCGAAACCTCCTCCAGTAGGGCGCGCGCGCCCGGCAGCAGCGGCACGCCGTCTCCGCGCAGCCGCTCCATCATGCCATCCAGCAGCCACCTGCCCACCTCGGCGGACGACACCGTCGCGCCGGACAGTCGGAGCATGTAGGAGACGGTGCGGCCGAGTGGCCCGCCGACGAGGGCCCGCTGATGCTCCTCGCCCCACGCGCCGCCGAGGCGGCCCATGACGTCGCGCTCGACGTCGAACCAGAGCCGCTCGGTGTCCACGAGCAGCCCGTCCATATCGAAGAACACGGCCCCGAGCGCAGTACGGCGGCTTCCCAAGTCTCCTGGTCGCGCTCGCCTCCCCACTCCCTCGGTCACGTGTTGAAGTACCTGGCCTCGGGGTGATGGACGACCAAGGCATCGGTGGACTGCTCGGGCACGAGCTGACACTCCTCGGAGAGCGTCACGCCGATACGGTCGGGCCGTACCAAGTCGACGATCTTGGCGCGGTCCTCGAGGTCGGGGCAGGCTCCGTAGCCGAACGAGTACCTCGCCCCCCGGTACCCGAGCCCCAGGACGTCGTCGAGCTCCTCGGCGTCCTCACCAGAGAACCCCAGCTCCCCGCGTATCCGCGCGTGCCACAGTTCCGCGAGCGCCTCCGCGAGTTGCACCGAGAGACCGTGCAGCTCGAGGTAGTCGCGATAGGCGTTCTGCTCGAACAGTCTCGCCGTCGCCTCGCTGACCCGTGAGCCGATCGTCACGACCTGGAACGCCACGACGTCGGTCCCACCTGACTCCTCGGCGCGGAAGAAGTCGGCGAGGCACAGGTGGCGGTCGCGGCGCTGGCGCGGGAAGGTGAACCGGCAGAGTTCTCTCCTGGGCTCTCTGCCGGGTTCCCCGCCATCCTCCCCGAGCACGACGAGGTCATCCCCCTTGCTCACACAGGGGAAGTAGCCGTAGGTGACGGCGGCTTCCAGCATCCCTTCGGTCTGCAGGCGCTCCAGCCACATGCGCAGGCGGGGACGCCCCTCGGTCTCGACCAGTTCATCGTAGGAAGGCCCACTGTCGCTCCGCGACGCGCGAAGTCCCCAGCGCCCCATGAACGTGGCACGCTCGTCGAGGTACGCCGCGTAGTCGGCCAGAGCGATGCCTTTGACCACCCGCGAACCCCAGAACGGCGGGGTCGGCACGGGGTTGTCGGTCGCGACGTCCGAACGAGAGGGCATCTCCTCCTCAGGGGTCTGGCGCGGCTTGATCGGCCGGGTGCGGCGTTGGCGGCGCTCGGGTAGCGCGGCACCCTTCTCCCCGCGCTTGACCGCCATGACCGCGTCCATGAGACGCAGGCCCTCGAACGCGTCGCGTGCGTAGCGGACCTCGCCGTCGAAGAGGTCCGCGAGATCCTGCTCGACGTAGGCGCGGGTGAGGGCCGCACCTCCGAGCAGAACCGGCCAGCGGGGGGCCACGTGCCGGGAGTTCATCTCCTCGAGATTCTCCTTCATCACCACCGTGGATTTCACCAGAAGGCCGGACATGCCCACAACGTCGGCGCGATGCTCGTCCGCGGCGTCGAGAATCGAGGTGACCGGCTGTTTGATGCCGAGGTTGACGACCGTGTAGCCATTGTTGGACATGATGATGTCCACGAGGTTCTTGCCGATGTCGTGGACGTCGCCCTTCACCGTCGCCAGCACGATCGTCCCCTTGCCGCCGTCATCGGCCTTCTCCATGTGCGGCTCGAGGTAGGCGACGGCGGTCTTCATGACCTCCGCGGCCTGCAGCACGAACGGCAGCTGCATCTGGCCGGACCCGAACAGGTCACCGACGACCTTCATCCCTGACAGCAGCGTGTCGTTGACGATCTCCAGGGCGGGCCGCTGGCCCAGCGCCTCGTCGAGATCGGCCTCGAGGCCCGCCTGCTCACCGTCGATGATGCGCCGCTCCAACCGCTCCCACAGGGGCAGCGCGGCCAGCTCCTCCTGCCGGGACTGCCGCATGCTCGCGGCGTCGACGCCCTCGAACAGGTCGAGGAAACGCGCCAGTGGGTCGTACCCCTCGCGGCGTCGGTCGTACACAAGGTCGAGGGCGACCTGACGCTGCTCCTCGGGGATCCGCGACATCGGCATGATCTTGGCCGCGTGCACGATCGCGGAGTCGAGGCCCGCCTGCACGCACTCGTTCAGGAACACGGAGTTGAGGACGGCCCGGGCGGCGGCGTTGAGCCCGAACGAGACGTTGGACACGCCGAGTGTCGTCTCCACGTCGGGGAAGCGGCTCTTGACCTCCCGGATCGCCTCGATGGTCTCGTACGCGTCGCGCCTGGTCTCTTCCTGACCTGTCGCGATCGGGAACGTAAGGCAGTCGACGACGATGTCCTCGACGCGCATGCCCCAGTGGTCGGTGAGGTCGCGGATCAGGCGCTCCGCGACACGCGCCTTCCAGTCCGCGGTGCGGGCCTGGCCGTCCTCGTCGATCGTGAGCGCGACGACCGCGGCGCCGTGTTCCCTGATGATCGGCATGAGGCGCGCGATACGGGAGTCGGGCCCGTCGCCGTCCTCGTAGTTGACGGAGTTGACGAGCGCCCGTCCCCCGAGGTGTTCCAGCCCGACGCTGATGACCTCCGGATCGGTGGAGTCCAGTACGAGGGGCAGCGTCGACGCGGTCGCCAGGCGGCTGGCCAGCTCACGCATGTCGGCGACGCCGTCCCGCCCGACGTAGTCGATACAGAGGTCGAGCATGTGCGCGCCATCGCGGGTCTGGTCACGGGCGATGTTGACGCAGTCGTCGAAGCGCTCGGCGACCATGGCCTCACGGAAGGCCTTGGAGCCGTTGGCGTTGGTACGCTCACCGATCGACAGATACGCCGTCTCCTGCCGGAACGGGACCGGCTGGTACAGCGACGCCGCCCCGGCTTCGGGGCGGGGCTTGCGTCGAGCCGGTTCCCGCCCGTGGACACGCTCGACCACGGCACGCAGGTGGTCGGGGGTGGTGCCACAGCACCCACCGACGAGCGACAGCCCGAACTGGCTGGTGAAACCGTCATGCGCGCCCGCGAGCTCGTCGGGTCGCAGCGGATAGACCGCACCGTCCTTGCCGATCTCCGGCAGGCCGGCGTTGGGCAGACACGACAGCGGAAGGCGCGCGTGCTTGGCGAGATAGCGCAGGTGCTCGCTCATCTCGGCCGGACCGGTCGCGCAGTTGAGGCCGATGACATCCACCCCGAGCGGCTCAAGGGCGGTCAGCGCCACGCCGATCTCCGAGCCGAGCAGCATGGTGCCTGTCGTCTCGATCGTCACCTGCACGATGATGGGCAGGTCGACGCCGGCGGCGGACATCGCGCGCCTACTCCCGATGACCGCGGCCTTGCACTGCAGCAAGTCCTGACAGGTCTCGACGATGACCGCGTGGGTGCCGCCAGCGATGAGGCCGGCCACCTCCTCGGCGTAGGCGTCCCGGAGCTCCGCGAAGCTTGTGTGGCCGAGCGTCGGCAGCTTGGTCCCGGGCCCGACGGAGCCGAGGACCCACCGCGGCCGGTCGGGGGTGGAGTGGTCGTCGGCGGCCTCTCGAGCCAGCCGGGTCCCGGTCTCAGCCAGCTCACGAATCCGATCTGTGATGTCGTACTCACCGAGGTTGCCGAGGTTGGCCCCGAACGTGTTGGTCTCGACACAGTCCACGCCGACGGAGAGGAACGCATCGTGGACCGCGCGAACGACGTCGGGGCGTGAGACGTTGAGGATCTCGTTACAACCTTCGTGGCCCTGGAAGTCGTCGATCGAGACGTCCTGGGCCTGAAGCATCGTCCCCATGGCCCCGTCGGCGACGAGCACGCGCTCGGTCAGTGCCTCTCGAAAAGACTGGGCCTCTCGAAAAGACTGGGCCTCTCGAAAAGACTGGGCCTCTCGAAAAGACTGGGCCTCTCGAAAAGACTGGGCCTGACGGAAGGACTGAGGGGTGGCGTGCATGTTTCCGGGCGCTCCCATTGGGATCGACGGCATGGCTGACGTTCTACTCTAGGGGGTCTGTCCCGAATGGGCTTATGTGCGCAGGTCAGCGGATGATCGTGCGGACCCGGGCACGCGAGGGGGTCAGCGTGCGGCATGATGAGGCGCGTGCCTGCGTACAACGTGATCCTTGCCGGCACCGACGGCTCCCGCTCTTCTCTGCGCGCCGTGGACGCCGCCGGCCAGCTCGCCGCCGCGACCGACGCACGCCTCGTGCTCGCATGCGCGTATCACCCCATGCCCGAGAGGGCGCGGCTCGCCGCGGCCGAGGAGCTGGGCGATGAGGCGTACAAGGTCGCGGGGTCGACGCCGGCGGACGATGCCCTGCGGGACGGGCGTGACCGCGCGAAGGCTGTCGGTGTCCAAGACGTCGAGACGGTCCCCCGTGCGGGTGACGCGGTCGATGTGCTGATCGAGCTCATCCGCGAGCGCGACGTGGACCTGCTCGTGGTCGGCAACCGCGGCCTCAACAGCCTGGCCGGGCGCCTCCTCGGATCCGTGCCGGCCAACCTCTCCCACCGCGCGCCCTGCGACGTCCTCATCGTCCACACGACGAGCGGACGCTGACCGCGTACGCTGTGTTTGGTGAGGGCCGTGGGAGGTCCGGAGGGAGGCTCGGAGGGAGGCGCTGTGTGATCGAGCTCGAGGAAGTCCCCGAGCTCACCCACACGGTGCTCGTCGCCGCCTTCGAAGGGTGGAACGACGCCGGAGAGGCGGCGACGGCCGCCATCGAGCACCTCGAGACCACCTGGCAAGCCACCCCGGTCGCGGCCGTCGACCCGGAAGAGTACTACGACTTTCAGGTCAACCGGCCGACCGTCGAGATCGGCGAGGCGCTCACCCGTCACATTACCTGGCCCACCACCCGCCTCTCCCGTGCGCGGCTCCCCGACGGCGGACGCGACGTGCTGCTCCTGCACGGCGTCGAGCCAAGCATGCGTTGGCGCACGTTCTGCTCCGAGCTGCTCGGCTTCGCAGGCGATCTCGGCGTCGAGATGGTGGTGTCTCTCGGCTCCCTGCTCGCCGACTCTCCTCACACGCGGCCGGTGCCGGTGACCGGCGTCGCCTCTGACGAGGCCCTGGTCCGGTCCCTCACCCTCGAGCCCTCGAGCTACGAGGGCCCGACCGGCATCGTCGGGGTACTGCAGGACGCCTGCGGCAAGGAGGAGGTGCCCGCGGTGTCGCTGTGGGCGGCGGTCCCCCACTACGTCGCGCAGACGCCATGCCCCAAGGCGACGCTCGCCCTGCTCAGCCAGGTCGAGGACCTGCTCGACGTGTCCGTACCACTCGGCGACCTGCCCGAGCAGTCCCGCGCATGGGAGCGCGGCGTGGAGGAGTTGGCCTCGCAGGACGACGAGGTCGCGGACTACGTCCGGTCCCTCGAGCGGCGCAACGACGAGACCGAGCTGCCCGAGGCCAGCGGCGAGGCGATCGCCAAGGAGTTCGAGCGCTACCTGCGCCGCCGCTCCCAGGGCGGCGACCCCTCCTGAGGTCCCCGGCCTGCCAACTACCTACCGATCCACTTACTGGATGGGCAGCGCGTCGAGCAGGTCGGTGAACCGTCGCACCTCCACGTCGGGAGGCGGCGCGAAAGAATAGGTGAGGGATGAGCCCCGGTCGACCTTGGCCACCCGCATGCCGGCCAGCGCGGCACCCGCGCAGTCGAATGGGTTCCCCGACACCAGCCACGCCCGGTCGATGGCCAGGCCGAGACGGTCCGCGGCGTGCCGGTACGCGGCCGCGGCCGGCTTGTACACCCCCACCTCGTCGCAGCTGATCACCTCATCGAAGTAGCCATCCAGGCCATGTCGGCCGACGATGTCCTCCAGACCCCCGCGGGTGCCGTTGGAGAACACCGCCAGCACCATGCCCGCCGCCCGCAGCCGGCCCAGCGCTTCAGGCACGTCCTCGAACAGGTCAGGGACGGCAGCCCTCGCCACCACCGCGCCGCGGACCGCGGCCGACAGGCCCACGTCCGCCTCCGCCAGGGCCGCCTCCAGCGCGTACCCGGTGACCCGAGTCCAGTCCTCGTACCGGCCGGCAAGACTGACCAACCACGAGATCTCCAGTTGATGCAGCCGCCACGACCGTGACAGCGCCTCAGGCCGGTCCACAGCGCCGCGCAGCGCCGCCGCGTAACTGGCCGGGTCGGCGAGCGTGCCGAACATGTCGAACGCCAATGCCGGCACAGCCACCGGTGTCCTCCCTCCTGATCATTCGACGGCTACCCCGCCCCGGAAGGCGACGTGGCCGCGGATCTTCCGGGCCAGCGGCGACGGATGCGGATACACAAAGGCGGCGTCGGGACACGCCTCGCCGTCGACGACGACGTGGTAGGAGCTGGCCCGTCCCTTCCAGGGACAGATCGTGTGGGTCGTGCTCTCCGTGAGGTAATCCCAGCGCACGCTGTCGTTGGGGAAGTACGTGTTGCCTTCGACCCGTCGTGTGGTGTCGCTCTCCGCGAGCACAACGCCGTTCCAGATCGCCCGGTACATGGCCACCTCCTCGCTACGGTAACCCACCGCGCCCGCCATCTCCTTCCGCGCCTGTGGCTCCCGCAGGCTGAGTGCTCGCGGAGCATCCTGGAAGAACGGCACCGTCGGTCCTTACTCGTCCAGGCGGCCGGTGGCCCGGTGTGACTGTGTTGGAATGCCGGTAGGTCGCCGCCGCTGCGGCCTCCGGTAGGCGTGAGCTAGGGATAGGAGCCCATGGGGGAGATCGTCTGCGGCGCGTCGGGGGGAGGGGCTCCGCCGAGCGGAGAGCGTGCGCCCGGCGGACGGTTGATCGGTCTGACCTGGGCGCACCTGCTCAATGACGGGGCGGCCAACTATCTTCCCGGAGTTCTCCCGGCCGTGCTGGTCTCGTTGCACGAGCCTGTGCGGATGGCCGGGGTGCTCGTGGCGTCGCTCACGATCGGGCAGGCCTTGCAGCCGGTGGTCGGTTGGGTCGCCGACCGGGTCGGCGGGCGGAGCCTTGTCGTGCTGGGACTGTTCCTCAGTTCCGCTGGTGGAGGGCTTCTGGGGTTCGCGCACGCCACGTGGGCCCTCATCGCGTTGTTGCTGCTCATCGGGATCGGCGGTGCTCTGTTCCACCCGCAGGCCCTGGCCGGGGTGCGCAGCATGCTGCACGGCAGACAGGGCTTTCTCACCTCCGTGTTCCTCGTCGGCGGAGAGCTCGGACGCGGGATATGGCCCACCCTCGCCAGCCTGGTCGTGGCGACCTTCGGCCTCCGAAGCCTGTGGATCATCGCTCTCCCCGGCCTCGCTACCGTCCCCGTCCTCGCGCGGCTGGCACCTCGGCTTCCGGCCGGACCTCGACGGGGCACCGCGATTCGATGGAGCCGCCACGCCCGCCCCATGGCACTGCTCATCGGCTATCGAAGCATCCGCGCGTTGACGATCTACGCGCTGGCGACGTTCATCCCCATCATGTGGCAGATCCGCGGAGGAACGCTGATAGGTGGGGCGTCCATCGTCACGACGGTGATCGTCGTAGGGGTGATCGGCAACCTTTGGGGTGGGCACCTGAGCGACAAGGTCGGTCGGCGGCCGGTCCTGGTCGCGTCCGCCATCGCCACGTCGGCGCTCATCATCCCGGTCGTCTACCTCCATGGTGCCTGGGTCTGGTTCGCGGCCGGTCTCCTGGGCATCGCCACGTTCCTGACGAACTCGGCCACCACCTTGGTCGGTCAGGACATCTTCCCCGAGCACCGGTCGATGGGATCGGGCATCGCGATCGGCCTGGCCAACGGAATCGGTGCACTGCTTGTCCTGCTGATCGGCCTCTTCGTGAGCGACAGCGACATCGTCCCCATCTTTTGGGTCCTCGCGTGTCTCGGTTTGGGGTCGGCGTTCATGGCCTTCGCATTCCCAAAGCTGTTGATGAGAACCGGAGGCCCATCCGATGGGTGCGCGACACGATCGTAGGGCTCCCGCGTTCGGGCAGGTTATGATGGGAGTCTGGTTACGTTATCCGTAACCAGATGAGGAGTGCCCATGTCCGAGCCGTCGCTCCAGGAGCTTGAGGCCGAGC
>JBOHCT010000093.1:0-15836 GCA_050699055.1 Streptosporangiaceae bacterium | reverse complement strand
GCCCTCCCCCATCCCCTTGATGCCGAGCTCGGTGAACGGGGAGAGCGTCTCCCTGTGCTCCACCCGCATCGCCGGGATCTCCGTCGCCCCTGGCAACAGGTAATCGAGGAACGTCGTCGCCTTGGGCTGCCCGTCCTCGTCGTAAGTGATCTCCTCGTACAGGGCCGTGCCGATCCCCTGCGCCACCCCACCGTGCACCTGACCGTCGACGATCAGCGGGTTCACCACCCGGCCGCAGTCCTCCACGACCACGTAGTCGAGCAGCCGGACATCGCCGCTGTCGGTGTCGACCTCCGCGACGACCGCGTGGGTCGAGTACGAGAACGCTCCGGTGTCGACCTCCGGCTGGTAGTAGTCGGTGACCTCGAGACTCGGCACGACCCCCTCGGGCAGCCGCTCCACGTGGAGGTAGGCCGCGTCCGCCACCTCGCCGAGGGTCACGGACGCCAGCGGGCCATGCACCTTGCCCCTGTCGAGGCTGACCTCGTCCTCTCGACAGCTCAGCAGGTGTGCGGCGATCCGCCGGACCTTCCCCGCGAGCTCTTCCGCGGCACGATGGGTGGCACCGCCGGCCATCACCATGCTCCGGGAGGCGAACGTCCCCATCCCGTACGGCGAGATGCTGCTGTCACCGTGCAGGACCGTCACCGCGGCCGGGTCCACACCCAAGACGTCCGCCGCCACCTGCGCCAGCGTCGTCTCCAAACCCTGCCCGTGAGACTGGATGCCCGTCCGCACGGTGACGCCGCCCGAGGGGTCGATGGCGACGTTGGCGGACTCGAACCCGAAGACGACCGGCAGGCCGCGGCTCGCCCACTCGGTGGTGCCGTGCGCGGTCTGCTCCGTGTAGGAGGCGTAGCCGACGCCGATGCGCTTCCCCCCGGGCTCGGCATCAGGCCGCTGGCGGGCGCGCACCGCGTCGTGCCCGATCTCGCGTGCGGCGCCACGCACGCTGTCGGCGTAGTCACCGCTGTCGTACACCTTCCCGGTCACCGACGTGTACGGGAGCTCCTCCGGCCGGATCATGTTCCGCATCCGGAGGTCCTTCGCCTCCATGCCGAGCTCGCCGGCCAACTCGTCAATGGTCCGCTCGATCGCGAAGCACGCTCCGGGGCGTGCGACCCCGCGGTACGGCCCCATGGGCGCCTTGTTCGTGGCCACCGTCGTGGCGGTGAAACGATAATCGCCGATACGGTAGGGGCCAGGGATGATGCCGGACGCCATGCTGCCTTCCTGGGCGGCCGTCCACGGCCACACCGAGTAGGCCCCCGCGTCGACCAGGATCTCCGCCTCGACCGCGAGAAGTGTGCCGCCGGCGTCGGCGTACGCCGTGATCGTGTACTCGTGCTCCCGGGCGTGCGCGCTTGCCACGAGATGCTCGTAGCGGTCCTCGATCCAACGCACGGGATAGCCGGTCCGCAACGCCGCGACGGCGGTCAGCACCTCTTCCGGGTAGAGGTTGTTCTTGATCCCGAACCCACCGCCGACATCGGGGGCGACCACTCGGACACGCCGCTCCTCGAGGCCGAGGGTCTGCGCGAGGATGGTGCGGATGACATGGGGAAACTGCGTGGACGAGTAGAGGACGAGCTGGTCGACCCGGCTGTCGTAGTACGCGACGCAGCCTCGCGTCTCCAGCGGCACGCCCGCCTGCCGACCCATCCTGTACGTCCGGCTGACGCTCGCCGCCGCCCTCGCCGCGGCGGCGTCGACATCACCGAAACTGCCTGTCGCCGTGAGAAAGCGGTTATCCGCCCAGTGCTCGTGGAGGAGGGCCGCCCCCGGGTCCAGGGCCCGGTGGGCGTCGACCACCGCCGGCAGGGCATCGATGTCGACGACGACCTGCTCCGCGAGATCCTCAGCGGCCGCCCGGTCGTCGCCGATCACCATGGCGACGGGCTCGCCGACGAAACGGACCTTGTCCTTGGCCAGGAGCACATACTCGGAGCTGCGGAAATCCAGATGAGCCGCATCGGCGACGATGGAGGCCGCCAGACCCTCGAGATCGGCATGTGTCCAGAACTCCTCGGACCGCAGGCCTTCCGGAGGCGAGACACCACGGATCCGGCCGTGCGCATGTTGGCTGCGCACAAACGCGATCTCCCGCATCCCGTGGAGCTTCAGGTCGGCCACGAACCGCCCCTGCCCCCGTAGATGGCGGCGGTCCTCGTTGCGGCGGCGAGGCGTGCCCACATGGCCGGCCGCATGCTGAGCCTGCACGGAGGACCCCCTCTCAGATAATTTATACGAGCACCATAGTCCCCCGCAGAGATGGGGACAAGGCCCAGCGAGACCACCGACCGAGAGGTGACGTGTGTATTCTTCGACAGCCATGAGCCACCAATCGCAGCGGCGCGTCGGGCTCGTCGGCCACGGAGCGATCGGCTCGGTCGTCGCCGAGTCCCTGCGCGACGCGGCGGTCCCCGGTGCCGTACTCGCCGGAGTATTGGACCCCGAGCGTCCCGCGCGCGACGTCCCGGTCGATGACGTCGACGAGCTGGTCGCACGCGCGGACATCATCGTGGAGGCCGCCGGCCCCGACGCCCTGCGTGCGGTCGCGGAGAAGGTCCTCGCCGCGGGGCGCACACTCGTCGTGCTCTCCATCGGCGCCTTCACGGATCCACCGACATGGCGCCTGCTGGAGGAGGACCACGCCGGCGAGATCGTGCTGTGCAGCGGCGCCCTCGGCGGTCTTGACATCATCCGGGCGGCACGGCTTGCCGGCCCGGTGAACAGCGCCCGCCTCGTCACCCGTAAGAAGCCGACGGCGCTCCTTCAACCGTGGATGTCCGACGAGCAAGCCTCCTCTCTCCGCGGGCTCCGGGAGGAGGAGGCGCCGGCCAGCGTCTTCGCCGGATCAGCGCGCGATGCCGCACGGCTCTTTCCGCAGAACCTCAACGTCGCCGCCTCGACGGCGGTCACGGTCGGCGGCTGGGACGTCGTCTCGGTCGAGTTGCTGGCGGACCCGTCCGCGACGCACACCGTCCACGAGCTCCGGGTCGACACCGCCGTCGGCGCGTACCACATCCGGGTGGAGAATCTTCCCAGCCCGAGCAATCCGGCGACCAGCGGAGTTGTTCCCTACGCCGTCCTGCGGACGCTGCGCGACCTCGTCGGATCGGGGGCCCCCCGGTTCGGCTGAGCTCGGCTGAGTGCGCGCGGCTGGGCTGGACCGAGAGTTCGACTGGGTGCCGCGCCCCTTCGCCTCCCCCAAGACAGCCGCGGTGGGATCGGCATGCTTGACGGCCTGGGAGAAGATATATAGTATCTCGGCAGCCTAGAGCACTTCGCGCATCCGTACCGCGTACCAGTTCTTGCAGGCGCCAGGCGATACACACGCCCGAGCCCACCCAGACAAGGAGCACGCATCCGCCCTCGTTTGGGCGGAGCGACGGGAAAGAGGGAAGAGGGTTTCGGCAGTGAACTCCCCTTTGGCTCTCCTCGGCAGAATGGTCGCACGCCGGAAGGCCTACGCCGTCGATGACTTCTCCCTGGTCAGGGTGACGCAGGAGGAGCGCCACAGCACACGGGACATCAGCCTGGTCCGGATGGGTTTCACGACCACCGCGTCGGACCTGTTCTTCGGTTACACGCTCAGCCTCTTCCTGAGCTTCTGGTATGCCCTGGCCGTCGCCCTGATCGCCTCCGCCGTCATCTCGACCAACTCCATACTCATGGGTCTCATTGGTACCCGAGAGCGAACCTCCTTCGCCTTGACGACACGCTTCGCGTTCGGTCGCGCGGGAAGCCGGCTCCCGTCCCTCATCATCGCGATCAGCTCTACCGCATTCTTCGGCTACATCATCGGTATCACTGTCGACGTCCTGCCCCACGACAACCCGATCGTGGCGGCGGTGGAGTGCGCCGCCCTCGGGGTCTTGTACGTGCTGCTGACGCTCCTGGGTTTCGGGAGAGGGCTCCGGCGGGTCAACATGGTGGGCGTCCCGATCATGATCGTGCTCGTCCTGGTAGCCGACATCGTCGTACTCGTCAGAATCGGCGGCTTCGGGCCGATCCTCGACGCCGTGCCCTCCTCGGCGGGGGCCAGGACTGTGCCGGTGCTCATCGGCCTCGGCATCGCGAAGTGGATGACCGGCTCGAGCATAGCCCCGGACAGCCTCAGATTCGCGAAGAAGTACTCGACCGCTCTTGTCTCGACCATAGCTGAGTTCGTCGGCGCCAACTTCGGCTTCGACTTGATGGGCATAATCCTTGGGCTCGGCCTCGGCTCCTCCGATCTCGGCCACGCGTTCGGCCTGGTCGGCCTCGCCTGGCTAGCGGCCCTGGCCTTCATCATTCAAGGCTTCACGATCCAGACCCATAACCTGTACAACGTGGGCCTCGACATCAGCAATGTGCTCCGCTTCAGCAGGACCGGCGCGACCCTGATCGCGGGGATCGTCGGGACCGCATTGGGATATTACGCCCTGAACACGGGCATCGTCGACAGCTTCCTCAATTTCCTTGGTTTGGTAGGTTACGCGATACCCGCGATTCCGGGCGTCATCATCTGCGACTACTACCTCGTCCGGCGCATGCGTTACCGAGGAGACATCGACGACCTGGAGAAGGTCAGGTGGCTCGGTGTGCTCAGCTACTGCACCGCCGTCGCGATCAGCATTTACCTGGGGATTAACGGAGACGTACTGTGGCGCTCGACACCCCTCATCGGCTTCGGCGTCGCCCTCGTGCTCTTCTCCCCGCTGATCATCCGGAGCTGGACCCACCGATCGGACCCAGCGGCCGCCGTCTCTCCACAGCCGACGGCGCCGGAAGCAGAGTAGCCGCGTGGCGACGCGATGTCCGAGCCAGACGGCCGGTGTTCTCGGAGCGGCCGGCGCCCGAGCGCAGGCAGACGTTCTGGGCCCTGCGGCGGGGCGAGTTCCTCCCGGCACCGGTGGCCCGTGAGGACGTTCGCCCGTTAGCGAATCGTGGTCTCCGGGAACACTGCAATCGGACTGGCTTCGTCTGAGGACTCTAGGTCTAGGGGAAGGAGGGGCCATGGTCGACGAACCCCCTGGACACATCTCCAACGCTACGGCAATGACGGGTCGCGAGGACCATGCCTAAGTGGGCGGTCGTCGTCGCTGTTGTGGTCATTATCTGGCTGCTCGTTACCAACCCCGTGGGGTTCGGTAACGGCATCCAGACGGTGTGGCAGGGCCTCCGCGACTTCGCCGATGCGTTGTCCACGTAAGTATCTCGTTGCGGAGGATGCCACCGGGAACGGACAACGAGGACAGCCGGGTCGACCCGCGGTGGCGGCCGGAGCGTGCACGCTTCTCGACGCGATCGGCGCCGACCGCAAGACACTGATGCGGCTCACCGACGCCGAAGGTGCCGGTGGCCACTGCGAGGGGACCGCCCGTCGCCTCTACCACCAACGGGTCTACGACTGGCTCGACGGCACCCTGCGGACGCCCCGGTCCCAGACGGCCCCGACGAAACCACCCAGACCGGATGGGGACTGCTGAGGGAAGCGCGGCCGTACCAGGGCACCCCGCCGACCGCCTGGACCTCCCTCTACCGGCTCGCGAGTCCTTCATGCGGTGAACGCGCCCCGTCTCCGCCAGATCGGCGCCCAAGCTCACGATTCGGTAACGACGCTCGACGCGAGACAAGACATCTGATCTTATGATGTCTTATTCCTTGGAGGTGAGGCCATGCGACAGCACAGCCTGGCCAGGTTCTCCGCCGGACTCGTCGGTGTCGCCTTGGTCGCCGCCGCGTGTGGGGGTGGAGGGCAGCAGCGGGGCGGATCGTCTGGAGGGGGCGGCGGGTCGTCGAACGGCGGCGCCGTCTCGATAGCGCTCAGCAACTCCTACGCCGGCAACAGCTGGCGCCAGCAGATGGTCAACGAGTTCCAGCTGGCCGCGAAGAAAGCCAAGCAGAAGGGGCTGGCCTCCAAAACGGGCGTCGTCAACGCCAACAACTCCGCGAGCCAGCAAGCGTCCCAGATGCAGAGCATGATCCTGCAGGGCTATGACGCGATCACGGTGGACGCCGCCAGCACGACCTCGTTGAACGGCGTGATCAAGAAGGCCTGCGACGCGGGAATCAAGGTTGTCGTCTTCGACGCCCTCGCGACGGCTCCCTGCGCCTACAAGGTGGCCTTCAACTACGTGAACTACGGCAAGCGTGAGGTCGACTACGTCGCGAAGAGGCTGCACGGGAAAGGTAACATCCTGGAGATCCGTGGTATCGCGGGGACGTCGGTCGACAACGATATTCACAAGGGGGTCGTCCAAGAGCTCAAGAAGTACCCACACATGCGGATCGTCGGCTCTGTGCACGGCAACTGGACCGAGAGCATCGCGCAGAAGGCGGTCGCGAAGATCCTGCCCAGTCTGCCCAAGGTCGATGGCGTTGTCGATCAGGGCGGCGATGGTTACGGCACCGCGCAGGCCTTTGTGGCCGCTGGGCGTGAGCCGCCGATCATCGTGATGGGTAACCGCGAGGACGAGATCAAGTTCTGGCTTCAGCAGCACAAGAAGAACGGCTACGAGACGACGTCGATATCGTCCCAGCCGGGTGTGTCCGCGATCGCGTTCTGGGTGGCCTACGAGCTCGCCAAGGGCGCGAAGATGCCCAAGAGGATCACCGTGCCGCTGCTCCAGATCAAGTTCAGTGATGTGGAGACCTGGATCAAGGTGACGCCGAAGGGCGGCGTCGCCACGCCGTACTACAGCCACGCGTGGACCAAGAAGCTCATCTCCTCGGCCAAGGCGGGGGGCAGCCCGCCGCCACAGCCGCCCCCGGGCAGCGGAAGCTGACGCTCTCGGGCGCACGGGGTCCGCGGGCTCCGACAGGATGCCGACGTGGACCCTCACCACGCGCGACGTTCTCGGTGCCGCGGGGAGACGCCGGGGGAGCGCGTGAGCTCGGCAGCTTGCGGAGAAGCCGGAGGATGATGTGCCCCGAGTCCCAGTCGTGCGTGCCGCAGGGGTGACCAAGAGATTCGGTAACGTCACGGCCCTTGAGGGTGTCGACCTCGAGGTGCGGCCGGGCGAGACGCTGGCCGTCGTCGGGCACAACGGCGCGGGCAAGAGCACGCTGGTGCACCTGCTGAGCGGGGTCCTGCCACCCGACTCGGGTGAGATCACGGTGGGCGACGACGACGTGACCCGCTCGTACTCCTCGAAACGCGCGACGGCTCTTGGCATTCGCATCGTGTACCAGGAGCTGTCGCTGTGTCCCAACCTGACCACCACGGAGAACGTCAAGGTCCTGCACCGAAGCCTCCGCGGCCCGGGATGGCGCTCACGCGCACGGGCGATCGCGCGCCGGCAGCTCGAGGAGATCTTCCCCGGGCACACGATCCCGCTGGACGTTCCCGTGGACGGCCTGCCCATCGACCAACGCCACATGGTCGAGATCGCTCGGGCGGCCTCCGTGACCCGTGACAGAAGCGTCCGGCTGTTGATCCTTGACGAGCCGACCGCCTCCCTCGACGCCGCCGCCGCGGACCAGCTGTTCGCGTGGATGCGCGAGAGCAACGCGAACGGCCTCGCCGTCGTCTTCATCTCCCACCGACTCGGCGAGATCCTCGGCAACGCCGACCGTGTAGTAGTGCTCCGTGACGGCCGCGCCGTCGGAGGCGGATCCGCGGGGGAGCTGTCCAGCGACGACTTGGTCGCGTTGATGGGCAATGTGACCACTGACGTGGCGGACCATGCCACGCCCCAGGGCGCGCGGAGAACGGCCGGACGCGGACGCGTGATCGCCGAGGTCAAGGATCTCAGTTCCGACCGGCTCTCGCACGTGTCCATGCGGGTGAGCGAAGGGGAGATCGTCGGTCTCGCGGGGCTCGCCGGCAACGGGCAGAACGAGCTGCTGTTGAGCCTCTTCCACGCCGCGCGGAGCCGTATTCCTACGCGGGGCGTACGCGTCCACGGCCGAGTGGCGTTCGTGAGCGGCGACCGGCTGCGCGAAGGTGTTTTCCCGATGTTCGGGGTGGATCGCAATATCACTGTCGGCGCGATGGGCCGTATCGGTGTGGCCGGATGGCTCTCCCCCGCCAGGGAGGGCTCGGAGGCCCGTCGGTGGATCGATCATCTCCGAATAAGGACCACGAGTGCGGCGAGCCCGATCACGAGCCTGAGCGGCGGTTCGCAGCAGAAGACCCTCGTCGCGCGGGCGCTCGCGGCAGAAGCCGACCTGCTGCTCTTCAATGATCCGATGCGCGGCGTCGATGTCGGCACCAAACGCGAGCTCTACACCGCTATCAGCGACGCGGCCCGGGAGGACCACGCCGTTCTGTGGTACACGACCGAGAACAGCGAGCTCGCGAACTGTGACCGTGTCTACGTCTTCCGGGCGGGCCACATCGTAAGGGAGCTGGTCGGCGACGAAATATCCGATGAGGCGATCATCCGCGCTTCGTTCGAGGAAGTTGAGCGCAGTTGAGCGAGAGCAAGTTTCAGGCGGGCCAGGCGACCCTGGGCCGCCTTCCCGGGTGGGCGACATCGCTGTCGCCAGGGCGCATCGCCGCGGAGTTGTGGCGACGAATGGCCCCGTTCGCGGCGCTGATCGCGATCCTCATCGTCATCTTCGAGCTCAACCCCGCGGCCTCCAGCTATACGGGGCTCAGCCTCCTCCTCGCCTACGCCATTCCCCTCATGCTGGCCGCGACGGCGCAGATGTTCATCATCGCGGCGGGCGACATCGATCTGGGCATCGGGAGCTTCATCGGGCTCATCAACGCGCTCAGCGTCACCTTGCTCGCTCGCCACCCGGGCTTCGGCGCGCTCGCCCTCGCCGGATGCGTACTCGCCTACGCCTTCATGGGGGTCTTCGTCCATCTGCGCGGCCTGCCCGGCATCGTGGTAACGCTCAGCGCCGGGTTCGTCTGGCTCGGTATCGCCATCTTCCTGCTGCCGACGCCGGGCGGGGCGGCGCCGAGCTGGCTGGCCGGCATCCTCGGCGCCCAGGTTCCCTTCGTCCCGCTGCCGATCGTCATCGCTGTTGTTCTCGCGCTGGTCGTGCACCTCCTCGTCTTTCGGACCTCCTACGGAGCGATCCTGCGGGGCGCCGGCGGCAACCCGCGGGCGGTGGCCCGGATGGGCTGGTCGCTGCTCGGCACCCGGGCCGCGCTGTACGGCCTCGCCGGCCTGTTCGGCGTGCTCGCCGGGCTCGCCGTGACCGGCGTGACGACCTCGGGCGACGCCAACGTCGGCGCAAGTTACACCCTGCTGTCGATCGCCTCCGTCATCCTTGGCGGCGGCGAGTTCGGCGGCGGTCGGATCTCGGCGGTCGGAGCGGTCGTCGGGGCGATCACGCTGAGCCTCGTCGGAACGCTGCTCGCCTTCCTGAATGTCTCCTCCGACTACCAGATAGGCGTGCAGGGTGTGATCTTGCTCGCGGTGCTCGCGGCGCGTGCCTTCGACCGTCGGCGGCGTGGTTGAGCAGGGAGGGTATGGTGCGCACGCTCGTCAGGGGCTGGATCGAGGGCCATCCTTGGGTCGCGACCCTCGTGGCGGCCGTCGGCGTCTGGCTGGGGACCATCGCGATAGCCGGGGGCGGGGCGGCGTCGACCTTGCGGATCGCCGCCATCCTCGCGGTCTTCTACGTCATCGCCGGAATCGGGCAGATGCTCGTGATCAGCGGGGGGAACGGTCAGATCGATCTGTCCATCCCTTATGTGATGACGCTGTCCGGCTTTCTCGCGCTCGAGCAGATGGACGGCTCCAACAGCAGGCTTGTGACGGGACTCCTCATCGGTCTCGCGTGCGGCCTCGTGGTCGGGGTGGTCAACACACTGGTCATCCGGGTTCTCCTGATCCCGCCGATCGTCGCTACCCTCGCCGTCGGGTTCGTCGCCGATGCCATCGCGATCACGCGTTCCCGCACGTCCGCAGGGTCCACCCCCAGCCCCGCCTTGAAGCACTTCACGTACATGACGGTAGGCGGCGTACCCATCATGCCGCTTGTCTTCCTTGGCGTCGCCTTTCTCGCCGCCTTGCTCCTCCACAGGACGACCTACGGTCGGTCGCTCCTTGCGTACGGGCAGAACAGTCGTGCCGCCTTCCTCGCGAGGGTTCGCATACCTCGGACCGTCGCGATCTCGTACATCATCAGCGGCGGTCTGGCGGGACTCTCCGGTGTCTTGCTCGCTTCGTACTCCGGTGGCGCCACGCTTGACATGGCGACGATCTATCTCCTGGGCTCGATCGCTGTCGTCGTGCTGGGGGGAACGTCCATCGCCGGAGGTCGCGCCAGCGTCACCGGTCTATGGACCGCCGCCATTTTCCTCACCCTTCTCACCAACCTGCTGAATGTGGCCCGCCTCGGGGCCGACTGGCAGGACATCGTTGAGGGCTTGGTGATCCTCGTTGTCTTGGCCGCCTTCGGCACCCGCCGAAGGCTCACCTGATGCGGGGAGGCGGCGTGCGACGGCACCGGATCCAAAGCAGGCAGAGCCTGGCCGAACAGCTTGCGGAAGATCTCCTGTCGGACATCGTGAGAGGGATCTACGCGCCGGGCAGTCGCCTGCCGCCCGAGCCCACGCTGGCCGAGGAGACCGGGGTCAGCAGGCTCACGTTGCGGGAGGCGGTCAAGAACCTGTGCCAGCGTGGTGTGCTGCGCGTCGAGCAAGGACGGGGCACATTCGTCAACCCCCTCGACCGCTGGTCTCCGTTCGACGCCGCCGTCTTGGCGGCCCGTGCGGCTGTCACCGAGGACCCCACCCTCTTTCGTCAAATGATCGAGATTCGCCGCATCGTCGAGGTCGGGGTAGCTGGCCTGGCGGCGGGACGGCGCTCGGACGCCCACCTGACAACCATGGAGTCGGCAGTCGGAGAGATGCGTGAAGCCATGGCCGCCGGGGACCTCGAGTGGTTCACCCGGGCAGACATGCGCTTTCACGATGCCATCATGACCGCGGCGGAGAACCCGTTCACGGTCGCCCTCTTCGAGCCCATACGAGCGCTCTCCTACCGGGTCAGGCGGATGACGAGTGAGACCTCTCCCCTTCAGGAGCGTGCGTTCAGCCAGCACGTATCGATCATGGAGGCGATCCGACAGGGCGACGCGACGGGTGCGTCCGGCATCATGGACGAGCACCTGCGCACCAGCGAGGCCATCATCGAGGACCTCGCCACGAAGCAGCGCCGCGTTCAGCCGTGAGTGTGAGAGCGCGAGGTCCGGGCCCGCCGCCCCTGCGCTATTCCTGGCGCCCGGCATCGTCCCGCGCCACCTGCTCGGCGGCCAGGAAGGCGAGGCCGAGGGCGGGCAGCAGGCCGTTTCCCGCGAGGTACCCGCTGGCTCCGTGGCCCGAGATTCCCGTCGCCGCGCCACCTGAGGCGTACAGCCCGCGGATGGGGCCACGGTCGGGCCGGAGGACTTGCGCATGCCCGTCGACGCACAGGCCGCCCTGGGTGTGGAAGAGGGCCGGCACGACCCGAACCCCCGCGAAGGGCGCCGCCAACGGTGCCTCCCACGCGTCCCTACCGAACGGATCCGCTTCCCGGCCACGGGCGACGCCCGTGACGTGTTCGATCGTGCCCGACAGCCCATCGGGGTCGACGTCGAGATCCGCGGCGAGCCTACGGGGGTCGTCGGCCCAGCGCAGCGCGCCGGACTCCACGGTGTCGCGAAAATCGTCGAATCGGCGGCAGGCGTCGTGGATCCGGCGATCGAAGACGAGCGCGGCGGACGAGCCGGGTTGGGCGAGCACACGGCGGGCGTACTCGGAGTACCCCTCTGTCTCGTCGCCGAAGCGCCGGCCTGAGGCGTTCACCAGGAAGCCTCCGTGCATCACCGTGGCCCAGCCGGCGAGGGTCGCGCCGGGGACGGCGAGGGCGGCGTGTCCCTGGTAGGCGTCGAGGAAGGCGGCGTGTGCCCCCACGGCACATCCGATCCGCAGGGCGTCGCCGCGGGACTCGGGGCTCCCGTGGTACACGGCGCCCGCGATCTCGGGCAGGTGCTGTCGTACGAGGTCCGGGTTCGCACCGAAACCATTGGTCGCGAGGAGGACCGCGCGACAGGGGATCTCCTCGCGGCGACCGTCCGGGTACTCCACGGTGATCCCACTCACATCGGGATCGGCGCGTACATCGACGAGCCGGGCCGGGCAGAGGAGGTCGACCTCGTCGTTTCGTGCCACCGCGCCGCGTAGGGCGGCGACGAGACGCTTGCCGGAACGTCCAGGGATGGTGTGGCAGCGCGGTCGCGAGTGCCCCGGATAACTGAAGTCCGTGACAAGATCGACGGCCAGGCCGACGTCGTCGGCCAGCCACTCGACCAGGCGCGCGCTGACTCCGGCCAGCGCTCGCGCCAGCCCCCGGTCGGCCTGACCGCCGGTCTTGCGGAGAATGTCGGCGACGAAGCGGTCCGGCGAGTCGTCCACCCCCGACCCGCGCTGCCACCGGGTGCCGGCCCCTGGCACCATCGCCGTCGACATGGCGGTGTTGTTGCCGCGGGCGAAATGCTCGCTGGCCTCCACGACGACCACCGACAAGCCGAACTGGGCCGCGCGCAGAGCACCGGCGAGGCCGCCGCCCGCGCCGGCCACGACGAGGTCGGGTGCGTCGCTCATGACGTGGCCGCCTGGCCGGCCCTCGTGCGCGTGAGCCGGTACCGACTCGCGAGGAAGAGGAGCCGGAGGGCCACGGCGGTCGGGTCGAGCACCACCGCGCCCTCGCCCGCCTCCCCCACCTCGACGGCGGAGCAACCGTTCACGACCGCGGCGGTGCGCTCCGCGGCGAACGACCGACCCGCGGCGTCGAGCGCGCCACGCCACGCGGCGGCGTCGGTGATCGCCTCGAAGTCGAGATCGAGGACAGCGGTACGGGTGAAGCACCCGCCGAGGCCGTAGGCCAGGACCCGTGCGGTCAGCGCGTCCGCGATCGCCTGGTTCCGTGCGACCGCCCCGAAACGAAGGTCAAGGCCGGCGAGGAGGTCGACGGTCAGCCGGAGGATTCCGTAGGTGGGTACCGGGACTTCCGCCGCGGGCCCTCCCACGCCGGGATCGAGTACACAGTCCGGCAGCACCGCCTCGTAGCGCTCCGGGTCTGACTGTCGCGCTTCGGCGACCACGCACCGCTCGGACGCGTGGACGTCGTCAGCGGTCTCCAGGGAACGCGGCACGTCGGAGTCCGCGGGCAGGTCGACGAGGTCGACGCTGAGCCCGGCCGGCGCGAGTCGGTCGTACCGCCGCTGTCTCCGGCGCAGCTCGGCGTCTCCGACGTGAATCGGCGTAATGGCACGGACAAGCATAGGAACCCACCTTCTAGTGGTCTGTCAGAGGGGTCTGTTGAGTGAACGGCGGCCAGGCGGATGGATCGCCAGGCGGAGGAAGGAGTCGCAGTGGCCTGCGTCGACTGACGACAACGAAGCGAGGCGCCGCCTGAGCGTCGTGCAACCAACAAACGACTCCCCTGACAGACCACTAGGCGCACCTCTGTCGCAGCGGACTCGCCCTCATGTCGGGAGGGGGCGCTTCAGGAACTCACCCGCCGGCTCGCCGACCGCCTCGCCGTCGGCGAAGACCGTGCGGCCGCGCAGCAGGGTGCGTACCGGCCAGCCGACGAGCTCCATCCCCTCGAACGGCGTGTACTCCTGCGCGGATACCAGCGTCTCCGGGGTCACGGCCCGCGGCGTGTTCGGGTCGGCCACAGCGAGGTCGGCGTCGGCTCCCACGGCGATTGCACCCTTGCGCGGCGCCAGCCCGTACGCGCGTGCGGGGTTGGTCGCCACGAGCTCGACCACCCGTTCGACGGACAAACCCCGGCGCACCCCCTCGGTGAGCAGGAAGGGGTACAGGAGGGCGGTGCCGCCGAAGCCTGGCCAGGCGCTCCACAGGTCGCCTTCCTTGTGCTCCTCGCCGCAGCAGGCGTGGTCGGAGACGATCCAGTCGATGTCGCCGGAGAGCACGCCTGACCACAGCGACTCGAGGTCGTGCTGTGCGCGGATCGGCGGGTTGACCTTGCCCCGCTGGTCCGGGTAGCGGTCGTAGGTGAGCGCGAGGTGGTGCAGCGTCGTCTCCGCGCGGACGTCGAGCCCGGGGTTCTCCCGCCGTACCTTCGTCGCCGCGGCCAGCGCCTGGTCACTGGACAGATGGAGGAGGTTGACCGGACACCGGCTGGCGGCGGCGAGCACCCCGGCCTCGGTGACGGCCAGCCGCTCCGTGAGTGGGGGGCGCGCCTCGCTGTAGGCGTGCAGACCGGAGAGCCGGCCCTCCTTCGCGACGCGTTCCTGGAAGACGCGGATGAGCTCCGGCTGCTCACAGTGGATCGAGAGCGAGACGCGGCGCCCGGGCGTCGCCGCGTTCGCGGTGGCGACCTGTTCCATGATCTCGAGGAGGTGACCCAGGTCGTAGGAGTCGGACAGGGTGTAGCCCTGTGCGTCGCGGGAGTCACCGGCGAGGTTCATGCCCTTGTAGAACATGTAGTACTTGAAGGATGTGACGCCGCCCTCGTCGGCGAGCGCGCGCACCTCGTCGACGTGCCCCCGGTTCATCGGCGCGAGGTGGTAGCCGTAGTCGGCCCGCGCGTTGCCGGCGGTCTTGGCCAGGACCTCGGGCAGGATCTCCGCGTACGGGCCGGTCTTGTCGAGGTAGTTGTGGCCGGTCCGGAAGTAGCTGAGCACCGTCGTCGTCCCGCCCGCGAGGGCTGAACGGGTCTCGCTTTCCGCGTCGGTGGCGAGGTCACGGTAGATGCCGATGTGAAAGTGGGCGTCGACGGCGCCGGGGAGCACCAGCATGCCGCGGGCGTCGATGACCTCGGCCGCGTCGCCGGCCAGGTCCTCGCCGATCGCGGCGATGCGGCCTCCGGAGATCCCGAGGTCGACGGGCCCCGGGCCGTGCCCCACGACGGTCCCGCCGACGACCGCGATATCGAACGTCGCCATGGCCGATCCCTTCCTTGACCGACGTCATCTGCCGAGGTATGCGGTCCGCACCTGGCTGTTCTCGATCAGTTCCGTCCCGGTTCCCGTCAATGCGATCCGGCCGCTCTCCAGCACGTAGGCCCTGTCCGAGATGCGAAGGCTCTGTACCGCGTTCTGTTCGACGAGGAGGACCGTCACCCCGTCGGCCCGGATCCGCCGCACCGCCTGGAACACCGTGGAGACGAGGTTGGGCGCGAGGCCGAGCGACGGTTCGTCGAGCGTGAGCAGCCGAGGGCGGGCCATGAGCGCGCGGCCGATCGCCAGCATCTGCTGCTGGCCCCCGGACAGCGTGTCCGCGCGCTGCCCGCCGCGCTCGGACAGGAGGGGGAAGATCTCGAAGACCCGTGACATCGAGGCCGGACGCTCCGACGCGTCCCTGGTGTACGCGCCCATCAGCAGGTTCTCCCGCACGGTCAGCGGCCCGAAGATCGCCCGCCCCTGCGGCACGTGGACGAGGCCGGCGCGGGCGAGCCGGTGGGGACCGTACCTCCCGATGGGTCCTCCCGCGAACTCGATCGTGCCGGCGCGGACCGGGAGCAGGCCGGAGATCACCCTGAGGGTCGTCGTCTTCCCGGCGCCGTTCGCGCCGATCAGCGAGACGATCTCCCCCTCCTCGACGCGAAGCGAGACGTCGTGGAGGACCTGCAGCTTCCGGTAGCCCGTGCAGACCCGGTCAAGCCTCAGCAATGAGGAACTCCTCCCCCAGGTAGGCCTCGAGCACCCGCTTGTCGCCGGTCACCTCGTCCGGCCTGCCCTGCGCCAGCACCTGGCCGTGGTGCAGGACGACGACGCTGTCGGAGAGCCGCATGACCGCCGCCATCACGTGCTCGATGAGCAGCAGGGTCGTGCCTTCGGCCCGCAACGTCTCCAGCAGCTCGATCACCGGCGCCCGCTCGGCCGGCACGAGCCCGGCGAGCACCTCGTCGAGGAGGAGCAGCCGCGGCCGAAGC
>JBOHCT010000092.1:0-15899 GCA_050699055.1 Streptosporangiaceae bacterium | reverse complement strand
AAGCCAGCGTCCGAGGCTGGCAGGACCGCCACGCCCCCGAACATCGCCAAGATCATCCTCAGACGCTCCCCTCACGAATGATCACCCCAAATCGCTGCCAGCACGAGTCGGTGGATCCGGGCTCAGGGGCCCTCGATGGAAATGTCCTTGATCACGATGGGGTTGGGGTAGTCGGAGACGTTGAACTGCCGAATGTGCACGTCGAGGCTGTCGACGCCTTCGGGTGGGGCAGCGTAGGTCGCCGACAGGTCCATCGTCTGCCCGGGTAGGGAGCCCACGGTTCTGCGACGGAGTTGATCCCTGAGCACAGGCACTGCGGAATGACGTCGTCGTAGATCACACTGTCGGCGGGATCGTATCGGCCGGGCAGGTAGAGCCGCCGGTGACCGGTGTCGGCGAGAGGCTCCGGCCGGGGCGTGACGGTGGCACGCTGTGGCCCCGTTATAGACCGCCTGTGGCGGTAGGTGGCCTGCTGGCCTGTGCCCGACCGGAGCCGTTCATGACGCTACCCCGCAGCGTGGCGGATGTCCTGTCCCGTCACGTGCTGTTCGAAGTCGAGTCGATCGACCGGATGTATTGCAACCTCTACGCGCCGCGACTGCAGCGGGCCGAGGGCATCGTGGGGTTCATCCGCAGGCACCTGGGCCAGCCGATCGCCTCGACCGCGGCGATCGCGCCGATGAGTAGGGACTTCGTGACGCGGCTGCGGGCTTTCGCCGACGAGCATGCCATCCCTCGCATCGACCTCGCCAAGGGCCAGCGCAAGGACGACGTGATGCACCAGCACCTGGCCGCCTTCGAGGCGGCCGGGCGCAGAGAGGGAGTGCTGTTCATCGGCCGGGCGCGGGAGAAGAACACCGTGTCTCGGACCGAGAAGCGCCGCGGCGCGGACGGCCGGCCCTACCCGTGGATCGTCAGGACCACCTCGGTGGTCAACCAGTTCTATGTGCACTGCGTGGATGAGGACTTCGGGGCGTTCTTCCTCAAGTTCTCCTCCTACTTCCCCTACGGCGCCAAGCTGCTGATCAACGGGCATCACTACGCCCAGGCCCAGGCCGCCAGGGGCCGGGATCAGCTTCACCGCGCTGGCAGGCGGGTTCGCCGCCTGCGACGACCCGCCCGCGCTGCAGGTGATCTGCGGCTCGCTGACGAGGACAAGATCGAGGCGCTGGCCCGCAAGTGGCTGGCGATCCTGCCCAACCCGTACTCGCCGGCCGACCAGGCCGCCGGGTACCGCTACGCCATCTCCATCTTGCAGGCCGACGGTGCTGGAAGAGCCGCGGTCCCTGCCGCCGCGTCCTCGACACGCGCTGGCGCGACCGTCCACGGTCGCCCTCATACCGGCGTACAACGAGGCCGACAAGATCCGCGGGTCGGTGCTGGCGCTGCAGGACCAGAGCACGCCACCCACCGAGATCATCGTGGTCGCGAACAACTGCACCGACGACACCGCGGTTATCGCCCGGGACGCAGGGGCGGTCATCGTCGAGCTGCGCGACAACCCCGACAAGAAGGCCGGCGCCCTCAACCATGCTGGAGCACTGCTTCCCCCACCTCCAGCCCGAGGACCGGATTCTCGTGGTCGACGCGGACAGCGAGCTGGACCACGGGTTCATCGAGACGGCCGGTCGCTACCTCGAGCGTGGCTACGGCGGGGTGGGTGGCACGTTCCGGGGTAGGCCCGGCGGCGGCTCCGTCGGCCACCTGCAACGCAACGAGTCCGCCCGATACCAGCGGGACGTGCGGAGGCTCCACGGGAAGTGCCTCGTGCTGACAGGCACCGCGACGATGCTGAGCGCGGCGGCCCTGCGCGCCGTGAGCCTGGGTCGTCTTGTCGGGCAGCTTCCGTCCGGCAACGGCAGGGGAGGCGTGTACGACACGACCGTCCTCACCGAGGACAACGAATGCGGTTGTTGTACATGCTCACCCGCTCCTCTCCTTGCTGATCAGCGCATCGAAGTAGGCTCTCGCGTGGCACGCCTGGAGGAAGTAGTCGAGCGACAGCTCGTACATGGTCGCTGCGGGGAGCATGTACCTCCAGCCGCGTTCGCTGACCGTGATCACTCATTCGGCCACGAAGATGGCCGTGACGTAGACGAGGTAGGCAGTGGTGACCAGAACGCCGAAGAAGGTGAGGAGCTGCCTGCCCCAGTATCGCCACGTGATCCGCGTGATCCCGTACTGGAAGATCTTGACCGGCTTTCGGCCGGGACCGGCGGAGCCAGAGAACTCCCAGGTCAGGGCGGAGGCTCGGGGATTTGAACCCCGGAGGGGGTGGTAGCCCCCAACCGCATTAGCAGTGCGGCGCCATAGACCAGACTAGGCGAAGCCTCCTGAACAGCTCGCGCATAGGCGCGACAGCAGGTTACCGGGCGGTGGCACGTCGCGGCAAAGATGACCACGGATCCATATGCGGACGCCTGGTCGCGAAGCAGGGTCCCCTACTTCACCGTCGTCACGTCGAGCGACCCGTCAGCGTACCGCTGGCGGAGGACCTTCTTGTCGAACTTGCCGACCGAGGTCTTCGGCACCTCCTCGACGAACGCCCAGTGGTCGGGAAGCTGCCACTTCGCGAACTTCTCCGCCACGAGGTCGCGCAGCTGCTGCGGCGTGACCGTCGCCCCCTCGCGGACGACAACACTCGCGAGCGGCCGCTCCTGCCACTTCTCGTCGGGGACGCCGAACACCGCGGCCTCGACGACGTCCGGGTGGCCCATGATCGCGTTCTCGAGATCGACAGAGGAGATCCACTCACCGCCGGACTTGATGACGTCCTTAGCGCGGTCGGTCAGCGTGAGGAACCCCTTCGGACCGATGACGCCGACATCCCCCGTGCGCAGCCAGCCGTTGTCGAAGCGGTCGGGCGCGTCCTGCTTGTAGTACGACGCCGTCACCCAGGGCCCGCAGACCTCGACCTCCCCCACCGCCTTACCGTCGTGTGGCAACGCGTTGCCCTCGTCGTCGGCGAGGCGGTACCGCACGCCGCTGAGGAAACGCCCCTGGCTGACGCGGTACGGCATGGAGCGCTCATGCGGGACGGTGTGCGGGGGCTTGGCCACGCTCGCGACCGGCGACGTCTCCGTCATGCCCCAGCCCTGCTGGATCGTCACCCCGAAGTCGCGCTCGAACCCTTCGATCAACGACTGCGGAACAGCCGAGCCGCCACACAGCACAAAACGCAGCGAAGAAAAGTCACACCCGTGCTGTCGTCCGTACTCGTGCAGGCCGTTCCAGATCGTCGGCACGGCAGCGGCGAGGGTCGGCCGCTCCGACTCGATCAGCGCCGCGAGCGGTTCGGGTTGCAGGAACCTGTCGGGCATCACGAGGCTCGACCCGACGAGGGCCGCGGAGTACGGCATGCCCCACGCCATCGCGTGGAACATCGGTACGACCGGCAGGGCACGGTCGTCGTCGGTCGCTCCCGTGACGTCGCCCATGCAAACCTGCATTGAGTGCAACACGCAGGAACGGTGGCTGTAGACGACCCCCTTCGGCTCGCCGGTCGTGCCGGTCGTGTAGCACATGGCCGCCGCCTGACGCTCGTCGACCTCGGGCCAGTCGAAAGACTCGGGCTCGGCGGCCAGCAACTCCTCGTACGAGTGGATCTGCTTGCCGCCCGGCTCCAGCGGCGAGGTGTCGGCGTCGCCGACAACGAGGACGTGGCGGACCGTCCGCATCTCGGGCAGCGTCCGCGCGAGCAGCGGAACGAGGCTACCGTCCACGATGACGACCTCGTCCTCCGCGTGGTTGGCGGTGTAGGCGAGCTGGTCGGGGAACAGGCGGATGTTCAGCGTGTGGAGAACGGCGCCCATCGAGGGCACGGCGAGGTACGCCTCGAGGTGCTCCTGGTTGTTCCACATGAACGACCCGACTCGCTGGTCGCCGGTGACTCCCAACCGCCTCAGGGCGTTCGCGAGCTGGGCGACCCGCGCGCCCACCTGGGTGTACGAGGCGCGCCGGCCGCCGGAGCCGGTCCAGGTGACCACCTCGCTGTCCCCGTACGCCGTCGTGCCATGGCGCATGAGGTTGGTGAGCGACAGGGGTACGTCCATCATTGTGCTTCGCACGGCACACCTCCCGGAGTCCGGCCCGCCGACCGACACCAGAACCCGTCGGACGCCCGCGGTGAATGACGCCTTCGCGCGCCCGGCCGTCGTCGGTCGGCCTCTTGTTTGATTGTGGCGGCTCGCACGCCGGACTGTCAGGTGTCGGTGTCTGATCGTGATCTTCCGATGCCCGACCGGCGCGGCGCGGCACCCGCACAGCTGGTCTGTGACGATGTCAGGACGTTGACTCGCTCGAGGCTTCCGGGAGCCCGACGTCTTCGCGGAGTCCGACATCCTTGCGCAGCTTGGCGACGCCGCGGGAGAGCGTGCTCTTGACGGTGCCGACGCTCACTCCAAGGACGTCGCCGATCTCCGCCTCGGTCAGGTCTTCGTAGTAGCGCAGGACGACGACCGCCCGCTGGCGGCGCGGCAGGCGACCGAGCGCGGTCCACATCGCGTCGTGGAGGACGGACTGCTCGGACGGGTCATCGGTCGGCCGCTCGGGAACCGTCTCCGTGGCGAAGGTGTCGACCTTACGGCGACGCCACCACGACACGTGGGTGTTGACCATCGCGCGGCGCACGTACGCGTCGATCGACCCACGGTCGTGGATGCGGCCCCACGCGAGGTAGGTCTTCGCGAGTGCTGTCTGCAGAAGATCCTCGGCATCGGCGCGGTGACCCGTGAGAAGATAGGCCGTGCGTAGGAGGGTGGCGCTGCGCGCGAGCACGTACGCGCGGAAGTCCTCGTGACGATCACCCTCCATGGGCGCAACGCTACCGGCGGACCTCTGATCGTGATCGCGGGTCACGTCGGCTCGCCGGACCGGCCCGCTGCGACCACCCCCTCAAAGCGACGGCGCCGCACGACGACCAGGATCGCGCCGAGTACGATCCACAGTCCGGCCGCGGCGCCGAAGTACGCGTACGGCGGCCCGGGGAAGGGCCAGATCGTCAGATACAGCGCGTAGCCTGCGGCCGCGATCGCGGCCGCGGGCAGGACAAGGTGACGGACGACGCTCCGCTCGGCCGGATGGTCCCGCCGGACGCAGACGACGACCACGACGTTGACGCACAGGTAGGCGACGAGGAAAAGCGCGGAGAACGTGACGGCGAGGTCCGCCCACACCCGCACCGGCTCGAGCACGATCGCGAGGCTCCACCCCACCACGAGGCCCACCAGCGCGACCGCGAACGTCGCGACGTAAGGGGTGCCGAAGTCCGGATGCGTGACGGCCAGGACGCGGGGCAGCTGGCCGTCGCGGGCCATGGCCCGGATGAGCCGGGCCGCCGCACCGAACACGGCCTGGGTCAGCGCCAGCGCGCTGCCGAGGCCGGCGGCGACGACCAGCGAGCTGCCGCCAGGGCCGAGGTAGATGGAGGCGGCGTCCTGGAGGGGAACGGCACCGGCCACGGCCCTGGGCCCGAGCCCCACCACCAGCGCGACCGCCACCACGACGTAGAAGGCGGGCACGAGCACAGCGCCTGTGAAAACTCCCCGAGGAAGATCGTCGCGTGGATGTTCGGTCTCCTCGGCCAAGGTGGCGGCCTGCTCGAAGCCCACGCAGGAGAGGATGCCCGCGGCCATCGCCAGCGGGACGCCCGGCCAGCCGACACCGCCGACGAGGCGGCTCGAGTCGTAACCCGCGGGCGGGGCGGCCGTGAACGCGACGAGTGCCACCACGGCTACGGCGAGAACCTGAAACGCCAGCAGGACGATCATGCCCCGCACGCTGGCACGCAGCCCCCGGACGGTGATGATCGTGACGTACCCGAGCGCCGCGGTGCTCCACGCCCACCAGGGAGCCGGCAGCCCGAAGGACGACAGCCACGCCGCGCCCCAACCGCCGAAGAGGAGGAGGCCGCTGGCCGCCAGGGCGAGATAGGCGCCGAGCAGGACCCACCCGAGCAGGAAGCCACCCCTTGCTCCGAAGGCGCGGGCGCCCCACGCGTAGAACGTGCCCGGGTGCGGGTACCACCGCACCAGCTCGCGTACGGCGCTGGCGATGCACGCGACCGCGGCGAGCGCGATCAGCAGCGACAACACGAACGCGGGACCCGCTGAGCCGCTCATGGCGGGGAAGTCGAGGGCGATCGCCGCGGTCGGTCCCATCGCCGCCATTGCCATGATCGCGACCTGTCGCGGGCCGACAGACGCGCGACGCGACCGTGCGGCGGACCGGGCCGGTGAGCTCATCCGGACCTCCGATGTCCAAACGACACGTCTCGCACTCCTGCCCTGGCCGTGGCCGTGGCCGTGTACGCCTCCCCGCATGAGGCGGGCCCGGTGGTCCGGCAGCACCGCGGGCTCATCCCCATCGTGTTGTCTAGGGCCATATGGTCGACACGCTAGACGTCACTAGAGAATCACAGACAGCCTCGCACCAGTGAAGGAAACATCCGCCCGGCTCCCGCGCGGCGAACAGTTTCACCCACAGGATCCCAGGTCGCGACATCCGCAGGCGCGGAAAGAGTCTCCAAGCCCGCTCTCCCCCGACCTCGTGCCATTACCTCATCTAACCCTTTCTAGCGCTCAAGCTATACACGGCTAGAGAACGGTACGAAAACGGCGTCGCCCCGCGGCCTCTCACGTGGGCTGCGAGCGTAGGAACTGTCCGAAGTGCGGGACCGTGAAGGCCACGAGCCCGCGCTCCGCGGCGTAGACAAGCCCCTTCTTGATCAGGCTGTCGCGGGCGGGTGACAGGCTCGACGGTTTGCGGCCGAGCACCTCGGCCACGTCGGAGGTCGGTACGGGCTCGTCCCCCAGCGTCGCCATCGCCCGCATGTAGTCTCGCTCGGCCGGCGTCGCCCGCTCGTAGCGGGTACCGAAGAAGCCCACGGCGAGCTCGGCCTCCGCCTCCGGTCCCGCGACCCTGACGTCATCGGCGGCGATCGGGTTGTGCGGGGCGTAGTCCCACGTCACCTTGCCGTAGGCCTGCACGAAGTACGGATAACCGTCGGCGGCGTCGTACAAGGCATCGAGAGCCTCCTGCTTGTACTCGACGCCCTCACGCTCGGCCGGTGCCACCAACGCGTAGTCGGCCGCGTCGCGGGCGAGCCGTCCGATGCGGACGTATCGGAACAGCCGCTCGGAGTAGCTCTTGCTCGACGACAGGAGGGTCGGCAAGTGCGGGAGCCCAGCCCCGACTACGATCAGCGGCCCCCCGACCTGGGAGAGCTCATGGCAGGCCGCGCAGAGGGCGGAGACGTCGCGCGGGGCGACGTCCTGCATCTCGTCGACGAACAGTGCGATGCCGACGCCGAGGTCGGTGGCGACCGAGGCGGCGTCGACGAACAGTTCCGTGAGGTCGATCTCGAGGTCGCCGGAGTCGGCGCGACCGCGAGCGGCGGGCACGTCGATGCCGGGCTGCCAGCGCGGACCTCTGGTGGGCGCGGAGGGGTCGCGCATCGCGAACGCCTTGAGCACCCCCAAGAGGGACTCGATTCGCTCGGGCGCGCGGTGGCGCGGCGCGAGCTCGCGCACGGCCATGTGCATGGCGGCCGCGACCGGGCGCCGAATCGACTGCTCGGGGCGGGCCTCGATCTTGCCGGTACCCCACATTCGCTGGATGGCGTCGGAACGCATCGCGTTGAGCAGTACGGTCTTGCCGACGCCGCGCAAACCGATGAGGATCAGGCTGCGTTCCGGACGGCCGCGGGCGACCCGCTCGACCACGACCTCGAACTGCCGGAGCTCGCGGTCGCGGCCGGCCAGCTCGGGAGGACGCTGCCCGGCGCCTGGCGCGTATGGGTTGCGCACCGGATCCATGCCATCGGACTCTATGCGCCCGTATAGCGTTGGTCTTAGATTTCCGTAGAAAGTCCTACGGCGTGTCGCGGGCCGCGCCGCGCACAGGCTCCCTCGTGGGTGTGGTCGCGAGCGGCACGGCAAACCTCCCACTCGAACGTACGTTCGATTGCCGGCACACGTTACCATGTCGGCACGACGCGTGTCAGCGAACACGCATCCCTGGAGTGCCGGCCCCCGGCGACCCACAACCCGGCCCGGGATCCCGGTGGTACCTCATGGTCGAGCGGGAGCGCACAGAGGGTCTCGGCCGCCCCCGCAGATGGTCACGCTCGTTCGGCGAGTACCGACACTCCTTGCCCGACTCCGACGCAGAGCGTGGCCAGGCCGCGCCGCGCTCCCTCGCGTTCCATCCGACCGAGCAGGGTGACGAGGATCCGCGTCCCTGAGCAGCCCAGCGGGTGGCCGACGGCGATCGCACCGCCGTCGAGGTTGAGCGTGGTCTCGTCGAGGTCGAGCCGCCGTACGCAGGCCAGCACCTGAGGGGCGAACGCCTCGTTCAGCTCTACCGCCTCGAGGTCACCGGCCTTCCAATCCGCCCTGGCAAGTGCCTTTTCGGTCGCCGGCACCGGGCCGAGGCCCATCGTCGACGGCGCGACCCCTGCGCTCGCGGTGGAGACTAGCCGCGCGCGCGGCGTCAGCCCGTACCGCGACACCGCGTCCTCGCTCGCGACCACGAGCGCGGCCGCTCCGTCCGAGAGCGGCGACGACGAGCCCGCCGTGACGACGCCGTCGCCCGCGAAGACGGGCCGCAGCCGCGCGAGACGCTCCATACTCGTATCGGGCCGCGGACCCTCATCGGTCGTTGCCTCGCCCTGGGCGGTCTCGACTGGCACGATCTCGCCGTCGAGGCGGCCCTCCTTGGTGGCCGCGACGGCGCGCTGATGGCTGCGCAGCGCATAGGCGTCGGACTCCTCGCGGGTGATCCCGTCCGACTTCGCCACCTTTTCCGCCGTCGCGCCCAGGCTGATCGTCGCCTCACCAGCGTCCGCGTCCCCCATGCGCGGGTTGACCAGCCGCCAGCCGAGCGCGGTGTCCACGACCTGGCCAGGGCGCGCCCACGGCCGCTCGGGCTTGGTCATCGCCCAGGGCGCGCGGGTCATCGACTCGACGCCGCCGGCCACCGCCACATCGGCGTCGCCGACCGCGACAGCCCGCGCCGCGTCGACGACAGCGGTCAGGCCGCTCGCACACAGCCGGTTCACCGTGTAGCCGGGCACATGGTGGGGGAAGCCGGCGAGCAGCACCGCCATCCTCGCCACGTTGCGGTTGTCCTCGCCGGCCTGGTTGGCCGCGCCGAGGATGACCTCATCGATCGCCCCGGGGTCGACGCCGACCCGCTCGACCGCCTCGGCGACCACCCGGGTCGCGAGATCGTCCGGACGCACGGAGGCAAGGATGCCCCCGTACTTGCCCATCGGCGTTCGCACGCCGCCTACGAGATATGCCGTTCGTCCCATCACCCCTCGATTGTGGCTCCCCGTAGGGCCAGCCAGCCAGGTGGGTCGGCATCATGCCCGACATATGACCGCACTTGTGGTCGGGAAGTGCAGAACACTGGCCTCCCGGACCACAGATGCGGATCTCGAGGGGGCTCGGTCGGGGCCTACCGAGCGCTACGAGCGGGGACGGACGACGCGCTGCTTCTTGGTGGCGCCGTTGGGCGGGCCGTCTTCCTCGACGGGCTGCTGAACCGCGGTCGCGTCACCGGCCTCGGTGGTCGTCTCCTCGCCGGGCTCGACGGTCTCCGCTTCGGCAGGCGAGTCATCGACAGCCTGCACCTCTTCTTCTTCCTCGGCACCCTGCTGCTTGAGCAGCCCGCGAAGCGAGGCGTGCGCGGAGGACAGCCGCTCCATGAGGTCGTCATGGCGTTCGCCGAGCGCTCGGACGCGCTCGTGCGCACCCTCCTCCGTCTGGCGAGCGCGCTCCTCCGCGTCGGCGACGAGATGCTGTGCGTGCTGCTCGGCGTCTCCGCGAAGCCGCTCGGCGTACTCCCGCGAGTCGTTGCGCAGCTTCTCGGTCTCTTCCCTCGCCTCGCCACGGGCGCGCTCGGCCTCCTCCGTAACCTCGGCGCGGAGGCGGTCTGCCTCTTCCTTGGCCTCGGTACGTAGCCGGCCGGCCTCCTCCTGCGCCTGGCCGCGCACGCGCTCGGCCTCGGCGGTCGCTTGGGTGCGCTTCTCGTCGGCCTCCTCCTTGCCCAACCGGAGGATGTGGGTGAGGCGCTCGCCGAGCTCGTCGGGCGTGGGCTCGTAGTTTTCCAGCTGCCGCTTCAGGGTCGCGGTTTCGTCGGAAGTCCGCTGCGCGTCGCGCCGCGCTTCGTAGACCTCCTGCTCGGCCTGGGCGACCCGGGCCTGCAGCTCCTCGATCTGTTGCTTCGTGCGCGTCATGTAGTCGTCGACCTGGTGGCGCTGGTAGCCACGCATGACGACGTCGAACGCGTCCTCACGAAACGTAGTGGGCAGGATTTCAGTTTCGTCATTATTCATAAGTCGGCCCTGGGACGAAGGTCGTACGGGGGGGTCTGACACTCTGGCCGGATGCGTCCGGGTCACGCTGACGACCATGCTATGGCCAACACCCACGGACGCGTACACGCATCAGGGAAACATCGTGGCGGAGACCGGGCACGATCCTCCCCCGTCCCGCGGGCAAGGAGACCCGCAGGGGTGAGCGTCTGCACGAAGCTTGCCACCGACCGGTACATTCCGCGTGACGCTCACCGGCTTGCCCGGTCTGGCGCGGGTCGCGAAGGACGAAGGGACACATGTCCGGATCGGTGGGAACGACGACGGCGGTCCATGCCGCGAAAGCCCTTGGTCCCACGCTCGTTCGGGTCGTACGTCCCCGGCGTCCCGACCCCGCCTTCCTCGCCGGCCTCGACCCCGTGACGCCGCCTCACGCCCGTGGCGGGGTCTCGCTGCGCGCACTTCCGCAGAACTCCTTCTCCGCACCCACCTTCGCCATCGCCGAGGGCACCTGGCGGCCGTGGCTCTCCCCGATGACGATGGGGGCGTTCCTGGTCGAGCACGAGCAGGCCACGTTCTTGGTGGACGCGGGCGTGTGCCACGACACGCGTCAGCGCCACCTGTCGCAGCTACCGGCCGTCACACGGGCGCTGGTGGTGCCCGACGCGTACGCGGGCGCGGCCCTGGGCCCATTCGACCTGAACGGGCCCCCGGTCGAGACCTTTTCTGCGAGCTTCGACCTCTTCGGCGACGGCACGGTCGTGGTTGTCAGCCTGCCCGGCCACACGCCCGGGCACGTTGGGGTACTGGTGACCCTGCGCTCGGGACGCCGATGTCTGCTCGCCGGTGACGCGGTGTGGAACAGCTTCCAGGTGCGGGCCGCGTTGGAGAGGGCGCCTCTACCCGGCCGCCTCGTCGACGTCGACCGCGAGGAGACGTACGCCTCCGTGGTCCGGCTCCACCGGATGTCGCCCGATATCACGGTGCTTCCCGCGCACGACAAACGTGCTATCGACATGGTGTTCGCGGGCGGGCCGCTAGATTAGAGGCGGCTGGCCGAGGCCACTTCAGGCTCACCGCGTCATCGACGACGCGGGTGTAGCCGTGACCCTTCTCCACCACGCGCTGCCCAACCCGCTGTCAACAGCGTTCTGGTACCGACACGGCTACCGGCCGCTGTGGACGAGCTGGCAGGCGGGCCCCGCGGCCACGCTGCGCTGAGCGCCGGCGTTCATTACCGCCCCATGCTCGCCGTGGCCCTAGGATCATTCTCGCGATGCTTGAGCTACGACCGGCACGGCCGGAACAGCCGTCCTCGGGGGTGACGAGTACGATTCGCAGGCGCCTTCGGCGGTCCGAGGGTCTCACGCGGTTCTCGGGCCTCGTGCACCGCACGACGATGAGCGCGTGGCAACATCGTGTGCACGGCCTGGCGGCTGAGGTCGGCTTCTGGGCGCTGCTCTCCCTCGCTCCTCTCATGCTGGGGATGCTCGGCCTCGTGGGCTACCTCGCGCCGGCCCTCGGCCCTGGTGTCGTCCCAGCCGTGCAGCACCGGATCCTCACCGGCGTCACGGAGTTCCTCACCCCGCAGACCGTGAATAACGTGGTCGAACCGCTCGTCCATCGCACGCTGTCGCGTGGACGCGCGGCGGTGGCCTCAGGCGGGTTCGTCGTCGCGTTCTGGACCGGATCGACGGCCTTGGGCGCGTTCATCAACGCGATCGCCATCGCCTACGGGCAGCACGGCGTACGCGGCATCGTGCGGACCCGCCTCACGGCCGTGGGCCTCTACGTCGCCGCCCTGGTGGCGGGAGTCTTCTTCCTGCCGCTCCTCGTCGTGGGCCCGCGCGTCGTCACCGACCTGTTGCCCGAGGAGGTGCGTCGCCTCACCGGCACGCTCGTACACGTCGGCTACTGGCCGGCCGTGGTGGTCGTCGCGTTCGTCGTGGTCATGGTGCTCTACCGGGTGGGGATGCCGGTGCGGGTGCGCTGGCGGGCCCATGTACCCGGCGCCGTGTTCGCCATCGCGGTCTGGCTCATTGGCAGCATCATCCTCCGCGTGTTCCTACGGTTCGCCTTCAGGACCCTGTCGACGTACGGGCCCTTGACCACACCGATCGCCGCCCTGTTGTTCTTCTACATCTCGGCGCTGGCCGTTCTGCTGGGGGCCGAGCTGAACGCCCAGCTCACCACGCGCCATCTCACCCGCCCCAGCAACGGGACGGCCGCCCACCCGGCATCTCGCTAGTACGCGCCATCGCCGCGAAGCACCGCGTGCAGGGTCTTCCAGAGGATCACGACGTAACGCAGGTCGAGGCGGACCGACTCGTCCCAGGACAGGTTCGAGCGGCCGCTGATCTGCCAGAGGCCGGTGAGCCCGGGCTTTACCACCAAGCGGCGGCGCACGTCGTCGCCGTACTGAGCGACCTCCTGTGGCAGCGGTGGCCGCGGACCGACAAGGGACATCTGCCCGAGCAGAACGTTACCCAGCTGCGGGAGCTCGTCGAGTGAGTAGCGCCGCAGCCAGGCACCCGCCGTCGTGACGCGGGGGTCCCTCCTCATCTTGAAAAGCACCCCGTCGTGCTCGCCCCGCAACACCAGGTCCGCCCGGCGCGCCTCGGCGTCGGCACACATCGTGCGGAACTTGTACAGCGTGAACTCCCGGCCGTCCCTGCCCACCCGGCGCTGCCGGAACAGCGCGGGACCGGAACTGCTCGACCGCACGACCAACGCGACCGCGACGAGCGCAGGCGAGAGCAGGAACAGGGCACCCGCCGCCAGCGTACGGTCGAAGACGTCCTTGAGCACACGGTGGACACCGGACAGCTCGGGACGCTCTATGTGCAGGAGCGGCAGGCCCTCGATCGGCCTGATGGTCGTACGCCCGCCGATCCCGAGCTGTCACCGGATGAGGGTGCGGGCCAGGATCTCCCAGCCGTCGGCTCGGCGTTTCCAGTGGCATCACGGCGACGTGGTCGGCGCCCGCCTGCCGGTGCTCCGCCACCCGCGCGGCGACCGCGTCGGCGTCGCCCCAGGCCACGAGACCATCCACCAAGCGGTCGCTCAGCTGGTCGATGTCATCATCGGTGAACCCCATCCGGCGGAAGTTCTCTGGATATCCGGGGATGGTGCGCAGGACGCTGATCGGCCCGGCGGCGATCTCCCTCGCCCGGGCCGGATCGGACTCCAGCACGACCATCTGCGCGCGCCATCCTTGGCACGGCGCGCTGGATGAGCGCCCGGGTGCCCCGACGCGACGGTGGTCGTCTCCCGCGGTCTGGCCAGCCGCTACGCGCGGCGCTTCGGTCGCGACGCGATCTACGTGCCGAACGGCGTCGACGCTCCGCAGGCACGCCCAGCCGACACGATCAAGGCTCGCTACGGCCTCGCTCGCCGCTCGTACCCCCTCTTCGTCGGGCGATTCGTGCCGGAGAAGGCACCGGATCTGCTCATCCGTGCGTACCGTCGCGTCCCTGGCGAACGCCGACTTGTGATCGCCGGCGACTCCTCGTTCACCGACGATTGTGTAGCCGAGCTGCGCCGACTCGCGAGCGAGGATCCGCGGATGCTGTTCGTCGGCAACGTCTACGGTGAGCTGCTGGCCGAGCTGTACTCCAACGCCGCGGCGTTCGTCCTTCCCTCGTATGTGGAGGGGATGCCGCTCACGCTGCTCGAGGCGGCGTCGTACGGTCTCCCGGTCGTGACGAGCGATATCGATCCCCATCGCGAGGTCTGCCTTGACGACGGTCCCGGGCATCGGCTGTTTCGTTCCGGCGACGAGGTCTCGCTTGTCCGTGCCCTCCGTGACGCGCTGGGCGGTGCTGCTGACCTGGACGGCGCGGCCGGGCTGCGAGCTCAGGTTCTGGCGGAGTACCGATGGGACACGGCAGCCCTTCTGCTGGAGGAGCTGTACGTCAGGCTCGTTCGCGGCGCGGCCGCCGCGTCGGACACGTCAAGAGATGTTCTTGCCGGGGCGACCGCGGGCGGCGTCACTCCCAGGTCGCTGCCTCTTGAGGGAAGTCCGAGCCATCCACCGGGATGACACAAAACAACAAGCCTGCTGGGTCCCGCATGACGACCCAGTCCTCGACGGCCTCGACACGCCGCGCCCCGAGTCCCTCGAGGCGGCTGGCCTCGGCCTCCACGTCATCGGTTTCGATGTCGAGATGGACGCGGGCAGCATCATCAACTCGCTGAAGGCTCACCCGTACGCCCCGGTCGCCCGGCATCAGCCCGAGGTATGGGTGCGCGTCGTCCGGCTGACGGCTGAGCGAGCGTCCGAGCGTGCTCCCCCAAAACTCGGCCTCCGCCGTGAAGTCGTCGCTCGGCGCGTCGATCAGGACCGCGCGAAGTCTGCTTCGATGCATTGCGTCATCGTAGGCGCCCTTGGGTCGGAACGGCCTCACGGTCTCCTAAACGACCCATTGGTTATAGAAGAGCATGCTATATGCGTGTCTCCCTTTTCGTCCGAATCCGGCCACAAACGTCGCCGGGTTGCTGCAGACATGTGTCTAGGCAACCGGGAGCGAGCCGACGGGCGATGTCCGGACTGTCCGGTTTTGCTGCTATTCCTTCCCAATGTTCAGTGTGGTCACGCACACAATGCCGAGAAATAGTTTGGCGCGCGGGAGGATGCATGTAGAGTTCGGTCCGGAACAGGCCACGTTGCTAGTGTGAGGTTGTGTTCCACATCGTGCGACCTACCCGAAAGAGGAGGGGGAAGGACACAGTATGTCCGGAAAGCGTAAGGCGTTCGTTGTCGCCGTCGCGGCGGCGGGGATGATCGGCCTCGGTGCGCCGGCGGCCAGCGCCCACACCGGCTACGGCCACGGGGGGGACACCTCAGTAGACACGGGCCTGGTGAACGTCAGCCACAACCAGGTGCCGGTGCAGGTCTGCAACAACCACGTCCCGGTGAACGTGCTCGGCGTCCAGGTGCCGGTGCACGACGTCACCGGCGCGTTGGGCCTCCTCAGCCCAGCGGGCCACACCCTGGCAGTGACCAACAACAGCTGCAAGCAGGGCGCCGCCCAGGACAACAACTAGGGCTCAACAAGTCGATGAGGGCGCCGATCCCCCGTACGGGAATCGGCGCCCTCATCCATGCGCACGGACCCCGAAGAACCCGAACACATACCCCATGCCCGGGACGACTGCGAGCCCCGGCATCGGGAAGCCTGGCTCGCGGCGGCGGGAAACGAGCGCCCGGCGACCTGCTGGCTCACTGTGGCGCGTGCTGGACTCGTACTCGCGGGTAAGACGTGGACTTTCCGGTGAGTAGGGGTTCCGATCAGGCCTTGACGGTGTGGTCGAGGAATGCCGCCAGGTAGGCGTTGGTGATCGTCAGTCCGAGATCGCCGTCGATACCGCCGAGCGGTATCAGGTGCCGGAGCGGTGCGGCCAGGTAGTAGACGGCGTAGTCGCTGAAGTTGAAATGCAGGGTTCCGTTGATGCTCACGGCGGTGCGCAAAGTTGTGAGGCGTAGCCGCTAGGGCTGCCGGGTTTGGCGGGCGGTGGCGGTGATCACGATCTGGTAGGGGCTGCGTGTCGTGGCCGGGAAGTGCAACGGAGCCCCTGTAGG